>SVKM01000012.1:0-15741 GCA_015068465.1 Oscillospiraceae bacterium | reverse complement strand
CGTAGGAGCGCCACTCCGCGAGGAACACGTCGTGCAGCCGCTCCATCGTTTCCGTGTTCCCGTCGCGCGCGGCGAATTCGAGCATCTTCGCCATGCCCGCGAGCGGCACGATCCCGATCGTCGCCGCCGCGCTCTTCATGCCGTGGACCTGGATGCGGTACGACGCGAGCGCGTCCGCGTCGCCGGGCTTTTCCCGGATGTCCGTCCACATGCGCCCGAGCTTATCCGCCTGCAGGGAAAGGACGTCACGGAAGTCCCGCACCGTCGATTCCAGCAGTTCCCGTTCGGGAAGGTGCAGCCAGGCGTAAGTCCAGTCGAGGCCGTCCACCGTCGGCAGGTCGTCCGGCGGCGCGGACGCGGCGAGCGCGCCCTGTTCGCTCTCCTGACGCTCGTAGGGCTTGAGCAGCTCCTGCGGCAGCGCCTCGCGCAGCGCCGCTTCGAGCTTATCCGAAACGATGGGCTTGGAGACAAAGCCGTCGAACCCGTCCGCGAGGTACTGCTCTCGCGCGCCCGACACCGCGTTCGCGGTCAGCACGTAAATGGGGATCTCGTCGTAGCCCGCAAGCGTCCGCATCCGGTGCATCGTCTCCACGCCGTCCATATCCGGCATCATGTGGTCCATGAACACCATGTCGAAGCGCTCGCCTTCGGCAAGCGCAAGCGCCTTTTTGCCGCAATCCGCCTCGGTCACCCGCACCTGCGTCGGCTTCAAAAGGCTGCGGAACACCTTGAGGTTCATCGCGTTGTCGTCCACGACCAGCACGCGCGCGTCCGGCGCGATGAACGAGCCCTCGTAGCGGTAGCTCTCGCCCGCCGTATGCTCGTGCGCGGAGAATTCGCCGATCGGCGTCTCGTCCACGACCTTCTGACGCAGGTCAAAGAAGAATTTCGAGCCCTTGCCGTACTCGCTTTCGACCCTGAGCTCGCTTCCCATCATGTTGAGCAGCTGGATCGTGATGTTCATGCCGAGGCCCGTGCCCTCGATGTTGCGGTTGCGCCCCTCCTCGATGCGCTGGAACGCCTCGAAGAGCTTGGGCAGGTCCTCCTCCTTGATGCCGATGCCCGTATCCTCGACCTCGACGTGCAGCACCTCGTCGTCTCCGTCCCGCTCTCCCCCGACGCGGAACCAGACCGAACCCGCGTGCGTATACTTCACCGCGTTGGTGAGGATATTCGTGATGACCTGGCGCACGCGCACATCGTCGCCGAAGAGCTTTTTCGGCAGCTCCGGCGCGACCTCGAGCACAAGCGTAAGATCCTTCGCCTGCGCGCGCTGGGAGATCATGTTGTAAAGGTCGCGCACGAGCGTCGCGGTCTCGTATTCCACCGGCACGATCTCCATTTTGCCGGATTCGATCTTGGACGAATCGAGGATGTCGTTGATCAGGGACAACAGCGTGTTGCCCGCGGTGTTGATATCCGCGGCGTAGCCGCGGATCACCGGCTCGGTGCTCTCGCGCAATATCATCTCGTCCATGCCGAGCACCGCGTTGATTGGCGTGCGGATCTCGTGCGACATGTTCGCGAGGAAGCGGGATTTCGCCTGGTTCGCGTATTCCGCCTCCTCCTTTGCCTCCTTGATCTGGTCGTACTGGCGGTTGATGACCGCCATGTTGCCCATCTTCGCGATCATCCACGCGAGGAACGCGACGAGCATCGCGCCGACGAGCAGAAGATACGCCTTGTAGTATACGTGCTCGTAGAGCTCCGCGTCCTTATGCAGCGCAAAGAACGCCTCTTTTCGCGCTTCGCCGGTCAGCTCGTCGAGCACCTCGACGTGCACCTCATAGTCGCCGTAGGGAAGGGAGACGTAATAGTCCGAGGTCATTTCGTTCTGGTGCAGCTGCACGCCGGGATCGTCCAAGCCCTCCAGATGGATCGACACGAGCGGGTTGGACACGGCGTAGTTGAGCACCGCCGGATGGAGCTGCACCCTTCCGCGCCCCGCCGGGAGCTGATAGACGCCGTTTTCGACGGGCACCTTTTCGTTCTCGACCGTCAGCGACGCCATGACGATGTTGTAGTTCGTGTTCCAGTCGTCGAAGGTCTTTGTGTTGATGCACCGCACGCCCTCCGAGCAGCACAGGTACAGCTCGTCGCCGGACACCGCGTTCCACGCGTTTGACGTGAGCGTCGTATCGAAGCCGCGATTGTGGTTGAGCAGGATGCAGCGGCAGCCCTCGTCGCGCACGAGCTGCTGCGCGTCGCAGACGTACAGTCCCGCGCTGGAGCTGACCCACGCCTTTCCGTCGTCGGCTATGTACACGTCGTAGTTGTTGCTGTAGGGGAACGTCTTGAGCCGGCGGACGTTTTCGTTCGCCGTGTCCGCGTCCTGATAATAAAGGTCGTTGCTCGTCACGTAGATATAGCCCTTGCCGCAGGGCACGATGCGCATGACGACCAGAGAGCCCAGCCCCTGCTCCGCCGCGACGCGGCCGATGACCCTGCGGTTTTTGATGCGGTAAACGCCGTCGCCGTCGGAGCCGGCGAGGATCGAGCCGTCCGGGCATTCGACGCCGCAGAGGATCTTCGGCAGCGTCAGCCCCTCGGGCGTGCTCATCGTGTATTCGACCTCGCCGTTGCGGATGAAGTTCAGCCCCTCCGTGGACGCCGCCACGACCGTTCCGTCCGAGAGCTCCATGGAAAAGCGGAAGCGGCTGCCGAGCACGCCGCTGTCGTCGTCGTAGGTCCGCGCCGTCCCGTCCGGGGCGATGCAGACAAGGCCGCTGCGCCCGTAGGTGCTCGCCCAGATGTTGCCGCGGCTGTCCTTCATCAGGTGGCGCACACGCTCGCCGGCAAGCAGCTCGGTCGCCGCGTTTTGGATCGTGCGGCAGGCGGAGGTGTCGATGATCTCCATGCCGAGGTCCGTGCCGACGTAAAGCTTCCTGCCGCTCATCAAAAGCGCGTTGACCGCCGTGGCGTCCGCGCCCGCTTTTTGGGAGACGTTCTTGAAGGGGTCGCACGAGAGCTTCATCACGCCCTGCTTGGTGGACGCGAACCAGATGTTGTCCTGATAATCCACGATCACGTCGGACACGCCGAGACCGAAGTTCTCCCGCGTCAAAAGCTCCGTATGCATCTGCCTGCCGACAAACGCGAGCCCCACGGTGCCGGCGACGAAAAAGCCGCCCTCGTTCTGCGCAAAGCGGATATGCGCAACGTCGTTGAGGCCGGAAACGGCGATCTCCGTCAGGCGCTCCAGCGTCCCGTCCTTTTTCACGCGGAAGCTGATCAGCTCGTTGCCGGAGGTGCCGACGAGCAGCCGCCCGCCGCCGTCGTAGGCGACCGCGGTATAAGCAAGGTCGGAATCGTCGTTCTCTTCCTCGCAGATCAGCCTGCCGTCGCGCAGCAGAAAAAGCGTTCCCCTTGCGCTGACGCCGACGATCTGCCCGCCGCCGAGAAAATCCAGCGACTGCACGCCGCTGAGCTGCGGATATTCCTCATAGGCAATGACCGTCCCATCGGCGCAGACGCGGCACAGCGCCGCCGTGGTGCCGACATACACGCCGCCTTCCCCGTCCGTGCACAGCGCGCGGACGGAATCCGCCGCTAGAGCGTTCTGGGTCGAATAGAACGCAACGCTTCCCGTGTCGGGGCGGTAGCACGCGACGCCGCTGTCGTTGGTGCCGATCCACAGCGCGCCCGTTTTATCCGCGCACAGGCACATCGCGTTGCTGATGCGCTCGTCGAGCTGTATCTTCTCAAACGACGAGCCGTTGTAACGATAAATGCCGGAATAGGCGCCCGCCCAGATATAGCCGTCCGAGGTCTGCGCGATGGTGCTGACCTCGGCGGAGACGAGCCCGTTGTCCCGCCCGTAGATGACCGCGGCGTAGTCGGCGTTGTAATCCGCCGCCCGCGCGGGGGCTGCGAGCAGCGCGGCAAACGCGGACGCCGCCAGAACGATCGCAAGCATTCCGGCACGGTCCGCGCGTTCCCTTTTCGCCCGCTGCCGGCGCACGAAATAGAGCACGCTCATCGCGATAACGATGCTGATCGCCTTATCCGGCATGTTCACCAGAAGCCCGCCGAGCAGGCAGCGCAGCCACGCCGGATTGAGATACGGCGCGAGCATATCCACCAGCGCGTCGCCCCAGGGGTTGCCCACGTAGCCGGCGTTGAAGTACATATTGAGCGGCAGGGAGATCAGCGTCATCACGAAGCCGGCGAACAGCGCCGTCGCGATCACGGAAAAGGATTCGATCTTTTTCCCGCGCGGGAAAAAGAGTCCCACTGCGATGCCGCCGCCGATGCTGACGACCGCGAACCAGATCTGTCCGGGATCGAAAAAGTTGGCGATCACGTTCATCAGCCCGCCGGAGATCGCTCCCGCCAGCGGGCCGAGCAGCACCGCGGAGAGAAACGTGCCGACCGAGTCGAACCAGAATGGCAGGAAAAGCTTTTCCGCCGCCCATCCGCCCAGCAGATTGACCGCCGTGCCGAGCAGGATCAGCGCGATGTTCCCCGCGTTGATCGCAAACGTCCATCTCTTCATCGCGCGCGCCTCTTTCTCATTCGCCTATGTCCCCGCGCAGCACCTTTCCGATGTTCCAGGTATGCGCCGCCATCTGCGCGGCGAGCGCGCGCTCATTCGGCGTTTTGTATTCAAAGTGCGCGGTCTGCGCGCCGCAGTCCAGGCACATTGCGTACCAGCACCAGCCGTTCTCCTCCTCAAGAAGTCCCGCGCCGCCGCAATAGGGGCAGTCCTGGAGCTGATTTTCCTCATAGATGTCCATCGCTTCATTTTCCTTCCGTCGCCGCCGCGCGCGGCGGCATAGATTTACTCCTATACTTTAGCACGAAAAACCGCGGGTATCAACCGCCAAATGAATATGAATTCGAAAAAATGGATGGTAATGATTGATTTTTGCGGATTTTCGTCTATAATGGTTGGTGTCAGCATAATATGACAGGAGGTTTCCACCATGGGAAAGAAGACGAAGAAATCCAGAAAGGTCAAAGCGGAGAAGCTTGAGCAGGCGAAGAAATCTCTTGACGCCGCCGAAATGAACGCGCCCGCCGAAACTGCGCCGGTCGCTGCGCCCGCCGCAAAGCCCGCCCCGGAAAAGAAGCCGGTCGAAAAGACGGCGGAGAAGAAACCCGCAGCCAAGAAGGCTGCCGCGCCCAAGAAGGCCGCCGCGAAGAAAGTCGAGAAGAAGGCGGAAGAAAAGAAGCCTGCCGCCAAGAAGACTGCCGCTGCGAAGAAAACAGCCGCTGCGAAGAAGAGCGCCGAGGCGAAGGCCGAAAAGAAGCCCGCTGCGAAGAAGGCGCCCACCGCCAAGAAGGCCGCCGGGAGAAAGCCCCTGACCGCCGCCGAAAAAGCGGCGAACGCGAAGGAGCGCGCGGAGCAGAAGGCAAAGGCCGCCGCGATGACGCCGACGCTGACGCTGCAATACGGCGGACGCGACGTGGACGTCAAGGCGCTGGTGCAGGCGGCGAAGGACGACTTCAAGGCAAAGCACAAGCGCAGCTACCTCACCGAGCTGAACCTCTACCTCAAGCCCGAGGACGGCACGCTCTACTACGTCGCCAACGGCTCCACGGAGGGCAAGATCAAGTTCTGAGCTCCGATACATAAAAAGAGCGGCTTTTCGCCGCTCTTTTTATGCGCCCGTTCCCCGTTGACAAGCTCTTATTTCCGGTGGTATAGTATGTCGGAAACTCGAAAGAAAAGGAAGGCCAAACCATGAAACAGTTTTTTGCTCTTTTGCTGTCCCTTGCGATGACGCTCGCGCTCGCCGCCTGCGCCGCAAAGCCCGAAGCGAACGCCGAGCCGGCCCCGGCGTCCGACGCGCAGAGCGCGGCTCCCGCCGATACCTCCGCGCCCGCCGACGCGCAGAGCGCCGGCGCCATTACGATCACGGACATGACCGGCCGCGAGATCACGCTCGACGAGCCCGCGACGCGCGTGGTCGCGCTCTCCGCCGCCGACTGTGAGTTCCTGTTCGCCGTCGGCGCGGGCGACACGCTGGTCGGCCGCGGCGAATACTGCGACTATCCCGCCGAGGTGCTCTCCGTCCCCTCCGTGCAGTCCGGCTATGACACCAACATCGAGCAGATCATTGCGCTGAAGCCCCAGGTGCTGCTGATGAGCACCATGGCGCAGACGCAGGAGCAGATCGACCAGCTCGAGGCCGCCGGCGTCAAGGTCGTCGTTTCCGACGCGCAGGACATTGAGGGCGTCTATACCGCGATCAACATGATCGGCACGCTCATGGGCAAGGAGGACAACGCCGCCGCGGTGGTCGAGCAGATGAAGTCCACCTTCGCCGCCGTTTCCGCGCAGGCGGACGCCGCCGCGGGCAAGACCGTTTACTTCGAGGTCTCCCCGCTGGAGTACGGCCTGTGGACCGCCGGTAAGGGCACGTTTATGAACGAGATCGCCGAAATGGTCGGCCTCAAAAACGTCTTTGACGACGTCGACGGCTGGGGCGAGATCAGCGAGGAGCAGGTGCTCGAGCGCGATCCCGACTTCATCGTCACCATCACCATGTACTTCGGCGAGGGCCCCACGCCCGTGGAGGAGATCCTCGCGCGTCCCGGCTGGGAAAACGTCAGCGCCGTGAAGAACGAAGCGATCCTGAACCTGCAGAACAACGAGCTCTCCCGCCCGACGCCGCGTCTTGCCGACGGCGCGCAGATGCTCTACGACTTCGTCGCGGCGCACGCTGACGATGCAGCCAGCCCCGCCGCATGAAACAAGTAAACCGAAAGCGGGGAGATTCGTTCTCCCCGCTTGTCTATTTGGTCTTTGCCGCCGTCATGCTCTTGACGCTCGTGCTGTGCGTCTCCGTCGGCAGCGTCGCCATCCCGTTCGGGGAAACGGCTTCGGTGATCGCGGACGCGCTTTTGGGGCGCGAGGCGCCGCAGACCACCGCCGCGTCCATCATCCTCTCCTCGCGTCTGCCGCGCGTATTGTGCGTGGCGCTTACGGGCGCGTCGCTCGCGATCTGCGGCGCGGCGATGCAGGGGCTTTTGAAAAACCCGCTCGCGGACGGCTCGACGCTCGGCGTCGCGTCCGGCGCGTCGCTCGGCGCGGTGACCGCCATCGCGTTCGGGATCACGTTCCCCGCCCTGCCGTTTGCCGGCACGATGGTCATGGCGATGCTCTTCGCGTTCGTGTCCATCGTCGTCATTCTCTCGCTCGCCTACAAGCTGGACTACTCGCTCTCCACCAACAGCATCATCCTCATCGGCGTGATCTACTCGATGTTCGCATCCAGCCTCCTGTCGCTGATCATCACGTTCTCCGGCGACAAGCTGCACAGCATCACGTTCTGGACGATGGGCTCGCTCGCGGGGACCAGCTATCGCAACGCGCTGGTGCTGCTCCTCGCGCTCGTGCTCTGCGGCGGCGTGCTGCTGGGGCTTTCGCGCGAGCTCAACGCCTTCGCGGTCGGCGAGGACAACGCCCGGCACGTCGGCGTGAACGTGCGCGCGGTGCGCCTGAGCGTGCTCATCGCCGTCTCGGCGCTCATCGGCGTGTGCGTGTCCATCGGCGGGTGCATCGGCTTCGTCGGGCTCGTGACGCCGCACATCGTGCGCATGATCACCGGCCCCAACCACGCGCGCCTGCTGCCCGCGACGCTCTTTGGCGGCTCGACGTTTCTGATGCTCTGCGACCTCGCGGCGCGCATGGTCGCGAATCCCCTGCAACTCCCCATCGGCGTCGTGACGTCGCTCATCGGCGCGGTCGTGTTCATCGTGATCTTTTACCGCAGCGGGAGGGCAAGCGCATGAGGATGCTGGATGTAAGCGGTCTGCACGTCCGCCTCGGCGGAAAGGAGATCGTCAAAAACGCCGCCTTCTCCGTTGACGAGGGCGGCTGGCTGATGATCGTCGGCCCCAACGGCGCGGGCAAGTCCACGATCGTGAACGCGGTTTCGCAGGGCGTTCCCTACGAGGGCACGATCGCGTTTCGCGGAAGGGATGTGCGCACATACAAGCCGCACGAGCTCGCGCGGCACGTCGGCGTTCTGTCGCAGAACCATTCGGTGGGCTACGCGTTCTCGGTGGAGGAGGTCGTGCGCCTCGGGCGCTACGCCTACGCGCCCGGCGTCTTTTCCCGCCGCACCGACGCCGACGAGGCGGCGGTCGCGGACGCGCTCGCGCTGACCGGGCTCACGGAGCTTGCCGCGCAGTCGGTGCTGACGCTCTCGGGCGGCGAGCTGCAGCGCGCGTTTCTCGCGCAGCTCTTCGCGCAAGACCCGGAGGTGCTGATCCTCGACGAGCCGACGAACCACCTCGACCTCGTCTACCAGAAGCAGGCGTTCTCGCTCATCGAGCAGTGGCGGCAAAAGCCCGGGCGCGCCGTGGTGTCGGTCGTGCACGACCTGAGCCTCGCGCTTGCCTACGGCAAGAGCGCCGTGCTGATGGACAGGGGCGGCGTCGCCGCGTCCGGCAGCGTGCGCGAGGTGCTGACGGCGGAGCGCCTGCGCGCGGTCTACGGCATGGACGTGAAGGACTGGATGCAAACCATGCTGCGGCAATGGGACGATCTGTGAGCAAAACCCCGCGCTTTTCGGCGCGGGGTTTTCTTTTGCCCGATTCGCAACCAACAGTTGATTTTATGCAAAATCGCCTCCCTTGCATTCAACCGCAGGTTTTGCTATGATACAAACAACGTTTGAATTGCGGAGGCAGACAAATGGAGCTTGGAAAAACGATCGCGGCGCTGCGAAAAGAGCGCGGCATGACACAGGAGCAGCTCGGGCAGGCGCTGGGCGTGTCGGGGCAGGCGGTGAGCAAGTGGGAAAAGGGCGGCGCGCCCGACGCGGAGCTGCTGCCCGCCATCGCTGACCGGCTGGGCGTGACGATCGACACGCTCTACGGGCGCGAGAACGCGCCGGCGGCGGACATACGCGCGACGCTGCTGCGCCATCTCGCCGCGATCCCCGCCGAAAAACGCATGGACGAGCTGTTTCGCCTTTTGTGCTGCACGTTCATGCGGCCCTACTATGTGAGCGGCGACGTGCTCAGCGAGCTGACGGAAGCGCTGTTCGACCTGCCGGTCAAGAGCTGCTATTCCAGCGACATCATCAGCCACACAGAGGAAACGATCTGGCTGCGGTCGAGCGTCATCAATGAAACGGGGGTGCAGCTCGCTGTCCCCGCCGAGGACTGCCCGATGTTTCTGCTCATGCCCGAACCGGCGGGCGGCTATGAGGCGAACTTTGCGGATAACGACGCCTACCGCGCGCTCTTTTCCGCGCTCGCGCTGCCGGGCGCGCTGGAGATCCTGCGGATGCTCTACGCGCACAAATCCGGCTACCATTCCGCCGCGGCGATCGCCAAGTCAGTGGGCGTGGCGCTTTCGGACGCGGAGCGGGCGCTGCCGGCGCTGTGCGACTGCCATCTGTTAAAAAAGACCGAGGTGGAGCTGGAGGACGCGCCGGTGGAGGTGTTCTCGCTCCGCGATTACGACTCTTTCGTACCCTTTATGCTGCTCTCGCGCTGGATGTGCGACAAATTCGACTCCTATTTCTGCCACTGGTACGACCGCGACGCCCCGCTGCTGCGGGTAAAGGAGGAAACGCACGATGAAAGCAAGTGACACGAAGCGCGCGCTGTGCGCCGCCTTTTACGAGAACAACCGCCTTGCTTTCGCCCTCGCGCTGCTATTCAGTATGCTTGCCGGGGGCACGAACATGCTCATTTCCTGGCTTCTCGGCGCGATCGTGGACGCGGTGAACGCGGCGGACTGGGAGGTGCTGCGCCGCACGGGCGTTCTCATACTCATAAGCTTTCCGCTGACCTTCGGCAGCTTCGCGCTGATGCAGACCACCAAGGCGCGCTTTGTCCACCGCGGGCTGCGGCAGTACAAGGAGCGCGCGTTTTCGCTGCTCTCGCGCAAGTCCATCGCCGCGTTCACGAGCGAGAACACCGGCACCTACCTCTCCGCGCTGACGAACGACGCGCTCTCCGTCGAAATCAACTACCTCAACAACGCGGTGCTGCTGGTCTTTTACGCGCTGATGTTCTGTATGTCGCTGGGGATGATGCTCTGGTACAGCCCGCTGCTGACGGCGATCGTGCTCGGCATGAGCGCGCTGCCCGTCGTGATCTCCGTGCTCATGGGCAAGGGGCTTTCCAAACGGGAAAAGGCGGTGTCTGACGCCAACGAGGCGTTCACCGCGCGCTTCAAGGATCTGCTCGGCGGCTTTGCCGTCATCAAAAGCTTCAAGGCAGAGGAGCGCACCGAGGGCGTTTTCCGCGCGGAAAATGCGGAGCTGGAGCGGGTCAAGGAAAACCGCCGACGCTACGACGGCGTCCTGCAAGCCGCCGCCCAGAGCTCCGGGGGCGCGGTGCAGTTCGGCATCTTTTTCATCGGCGCGGCGCTCGCCCTGCGCGGCAGCATCACGATCGGCACGGTGCTGATCTTCGTCAACCTCTGCAATTTTGTGAACCAGCCCATTCAGATGATCCCCGAGCTCTGGGCGAACCGCAAGGCGGCGCTCGCGCTCATCGACAAGCTCGCGGGGCTCCTCGAGGAAAACGTCGAAGCGGGCGGCGAACCCGCGCCCGAAACGCTGCGCGAGGGCGTCGCGCTCGACAACCTAGCCTTCGCCTACGAGGAGGGAAAGCCGGTCCTGCGCGACATAAGCTGCCGCTTCGAGGCGGGCAAGAGCTACGCGCTCGTCGGCGCGTCCGGCTCGGGCAAATCGACGCTTTTGAGTCTGCTCATGGGCGCGCACCGGGGCTACGGCGGCTCGCTGACGTTCGACGGGCGCGAGGTGAAGGACCTCTCCGCCGCCAGCCTCTACGACCTCGAGAGCCTCATCGTGCAGAACGTCTTTCTCTTTGACGACACGATCCGCAACAACATCACGATGTTCGCGCCGTTCCCGGACGAGGCCGTCGAGCGCGCGATCCGCCTCGCGGGGCTTTCTCCGGTCATCGAGGCGCGCGGCGAGGGCTACCGCTGCGGCGAGAACGGCGTCAACCTCTCCGGCGGCGAGCGCCAGCGCATCTCCATCGCGCGGAGCCTCTTGCGCGGCAGCAACGTGCTGCTCGTGGACGAGGCGACCTCCGCGCTCGACAACGAAACCGCGCAGTATGTGTCCTCCGCGATCCTCGACCTTGAGGGCCTGACGCGCATCGTCGTCACGCACCGGCTTGACGAGGCGGCGCTTGCGCGCTATGACGGCATCTTGATGCTCAAAAACGGCGCGCTGTGCGAGCAGGGGCGCTTCGACGAGCTGATGGAGAAAAAGGGACAGTTCTACTCGCTCTACACGGTGTCCAACGGATAGGATAACCGCGCAAAAAAGCCCCGCGCCATACGGCGCGGGGCTTTTGGCGTATGCAGTTCGCTTTTCCGCATCAGATGCAGTGCGCGCTGCCGGGCTCGAAGCCCACATAGGCGGTTTCGCCCATCTGATAGACCTTCTTGCCCTTGGGGTTGTACTCGTGGATAATGAGCTTGACGTCGCCGAGCATGACGTGGTAGAGCTGATAGGCGCCCATGAAGCTCGACACGGCGACCTTCACCGGGAAGTAGCCCGTATCGCCGAGCACCGTGGACTCCGGGCGCAGCACGACCGTCGTGTCCGCGCCGTCGGCAACGCCGTCCGCCGCCGCGACGCGCACCTGCGTACCGTTCACCTCGACGACGCCGTCGCCGCCCTCGTGGCGGAGCATCCTGCCCTTCAAGAAGTTCGCGTCGCCGATGAAGTCCGCGACGAACTCGCTCGTCGGGTGGTAATAGATCTCCTGCGGCGTGCCGATCTGCGCGACAACGCCCTTTTCCATGATGATGATCTTGTCGGAAAGCGCCATCGCCTCGCTCTGGTCGTGCGTGACGTAGATCGCGGTGATGCCCGCCTCCTGCTGGATGCGGCGGATCTCCGTGCGCATCGACACGCGCAGCTTCGCGTCGAGGTTTGAAAGCGGCTCGTCGAACAGCAGCACGCCCGGTTCGAGCACGAGCGCGCGCGCAAGCGCGACGCGCTGCTGCTGTCCGCCGGAGAGCTGGTTGGTCATGCGGGATTCCATGCCCTCCAGACCCACGAGCTTGAGGATGTCCATGACCTTTTCGCGGATGGTATCCTTGTCGAGCTTGCGAAGCTTCAAGCCGTAGGCGACGTTGTCGAAGATGTTGTAGTGCGGCAGCAGCGCGTAGCTCTGGAAGACCATCGCCGTGTCGCGCTTGTTCGGCGTGAGCGCGTTGATCGGCTCGCCGCCGAGGTAGATCTCGCCCTCGTCGGGGCTTTCAAAGCCCGCGATCATGCGCAGCGTCGTGGTCTTGCCGCAGCCCGACGGCCCGAGCAGCGTCACGAACGAGCCCGGCTCGATCTCGAGCGAGGTGTCGTGCACCGCGTAGAAATCCTTATGCGTCTTGGGGTCCTGATAGATCTTGGAAATATGCTCAAGGCGAACGCCTTTCTTTTCCTTCGCCATGGTCTTAGTCCTCCTCCTTTATCTGGCGGCTGGTCCCAAAGAATTTCATCAGCAGGTTCATCA
This sequence comes from Oscillospiraceae bacterium, assembly GCA_015068465.1. Classification (GTDB taxonomy): domain Bacteria; phylum Bacillota; class Clostridia; order Oscillospirales; family Oscillospiraceae; genus Hominicoprocola. The sequence continues at coordinate 3,279 of SVKM01000012.1, read as the reverse complement.
GCAGCACGCTGCCGTAAGTGATCAGGATCAGTATCGTCGCGAACGCGCAGGCGATGCTGAACGCGCCCTTTTCGGCGAACTCGTTGATCTGCACCGTAATGAGCAGGTACTGCGGCGTCACCAGCAGGATGATGGCGGAGATCGCCGTGATGGAGCGCACGAACGCGGTCACAAGGCCGCTGAGGAACGAGTCCTTGATGAGCGGCAGCGTCACGGTCATAAACACCTTGAAGCTGTCCGCGCCCATGTCGTAGGCGCTCTCCTCGATGCTCTTGTCGATCTGGCGCAGCGCCGAGATGCCGCTGCGCGTACCGGTCGGCAGCGAGCGCACGACGAACACGATGATGAGGATGAGCCCCGTGCCGTAGATGCCGCCGAGCACGCCCGTGTGGAAGAGGCCGCCGGAGAAGCCGCGGATGTAGCCGACGCCGAGGACCGTGCCGGGCACCGCCATCGCGAGCATGGACACCGCCTCGATAAATCCCTTCGCCTTGAACTTGCGCTTGACGACGAGGTACGAGATGATCATGCTCAAAAGCGCCGTGATGGGCGAGGCAATCAGCGAGAGCATGAACGAATCGCGGAACGCCTTGAGGCCATGGTAGCGCGAGAAGACCTGAGAGAACCATTTGAACGTCAGCGGCGTGAACTTATAGCCCCAGGTCGGGAACAGCGCGCCGATGGGCACGCAGATATACATGAGGATGACGAACGCCGCGGCGAGCGAGCAGAGGATGGTCAGCGGGACGCTGACGCTCTTGTCCTCGATGAGCATGCGCGCGCGGGACGCCTTGCCCGTGAGCGTCGCGGCGGTCTTGGATTCGAGATAGTACTTCTGCACGGCGAACATCGCCAGCGTGATGCACAGCAGCACCACCGCCATCGCCGCCGCGCCCTCCTTGTCGAACGCGCCGGTGATCTGGAGGTAAATGGTCGTCGCGAGCGTATCATACGAGCCGCCGATGATCATGGGGTTCGCGAAATCGGCGATGGACTCGATGAACGTCACCAGAAACGCGTTGCCGAGGCCCGGGAGCATCAGCGGGAACGTGACGTCCGTAAAGACCTTCCAGCGGCTCGCGCCCATGTCGCGCGCCGCCTCCTCCAGCGAGGGGTCGATGTTCTTCAAAAGCCCCTTGAGCATCATGTAGCACACCGGGAAGAACGTCAGCGTCTGCACGATGACGATACCCCAGTAGCCGTAGACGTTGTTGTCGTAGATGCCGAGCAGGAAGCGCGTGATAAGCCCCGAGCGCCCGAAGAGCATGATCATGCTCAACGACAGCACGAACGGCGGCGAAACGACGGGCAGCATCGAAACGAGCTTGAAAAGCCCGCCCGAGACCTTGTGCAGCCGCACATAGACCTCCACGTAGGCAAACAGCAGCCCGATGAGCGTGGAGAGGATGCCGACCACGAAGCCGATCTTGAGCGTGTTGCCGATGGCCTTCGTGAACGTCGGCATTGCCAGCACGCGCCGGAACGTATCCAGCGACAGGCCGTTCGTGCCATACAGGCTGTCGATCAGCAATATCGCCAGCGGGTAGAGAATAAACAGCGTCAAAAACGTAATGAGTACGACGATGGTGGTCACCATGATGGGGTCTGCCATCAGCTTTTTCCGGTCCAGCGCCGCGCCTTGGGTCGTTGCCATGCGGAGTGATCCCCCCTTTTAAAAAAGCCCCCGCCCCGAAGGGCGGGGGCAACCTCGCTTACGGTGTCAATTCACTTGAAAAGCCGTTTTACTCGGTCTTGAAGCGGTCGTCGCCGCCGTTGAGCGCCTGCATGACCTCCTCGACGTACTGCGCGGTGTTCGCCGCGGCGTCGGCAAAGTCATAGCCGTCCCAAACAAGGCTGGGATCGAGGCCGAAGTCGATCGCCTGCTGCGGCTGCGCGGCGTTGTCGATGACGAGGAACTGATACGAGCCGTTGCTCGCGGCAAGCTCCACGCAGTCGGGAGAAAGCGCGTACTCCATAAAGAGGTGCGCGGCGTTCTCGTGCTTGGCGCCCTTGAACTCGGCGACCGGCCCGATCTCGCAGGACGTGCCGTCCTTCGGGATGATGAGCTGGACGTTGTCGTAGCCGTTGTCGACGATCTGCGTGATGCCGTCATGCAGGAAGCCGATGCCGATGACGCACTCGCCCGTGCCGACGTTCTTGCTGGGGCCGGAGCCGGACTTGGTGTAGATCTTGATGTTCTTGTCGAGGTCGACGAGGTACTGGATGCCCGCGTCGTGGCCCTTCATCTGCAGCATCGTGTTGACGACGAGCTTCGCCGTGCCGGCGGTGTTGTAGTTGGACAGCCAGATGAGACCCTTATACTCGGGCTTGAGCAGGTCGTCCCAGGTCTCGGGCGCCGCAAGGCCAAGGCGGGAGAGCTCGTCCTTGTTTGCCATGAAGCCGAGGATACCGGTGTAGATGCCGTACCAGTAGCCGTTGGGGTCCTTGTAGATATCCTTGGTCAGATGGGAGGCGTTCATGGGGACATAGCTGTTGTCCAGCAGGCCCTTCGCCGCCGCGGTGTCGTACGGGTTGTTCGTGCCGCCAAACCAGACGTCGGCGGACGGGTTGCCGTTCTCCTCCTCGATCTTGGTCGGGACTTCGCCGGTGGAAAGGCGCTGATACTGCGTCTTGATGCCGTAGAGCTTTTCAAAGTTAGCGCACGCCGCCGCAAGGTAATCCTCCTCGCAGGAGCCGTAGACAACCAGCTCGCCCTCCGCCTTCGCGGCGGCGACCAGATCCGCCATCGGGTCGGAAGCAGCCGCGCCGGTGCTCGTGCTGCCCGACGAGCTCGCGCTGCCGGAGCTCGCCGCGGGCGCGGGCGTGGACGAGGGCGCCTCGGTCTTGCTGCCGCAGCCGACCAGCAGGCCCAGAACCATCACCAGTGTCAATGCAAGCGAAATTGCTTTCTTCATGTTCCATCCTCCTTAGATAAAAATGTTTGGCCCGGTCGAGCCGGGCCTATATGGTTGGATTATATGCCTCTCGCACAAGAATGTCAAGCCCCGCTCGGCTCAGATTTATGCAAAATGCCCGGACATGGTATCCGTCCGGGCAGGATAGGGGCATTTTCAGACGAGAAGCAGCGACAACGCGATCAGGTACTGCGCGGGATAGTAGGTCAGGTAGTTTGTGATGATGTCCACGGGGCGGTCCTTCCCCTTGCCGAAGTAGGTTCCGCTGAGGATCAGGTCCGAGGCGGCAAAGAGCAGCGAGCCGAGGAAGATCGCGTTGATCGCGCGCTCGTGCCAGCCGTGCAGCAGAGCAAGGCCGCCGGAC
>SVKM01000011.1 GCA_015068465.1 Oscillospiraceae bacterium | reverse complement strand
TGGCTATGTCCTTCCCACTGCCGGGCGGACTCGGGACTCTCACCCGTTAGAACGTGCGCTCGCCGGGCGCACCGGCATTGTAAAGGGGAGGCGCCTGTCGGCGTCTCCCCTTTTATTTTGCGCATTTTTGGTATAGCAATTCCCGGGGAAATGTGCTATGCTGTGTATGCTTGATTATGAAATAAAGGAGTGGTTCCCATGAAAACCATCCTGCGCGGCGGATTTGTCGTCACCGGACGCTCCAGCAAGCGCGCCGACGTGCTCATCGGCGACGGGAAGATCGAACGGGTCGGGCACGTCATGGCGCTTGCGCCGAGTGACGCGCAGATCGTGGACGTGACGGACTGCTATCTCTTCCCCGGCTTTATCGACGCCCACACGCACTTCGACCTCGACGTGTGCAACACGACGACGGCGGACGACTTTGAAAGCGGCACGCGCGCGGCGATCCGCGGCGGCACGACGAGCATCGTCGACTTTGCCTGCCCCAACAAGGGCGAAACGCTCGCGCACGGGCTCAAGCTCTGGCACGAGAAGTCCGACGGCAAGTGCTGGTGCGATTACGGCTACCACATGACCATTGACGACTGGAACGACGGCATCGAGCGCGAGCTTGACGATATGTTTGCCGCCGGCATCACGTCGTTCAAGATGTATCTCACCTATCCCGCGATGATGCTGCCGGACGAGCAGATCTACCGCGCGCTCAAGGCGCTCAAGGCGCGCGGCGGCATCTGCGGCTTCCACTGCGAGAACGCCGGCGTGATCGACGCGAAGATCGCCGAGCTCAAGGCCACGGGCCACGGCGCGGAGGTCTCCTCCCACCCGCTCTCGCGCCCGGACTGCCTCGAGGCGGAGGCGGTCGACCGCGTGCTGCGCATCGCGCAGGTGGTCAATACGCCGGTCATCATCGTGCATACGACCAACCGCGAGTCTCTGCTCGCGATCGAGGCGGCACGTCAGCGCGGGCAGACGGTCTATGTCGAAACCTGCCCGCAGTATCTGCTGCTCGACGACTCTCTCTACTACGATCCCGACTATTCCCGCGCCGCAGGCTACGTCTGCGCCCCGCCGCTGCGCACCCGCGAGGACGCCGAAGCGCTCTGGCAGGCGCTGCGCCGCGGCGACGTGCAGACCATATCGACCGACCACTGCTCCTTCACGCTCAAGCAGAAGGAAATGGGGCGCGAGGACTTCACGAAGATCCCCGGCGGCCTTCCCGGCGTCGAAACGCGCGGCGAGCTGATCTATACCGCAGGCGTCGCGGAGCGCCGCATCGGCCTTGCCGTCATGTGCCGCGTTCTGAGTGAAAACCCCGCGAAGCTCTACGGGCTCTATCCGCGCAAGGGCGCCATCGCCGCGGGCAGCGACGCCGACATCGTCGTTTACGACCCGAACGTCAGCCACGTGCTCCGCGGCGCGGAGCTTGCCTCGAAGGCGGGCTACACACCGTTTGAGGGCTTCGAGACCTCCGGCTCGATCCGCTCGGTGTATCTGCGCGGCGAGCTTGCCGTTGACCACGGCGAGGTTCTCGGCAAGCCGAACGGCCAATATCTCGCGCGCGGCAAGTGCGCGCTGTAAAGGAAGGCATGGCAAATGACCTGGAAATATCTCTTGTTTGCTCAGTACCCCGCCTGTTTCCTGCTCGCGATCTTCTTCATCGTCTGCTATCTGCGTGTGCGCAAGAGCTCGGCGGTCAAATCGATCCTGTGGGTGCTGCTCTTCGGCGTCGCGCTCGCCGTTTCGGTGCTCTTTACGTTTCTCGGCGTACAGGATGGCTACTGGAAGCTCAACTCGATCTTCACGCTCGGCATTGCCAGCTGGATCGGCGTGGCGCTGGTGTTCGTCGCGCTGATTGCGCACGTCGTCCACCTTGTTGAGAAAAAGCACAACCGCAAGGTAATGGAAAAGGAGCTGGAAAAGGCGGCGAAGGAGAAGGAAGCCGCCGTCGCGCAGGCGGAGGAGCAGGGCCGTGAGGCTGCCCGCCAGGCGCTTGAGGAGGGCCGCCGCGCCGCGCACCAGGAGGAGGCTGCCGCCAGATTCACGCAGGCGGCTGTCGCCGCGGACGCCGAGGCTGCCGCGAGCGAGCTTGCCTCCGCCGCGCACACGCCCATCGAGCTCAAGCTCGATATGCCGGAAAGCGCTCCGGCGGAAACGCAGGGCGAGGCTCCGGCGGAGCCTGCCCCGGACAACTCTGCGGACACGCCCGTCGATCCCATATAATAATGAAGGCGTTTGGCTTTTCGCCAAACGCCTTCTTCATTCCTTATTCCGTTTTCAGCCCGCGCCTGTCGATCTCGGCGACCAGCGCGTCGAGGTCGTTCGGGAGCTTCATCGGCTCGCCGCAGAACTTGATCGCGTTCGCGACGTCCTTGAGGCCGTTGCCGGTCACGACCGACACCACCGTGTCGTTCTTTCCGATCACGCCCTGCTCGCAGAGCTTCCTGAGCCCCGCCGTGCCGGTCACGCCCGCCGGCTCGCCGAACACGCCGCAGGTCGTGCCGAGCAGCTTCTGCGCCGCCATGATCTCCTCGTCGGTCACGTTGACCACGATACCGTTCGACTCGCGGATCGCCATAAGCGCCTTGTCCGCGTTGCGCGGCACGCCGACGGCGATGGAATCCGCAAGGGTGTTCTCCTCCATCGGCTCCCAGGGCTTATTCTCCGCGATCGCGCGGTTGATGGGATGGCAGCCCTCCGCCTGCGCGGAAATGAGGCGCGGCAGACGGTCGATAAACCCGATGGCGTAGAGGTCCTTGAGGCCCTTCCACACGCCCGCGATCGTGCAGCCGTCGCCAACGGAGATGGCGAGATAGTCCGGCATCTTCCAGTCGAGCTGCTCCGCGATCTCCAGCGAAACGGTCTTTTTGCCCTCGGAGAGGTACGGGTTGATCGCCGCGTTGCGGTTATACCAGCCCCACTTGTCGATCGCCTTCTTGGAAAGCTCGAAGGTCTCCTCATAGTTTCCCTGCACGGAGATGACGTTCGCGCCGAAGGTCATCAGCTGCGCGACCTTGCCTTTGGGCGCGCGTTCGGGAACGAAGATGAACGTCCGAAGCCCCGCCGCCGCCGCGTTGCCCGCGAGAGACGACGCGGCGTTGCCGGTGGACGAGCAGGCGATGATCTTCGCGCCCGCTTCCTTCGCCTTGGCGACCGCCATCGCGCTCGCGCGATCCTTGAGCGACGCGGTCGGGTTCTGCCCGTCGTCCTTGATCCACAGCTTCTTCACGCCCAGCAGTTCGCCGAGCCGGTCTGCCTCGTACAGCGGGCTCCAGCCGACGCGCAGCGGCGTGTCCGGCGTCGTTTCCTCGACCGGCAGCAACTCGCGGTAGCGCCACATGGTGTTCGGGCGCGTTTTGAGCTTTTCCTTCGTGAGGCTCTTCTTGATGTAATCGTAATCGTAGACGATATCGAGGATACCGCCGCACTCGCAGTTCGTCAGATTCGGCGTGGCCTCATAGGTTTTGCCGCACTTGACGCATTTGGCATGGATGACGTTTTTCATTGGCTTCTCCTTTTGAAAAAGGGCGGAGCGACTGCCCCGCCCTGTCAGCGATTTCGTTTTCTTACAGCTTCTTGAGCAGGCCGACCTCGTCGTTGAAGGCGTTGATGAGCTTGTCGAGCTCCTTCGCCTGCGCGTGGACGGCGTCCCAGGTGTGCTTGGTGTCGTACCACTGGGCGTTGAGGTCTTCGACCTTCATGCCCTGCTGCTCGACCCAGGTATAGTACTTGAGGTTGTGGACGCGCTTGCGGTCGGCATAGGTCAGCTCCATCAGGTTGTCGGTCTTGAGCCCGAGCATGTGAAGCGCGTGATCCTTGCCCGCCTCATTCACGCTGTACTTGCCGTACATCTTGTTGAGCTCCTTAACGCGGGACTGGTACATCACCGCGCTGTCGGTCAGGACGGTCACGAGCACGTCGTTCTCGGTCAGCTCATAGTACTTCGCCATCTTGATGCAGCAAAGCACGTTCGCGATGCCGGAAATGCCCAGCCAGGTGAGCTTTTCGATCAGCTCGTCGGAGAGCTTCAGCTCGCTCTTAAGGTACTTCTGGCCCTCGGCGGTGTTGAACAGGCGCAGCAGGCGCTGGCTGTCCTCGTCGTCGATGTCGATGACCATGTCGGTGTTCTTGACGTTGTGGACCCAGGGAATGTGCTTGTCGCCGATGCCCTCGATGCGGTGTCCGCCGAAGCCGTTGTCCAGGATCGTCGGGCACTGCAGCGCCTCGCCGACGCCGAGCTTGGCGTTGGGATAGCGCTCCTTGAGCAGGTCGCCCGCCGACATCGTGCCGGCGGAGCCGGAGGTGAAGCAGGCGCCGGCAAGCTTCTGTCCGGGCTTCTTGATCGCCTCAAACAGCTCCGCGAGCGCGTAGCCCGTGACATTGTAGTGCCACAGCGGGTTGCCCATCTCGGCGAACTGGTTGAAGATCATCATGCTGGGATCCTGCTTGAGCTCCCAGGTCTTGTCGAAGATCTCCTTGACGTTGGACTCGCAGCCGGGGGTCGCAATGATCTGGCCCGCGATCTTCTTGAGCCAGTCGAAGCGCTCCTTGGACATATCCTGCGGCAGGATCGCCACGCTGTCGCACGCGAGGAGCTTGGAGTTGAACGCGCCGCCGCGGCAGTAGTTGCCGGTGGACGGCCAGACGGCGTGGTGATAGGTTGCGTCAAACTGACCGGTCACAAGGCGCGGGACCAGGCAGCCGAAGGACGCGCCGACCTTGTGGCAGCCCGTCGGGAACCACTTGCCCGCCATCGCGACGATGCGGCAGGGCACGCCGGAAAGCTCGCTGGGGATCTCAACGTAGTTGGGCACCTTCTGATACAGGCCGCCGCTCTCCTTCGCCTCGTTGTGCCAGTTGATGCGGAACAGGTTGACGGGATCGACGTCCCACAGTCCGGTCTTCTTCAGCTTTTTCTTGATCTTGTCGGGGATCTTGTCGGGATCCTGCATCTGCGCGATGGTCGGGATAATGACGTTGTTCTCCCGCGCCTTCTGGATGTTGTGCTTGAGGCCTTCCTTGTTGATCTTCAGGTCGATCTTACCCATTTTGCTTTTCCTCCTGTTTGTCGATGTATGAATATAACGTATATTTTGAAATCCCGAAGTATTTTGCGATCTTATCGCCCGACTTGGTCACGAGGAACGCCCCGCTCTGGCTCAAAAAGCCGATGGCGCGCATCTTGTCCTCCTTGTTCATCAGCGCCACGGGCTTTCCGACGAGCGCGACCGACTGCGCGATCAGCTCATCGACGAGGTCGTTGACGTTGACGATCTTCTGCGGCTCCCCCGTGGACGCGTCCTGCGTCGCCGTGATCTCGCTGACGGCGGACTCCACCATCAAAAGCGAGGAAATATCGTAATTGATGCCGAGGATCGCCGCGACCTTGCCGTTCTTGCCGTGGATGTACATGGTCGAGGATTTGAGTATCTTCCCGTCCGGCGTCTTGGTGAGGTAGCGAAGCTGATCGACCGGATGCTCGTCCGCGCTGAGCACCTGCTCGAGCGCGATCTGCGAAGCGCCGTCGCCGACCTTGCGGCCCGTGACGTGCCCGTTTTCGATGGCGACGATCGTGCTGTCGCTGCCCTTGCCGCTCACATCGTGGATCACGACCTCGCAGTTGCTGCCAAATGTCGCCGCGATGCCCTTTGCGATCTGCTTGAGCGCGTTGAGCTGCGCTGTCTCGATACGCCCCGCCCCCTTTCATTCCATTTCAACACCTATTTATCATACCATATCTCTATTAAATTGCAATCCTTTTTCAAAAATTATTTTAGCGATTCAAAATTTTTGTTTGACATCGTCCATACTTATGATATGATAGAGGAAGATTATTTTATAGTGGGAGGATGATTCCTATGGATTTTGAAGCGATCAAAAAGGCAGCGCAGGCCTACGGCCCCGACATGACGCGGTTCCTCCGCGACATGATTGCCATTCCCTCCGAGAGCTGCGAGGAGGAAGGCGTCGTCAAGCGCATCAAGCAGGAGATGGAAAAGCTCGGCTACGACAAGGTTGAGATCGACGGCCTGGGCAACGTCATCGGCTGGATGGGCACGGGCGAGAGGATCATCGCCATCGACAGCCACATCGACACCGTCGGCATCGGCAACCGCGCCAACTGGACGGACGACCCCTATCAGGGCTGGGAGAACGAGACCCAGATCTACGGTCGCGGCGGCTCCGACCAGGAGGGCGGCATGGCGTCCGCGACCTACGGTGCGAAGATCATGAAGGATCTCGGCCTCATCCCCGCCGGCTACAAGATCATGGTCGTCGGCAGCGTGCAGGAAGAGGACTGCGACGGCATGTGCTGGCAGTACATCGCGAACAAGGACTTTGCCTCCCTCGAAGAGGCGCAGAAAAAGGTCGAGTTTGTCATCTCCACCGAGCCGACCGACGGCGGCATCTATCGCGGTCACCGCGGCCGCATGGAGATCCGCGTCGACGTCAAGGGCGTCTCCTGCCACGGCTCCGCCCCGGAGCGCGGCGACAACGCGATCTACAAGATGGCGGACATTCTGCAGGACGTCCGCGCGCTCAACGAAAACCCCGCGGATGACAGCGTCGAGATCAAGGGCCTCGTGAAGATGCTCGATCCCAAGTACAACCCCGAGCACTATGAGGATGCGCGCTTCCTCGGCCGCGGCACCTGCACCACGTCCCAGATCTTCTACACCTCCCCGTCCCGCTGCGCCGTCGCGGACTCCTGCGCGATCTCCATCGACCGCCGCATGACCGCCGGCGAGACCTACAAGTCCTGCCTCAAGGAAATTGAAGACCTGCCGAGCGTGAAGAAGTACGGCGACGACGTCAAGGTCAGCATGTACTGGTACGACCGTCCGGCGTGGACCGGCGAGGTCTACAAGACCGAGGCGTTCTTCCCCACCTGGATCAACAAGGAAAACGCACCGCACGTGCAGGCGCTCGTCGACGCCTATCACGGCCTCTGGGGCACCGAGCGCATCTGGGCGGACGATCTGGCGAAGTCCAAGCGCGAGGGCAGGCCGCTGACCGACAAGTGGACGTTCTCGACCAACGGCGTGTCGATCCAGGGCCGCTACGGCATCCCCTGCGTCGGCTTCGGCCCCGGCGCCGAGTCCCAGGCGCACGCGCCCAACGAGGTCACGTGGAAGCAGGACCTCGTCACCTGCGCCGCGCTCTACGCCGCCGTTCCGATGCTCTACAAGCCCGAGAACAAGGACGGCAGCGCCACGAGCTTCCGTCAGGAGCTCACCGGAAACGATATCAAGTAACAACACTTTACAGACATTGAAAGGAGCTGGTTCCAATGAGCAAAACAATCGAACTCGCGCGTCAGCTTGAGATGCTGCACATCAACAACATGTACAAGAGCGACTTCTACTGGACCTGGGACAAGACCGACGAGGAACTCGCCGCGGTCTTCGCCGTCGCCGACGCCTTGAGAGACCTGCGCGAGCGCAACAAGTCCACCCGCGTTTTCGACTCGGGCCTCGGCATCTCGATCTTCCGCGACAACTCGACCCGCACGCGCTTCTCCTTCGCGTCGGCGTGCAACCTCCTCGGCCTCGAGGAGCAGGTGCTCGACGAGAAGGTCAGCCAGATCGCCCACGGCGAAACCGTGCGCGAAACCGCGAACATGGTGTCCTTCATGGCGGACGTCATCGGCATCCGCGACGACATGTTCATCGGCGAGGGCCACAAGTATCAGAAGACCTTTATGGATTCCCTCGAGGAGGGCTATCGCGACGGCATCCTTGAGCAGCGCCCGACGCTGGTGAACCTCCAGTGCGACGTCGACCACCCGACGCAGTGCATGGCGGATATGCTTCACATCATCCACCAGTTCGGCGGCGTGGAGAACCTCAAGGGCAAGAAGGTCGCGATGACCTGGGCGTATTCCCCGTCCTACGGCAAGCCGCTGTCCGTCCCGCAGGGCGTCATCGGCCTGTTCACCCGCTTTGGCATGGACGTCACGCTCGCCCATCCCGAGGGCTACGAGGTCATGCCCGAGATCGAGGAGATCGCCAAGAAAAACGCCAAGGCGACCGGCGGCAGCTTCAAGAAGTGCAACTCCATGAAGGAAGCCTTCGAGGGCGCCGACATCGTCTATCCCAAGTCCTGGGCGCCGTTCGCCGCGATGGAGGAGCGCACGAAGCTCTATCAGAAGGGCGACAAGGCGGGCATCGACGCGCTGGAGAAGAAGCTTCTCGCGCAGAACGCCGAGCACAAGGACTGGGCCTGCACCGAGGACATGATGAAGCTCACGAAGGACGGCAAGGCGCTGTATCTGCACTGCCTGCCCGCCGACATCACGGGCCTGTCCTGCGAGATGGGCGAGGTCGACAACTCCGTGTTCGACCGCTACCGCGTGCCGCTTTACAAGCAGGCGTCCTTCAAGCCGTACATCATCGCGGCGATGATCTTCCTCTCCAAGGTCAAGGATCCCGTCAGCGCGCTCATGGCGCTCGACGCGTCCAAGTGGCAGCGTAAGATCTATTGATAAGCTGCACAAGCTTCGATGTAGGTTTTTGTTTATTTGAACGAATAATTTTCCTTGTTTTTTCCCCGCTGATTCGTTATCATTTAGTTTGTTGGGTCCGCCGGTTTTCCGGCTGCTCAAATAAAACGGTTGGATAAAAGAAAGGGAGGACAAATCAATGAAGAAGTACCTTGCACTGCTCCTTGCGCTCGTCATGGCCCTCGCGCTCGTTGCCTGCGGCAACAAGACCGAACCCGCCGGCAACGGCGACAACGGCGGCAGCGGTGACAACGCCGGTAAGCTGAAGGTCGGCGTGGTTCTCGTCGGCGACGAAAACGAGGGCTACACCTTCGCGCACATCGACGGCGTCCGCAAGGCCGCCGCGGCGGTCGGCCTGTCCGATTCGGACATCGTCTGGTTCTACAACATCGGCGAAGACGAGACCTGCAAGGATAAGTGCGACGAATGCGTCGAGCAGGGCTGCAACCTCGTCATCACGAACTCTTACGGACATCAGACTTTCTGCGAGGATGCGGCGCGTGAGCATCCCGAGGTCGAGTTCGTCGCCATGACCGGCGACACCGCCAAGAAGTCCGGCCTTCCCAATTTCCACAACGCGTTCAACATGACCTTTGAGTCCCGTTATGTCAGCGGCATCGTCGCGGGCATGAAGCTCAAGGAAATGATGGACCAGGGCCTCGTCACCGATCCGTACATCGGCTACGTCGGCGCGTATCCCTATGCCGAGGTCGTTTCCGGCTACACCGGCTTCTTCCTGGGCATCAAGTCCATCGTCCCCGAGGCGCACATGGACGTTCAGTACACCAACTCCTGGTTCGACATCCAGGCTGAGGGCAAGGCTGCCGAGGCGCTGATGGCGCGCGGCTGCTGCATCATCGGCCAGCACGCCGACTCCACCGGCGCTCCCAAGGCTGTCCAGACCGCCAAGGACAACGGCAAGGCCGTCTACTCCGTCGGCTACAACATCGACATGCTCGCCGCCGCTCCGACCGCCGCGCTGACCTCCTCCACCAATGACTGGAGCGTCTTCTACACCGAGGCGTTCAAGACCATGCTCTCCGGCGGCAAGCTCCCCACTGACTGGTCCAAGGGCTATGAGGCGGGCGCCGTCGCCATCACGACGCTCGGGCCCGAGGTCGCTCCCGGCACCGCCGAAGCGGTCAAGGCTGCCGAGGACGCCATCAAGGCGGGCACGCTGCACGTGTTCGATACCAGCACCTTCACGGTCGGCGGAGCGCCCGTCACCAGCGCGTTCACCTTCGACTCCGACGGCGACTGGACCAACGACACCAACGAGGGCATCGTGGACGGTTACTATCACGAATCCGAGTACATTTCCGCGCCGTCCTTCTCCCTGCGCATTGACGGCATCACCGAGCTCAACTGAGTTTTCCCCAAAGGGGCTGCCAAACGGCAGCCCCTTTCCTTTTGTCCGGTTCAAAAAAACATTTAGGCGACAAGCATATTTTTTTGCTGTTTTTGTTTACAAGGCTTGTCAAATATGCTAAAATGGCTTTATTGGTTTTAAGCGACTCTTTCAAAGAAGGGAATGATCGCGTTGGGCGCTTCCTGTGCCATCAAAATGGAAAACGTCACCAAGCGCTTCGGCAAGGTCGTGGCAAACGACCACATCAACATGGAGCTGCGCGAGGGCGAGATATTGTCGCTCCTCGGTGAAAACGGCAGCGGCAAGACCACGCTGATGAACCAGCTCTCCGGCATCTACTTCCCCGACGAAGGGCAGATCTATGTCCACGGCAAGCCCGTGACCATCGCCTCGCCGAAGGATGCCTTCGACAACGGCATCGGCATGATCCACCAGCACTTCAAGCTGGTCGACGTGTTTACGGCGACGGAAAACATCGTCCTCGGCCTCGAGGGCGAGGGAAGGTTCGATCTGAAAAAGGCCGGCGAGAAGGTCGCGGAGATCTGCGCGCGCTACGGCTTCGACATCAAGCCGGATCAGAAGATCTACGATATGTCCGTTTCGCAGAAGCAGACCGTGGAGATCGTTAAGGTGCTCTACCGCGGCGCGGACATCCTGATCCTCGACGAGCCGACCGCCGTGCTGACGCCGCAGGAGACGGACAAGCTGTTCGAAATCATGCGCGCGATGAAGAAGGACGGCAAATCGCTCATCATCATCACGCACAAGCTCCACGAGGTGCTTGACGTGTCCGACCGCGTCGCGGTACTGCGCAAGGGCGAGTACATCGGAGACGTGATGACAAAGGACGCCGACCAGCAGTCGCTGACCGACATGATGGTCGGACACAGCGTCACGCTGAACATCGACCGCCCCGATCCCGTTGACCCGAAGCCGCGGCTTGAGATCAAAAACCTCACCGTCTACGACGAGCTGGGCGTCAAGCGGCTCGACGATGTGAGCTTCACGGCAAATTCCGGCGAGATCCTCGGCGTTGCAGGCGTCGCCGGCAGCGGGCAGAAGGAACTGCTCGAGTCCATCGCCGGCCTCTACCCTGTCCGTGAGGGCGAGATCGTGTTCCACAGTCCCGAGGGCAAGGACATCAACCTGGTCGGCATGGACCCGCTCGCGATCAAGAAGACCGGCGTCGGCATGGCGTTCGTGCCGGAGGACCGGCTTGGCATGGGCCTGGTCGGCTCGATGGGCATGACCGGCAACATGATGCTCCGCTCGTGGCGCAAGGGCAAGGGATTGTTCGTTGACCGCAAGCAACCGGAGCAGCTCGCCAACGACATCTGGAAGGAGCTTGAGGTCGTCACCCCCAGCACCTCCTTCCCCGTCCGGCGCATGTCCGGCGGCAACGTGCAGAAGGTGCTCGTCGGGCGCGAGATCGCGCAGGATCCCGCCGTTCTGATGACGGCTTACGCGGTGCGCGGCCTCGATATCAACACGTCCTACACGATCTACAACCTGCTCACGCAGGAAAAAATGAAGGGCATCGCCGTCCTGTATGTCGGCGAAGACCTTGACGTGCTGCTCGAGCTGTGCGACCGTCTGGTCGTGCTTTGCGGCGGACAGGTCTCCGGCGTCGTCGACGCGCGCAGCGTCACCAAAGAGGAAGTCGGCCTGCTGATGACCCAGCACAGGAAGGAGGGCGCGTAATGGATAAGGAACAGCTCAAGGGCGAGCCCTTGCTGCGCATGTCCAAGCGCGGCGAAATGCTCCCCGCATGGAAATCGTGGGGCATCCGCCTCATCGCGTTCTTCCTCAGCCTCGTTGTCAGCGGCATCGTCATCATCGCGGTGTCCGGGCTCAACCCCGCCGCCGTTTTCGCCACGATGTTTGAAGGCGCGGTCGGCACCGGCAAGCGCGCGTGGGTCACGGTCCGCGACGCGATGACGCTGTTGTGCATCGCGGTCGGCCTTGCGCCGGCGTTCAAGATGCGCTTCTGGAACATCGGCGCCGAGGGCCAGATCCTCGTCGGCGGCATCGCCGCGGCGGCGTGCATGATCTATCTGAAAAACCTCCCCGCCCCCCTGCTGCTGCTTGTGATGATTCTCGCAAGCCTTGCCGCGGGCGGCGTCTGGGGCTTCTTCCCCGGCCTTTTCAAGGCGCGCTGGAACACGAACGAAACGCTCTTCACGCTGATGATGAACTACATCGCCATCCAGCTGACGAGCTACTTTGTGGCGATGTGGGAAAACCCGTTCGGCTCCAACAGCGTCGGCGTCATCAACTCGCAGGGCAAGGAGGGCTGGCTGCCCAATCTGTTCTCCGCGGGCTACAACAAGGATTACGGCTGGAACGTCATCATCGTCCTGGCGGTAACGGTCATCATGTACCTCTACATGAACCACTCCAAGCACGGCTATGAGATCGCCGTCATCGGCGACAGCGAGAACACCGCGCGCTACGCTGGCATCCGCGTCAACCGCGCCTATGTCCGCACGATCATCTTTTCCGGCGCGATCTGCGGCCTTGCGGGCTTCGTCGCCGTTTCCGGCGCGAGCCACACGATCTCGACCGCGACGGCTGGCGGGCGCGGCTTCACCGCGATCATCGTGGCATGGCTGGCGCAGTTCAACAGCGTGGTCATGGTCATCTTCTCGTTCCTGCTCGTGTTCCTGCAAAAGGGCGCGCAGGCGATCGCCTCCTCGTACAACCTCTCGCAGGAGGTCAGCGAGATGATCACCGGCATCATCCTGTTCTTCCTGCTCGGCAGCGAATTCTTCGTCAACTATACGGTCCACTTCCGCGGAAAGAAGGTGAGCGCATGACGCAGGTACAGCTTTTGACGCTGATCAACTCCGCCATCGCGTTCGGCACCGTCATCATGCTCGGCGCCATCGGCGAGATTTTGATTGAAAAGGCGGGCAACCTCAACCTCGGCATCCCCGGCATCATGTACTTGGGCGGCATCGGCGGTATGGTCGCCGCGTTCTATTACGAGCTGCACGGCGGCGCTTCCCCGATCGCCGGACTGATCCTGAGCCTGATCTGCTCGATCCTGTTCTCCGCGCTCGGCGGATTGATCTACGCGTTTTTGACGATCACCCTGCGTGCGAACCAGAACGTCACGGGACTGACGCTCACGATCTTCGGCGGCGGCGTCGCCAACTTCTTCGGTGCGAGCCTCAACACGCTCGCCGGCGGCGTCGGACAGATCTCTGTTCCCGTCACGTCCAGCGCCTACATCGCCTACACGCCGCTGGGGTATATGGGCACTCTGGGCAAGCTCTTCTTCGCCCACGGCTTCATGGCGTATCTCGCGATCATTCTGGCGCTGGTCATCCGCCGCTTCCTCAATGGCACGCGCACCGGCCTCAACCTGCGCGCTGTCGGCGAGAATCCCGGCACGGCGGACGCCGCGGGCATCAACGTCACGCGCTACAAGTACCTCGCGATCATCGCCGGCTCCGCGGTCGCGGGCCTCGGCGGCCTCTTCTACACGATGGATTACATCAAGGGCACCTGGGCGAACGACGGCACGATCGAGGGCCTCGGCTGGCTCGCCGTCGCGCTGGTCATCTTCGCGACATGGAAGCCCGTGAATGCGATCTGGGGCTCGTACCTCTTCGGCTTCGTGTACTGGGCGTACCTCTACATCCCCGGTCTCTCGCGCAAGACGCTGGAGCTGTTCAAGATGCTGCCCTACGTCATCACGCTGGTGGTGCTGATCATCGTTTCGCTGCGCAAGAAGCGCGAAAACCAGCCCCCCGCAAGCCTGGGTCTGAGCTACTTCCGCGAGGAACGATAACAAAGCGAAAAGAGCGGCGCTTGCCGCTCTTTTTCATAGGAGGAACGCCATGTCTACCCTGCTGATCAAAAACATCCAGACGCTCGTCTCCTGCGACGATAACGACACGGTCTATGAAGACGTCGACCTCTACGCCGTTGACGGCGTCATCGGCGAGATCGGCCCCGGACTGTCCAAAGCGGCAGACCGCGTGCTCGACGCGTCGCACATGCTCTGCTATCCGGGGCTTATCAACACGCACCACCACCTCTATCAGGTGTTTTCGCGGAATCTGCCCGAGGTGCAGAATATGGAGCTGTTCGACTGGCTCAAAGCGCTCTATGAGATTTGGAAGAACCTGAACGCGGACGTCGTCCGCCACTCCTCGCTCGTCGGGATGGCAGAGCTTCTCAAGCACGGCTGCACGACCTGTTTCGACCACCACTACGTCTTTCCCCGCGGCAGCGGCGACCTCATCGGCGCGCAGTTTGCCGCGGCGGACGAGCTCGGGATGCGCTTCCACGCCTCGCGCGGCAGTATGGACCTTTCCAAAAAGGACGGCGGGCTCCCGCCCGACAGCGTCGTGCAGACAGTGGACGAGATCTTGAAAGACTCCGCCGACGCGATCGAGCGCTTTCACGACCCGAAGCCCTACGCCATGCACCGCGTGGCGCTCGCGCCCTGCTCGCCGTTCTCCGTTTCCGCCGAGCTGCTGCGCGAGAGCGCGAAGCTCGCGCGGCAGTACGGCGTGCGCCTTCACACGCATCTGTGCGAAACAAAGGACGAGGAGGACTACATGCTCGCGCGCGAGGGCGTCCGCCCGCTGGCGTACATGGAAAAGCTCGGCTGGCTCGGCGGCGACGTTTGGTTCGCCCACGGCATCCATTTCAACGATGCGGAGCTGAAGCTCCTCGCCGACACCGGCACCGGCGTCGCCCACTGCCCCATCTCGAACATGAAGCTCGCTTCGGGCGTCGCGCGCGTACCGGATATGCTCCGCCTCGGCGTCCCCGTCGGCCTCGCGGTGGACGGCTCGGCGTCCAACGACGGCTCCAGTCTCATGGAGGAGCTGCGCGTCGCATACCTGCTGCACCGGCTCCATGCGAGCAAAAACGCGCCGTCTGGCTATGACGTTTTGAAACTGGCGACGCGCGGCAGCGCGCGGCTTCTGGGGCGCGACGACATCGGGCAGCTTGCCCCAGACAAGTGCTGCGACCTGTTTCTCGTCGACGCGCGGCGGCTGGAGCTGACCGGCGCGCTGTACGACCCGAAGAGCGTGCTCGCGACCGTGGGGCTCCGCGGCGCGGTGGACTGCACCGTCGTAAACGGTCGCGTCGCCGTCGAGCACGGTCGGCTCGCGACGGCGGATGAGGGCCGGCTCGCGGAGGAAGCAAACAAAGTGTGCCGCGCATACCTTGCGCGATGAACTGCATGAAAACGGACGGCGGATTCAAGCTCCGCCGCCCGTTTTCATTTCTTTTTCGATCAGTCTTTCCAGATAATCGTCGATTTGCTGCAGTTCCGGATTTTCGCGGTCGGATAGCGCCCGCTCGAACACCGCCTCCGGCGTTTCGGGGGCTTTGTCCGCCGCCGCCTTCAGGTTGTCCGCGAAGGAAGCGCCATGCGCTGCGCTGCCGTTGGGGCTTCTCTTGGGCGTTTGCGCCGGTTGAAGCGATCCGCCGTTGATCTTGACGTCCATGCCGCATCCCCTCCTGTCCCTCTGATTATACGCAAAGCCTTACTGGTTTTCAAGCCCCATGCGCAAAAGCTCCCACTCCGGGTCGTCGCCGCGCAGCTCGTCGAGCCACTTCAAAATGTCGTCGAGCGAGCGAAAGCCGGTGATCGGCGCGCTTTGAAAGCGCACGTCGCCCCACTCCACATCCGAGAAAAGCTCCGGATGCACGGGGAAGCTGTAACTCTTGTCTCCCTCCAAACGCAGCCCCCATGCCGCGCAGTATTCCGCGTGGGTCATACCGCCCATCGAATACACCATGCGCACGGCGCGCACGACCTCGACGGCGGTCAGCTCCCCGCTGTAGTGCTCCTTGAGGTATTTGATATCCTCTTCGCTCAGCCCCGTCTTCTCCTCTTCGGCCTTCTTCTCCGCCGCCGTCTTTTCCTCCTCGCGCGCCGCGCTGAGACGGTTTGCAAAGGAATCGATGTTCACATGCGGTATGTCCCTGTAGCCCCCGTAGCAGTAGGTCATGCAGCAATAAGAGCTGATTTGCAGGCTTGCTTTCATAAAAACCCCTCCTTGTTTTTCGGGATCGCTCCCTGATACTGTTATCATGTTTTCGCAGAGGCGTTTTGTTACACGGGAAATACAACAAATTTTCCGGCTTTTTTTCTACATCTGCCCGTCTTTCCTTTTTCTTTCAAATTTGATACAGTATTCACAGAAAAACGGAGGGAGGCGGCACGGTGCGTCAGCGTGAGGATGCGGTACGCGCGCTCTATGAGCGGGAATACGATACGCTGTGCCGCGCGGCGTACCGGACGCTCGGCGACTGGGAGGCGGCGCAGGACCTCGTGCAGGACACCTTTCTGCTCGCGCTCATAAAGGATTCCCTGCCCGAGCATCCCTGTCCCGGCGCGTGGCTGATGAAGACGCTTCAGAACCTTTTGCAGAACGAACGCCGCCGGCTCGTTTCCCGCCGCACATTTCCGCTGGACGACACGATCCCCGCCGCGGAGGCGGAGGGTGCTCTTCGCGATGTCCTTCCGTCGGGGCTTACGGAGACCGAACGCAAGCTGTTGCTGCTCCGCTTTGAAGACCAGCTCAGCTACCGCGAGCTCGGCGAACGTTTCGACCTCTCCGAGGGCGCCTGCCGCATCAAGCTGTTCCGCACCGTGGAAAAATGCAAAAAGCTGCTGCAATGAGAAAAGGACGGCTCACGCCGTCCTTTTTCGTTACAGATACCGGTCCATTTTTTTCCAGAGCTCCTCGATGCGCTCAGTCGCCTTTTCCTTCCGCTCGCGTGCCTTCTCCTGCCGCTCGCGGAAATACTCGCGCACCTCCTCCTGGCTTTCGTGGAAGCGCGAGGCAAGCTCGTCCTTGTCGGCGATCAGATCCTCCCACATCTCGTCGCTCACCGTTTCAATCATCGCGAGCGTGTCCATCAGCTCGCCCTGCGACTTGAGATAGCCGTCGAGCGGCTTCTTGTGCTTGGGATATCTGCCGCTGCGGTAATTGTCGATGACGATCTCATAGCGCTCGTAGGCGTGCGCGACCGCATCCTCCCACGAAAGATACAGCTCACGCTCCGCATTTTCGCCGACGCGGCGCATCGCATCCCGGTCGGCGCAGAGGGCGACCAGCTTATCCGTAAGCGAAGACGCGTTCTCCTCGATGAAAAAGCCGTTCCGCCCGTCGCTCACGCCCTCGGCGGCGCAGGAGCCCGCCACCATGACCGTCGCCGTGCCGCTCGCCGCCGCCTCGCGCACCACAAGACCGTTGGTGTCAAAGGTCGAGGGGAACAGGAACAGGTCGGCGCGCGTGTACCACGCGCGGATCGTTTCGCGGTCGGAGATCGAACCCGTGAAAAAGCAGACGTCGTCGAGCCCAAGCTCGCTTGCGTAGGCGCGGACCTCCTTGCCGTCGCCGCCGTCGCCGACAAAGACCATGCGGAACGCAACGTTTCTCTCCCGAAGCGCCGCAAGCGCGTCAAGGATGATGCGAAGCCCCTTGTACCACATCAGACGTCCGACAAAAAGGAACATCGGTACATCGCTCGGAAGATCAAAGCCAGCCGTCGCCGCTGCAACCGCTTCCTCAGAAACGCCGCCCTGTGGCACATCCACGCCGTTCGGCATCACGGTATAGTCTCCCTTGTAGCCGAGCGAGCGCAGATTCTCTCCCGCGCCTTCGCTCACGACCCAAACCTCATCGCAGGCGGAAACATTTTCTACCAGCGCGCGGATCGCACCGGACTGGAGGATCTTGCTCTTAACTGCTTTGGCAATGTCAATGTCAAATTTGGTATGATAGGTCAGCACCACCGGCGTGTCGAGCACATCGCGCAGCTCGCGCGCGAGGATTGCAGACGCGATTGGGCAGTGCGTGTGCAGCAAGGCGGTGTGCTCATCTTGCAGGCGGCGCACCGTCTCTGGTGAAAACGGATAGCCCGTGACATAGCCGACCAGCTTGCGCGTATCGACGCTCGGATAACGCAGCACCGGGAAAGCATAGGCGCTGTCGTCCGCTCCGGGCACGGTGGGCGTTGCGACGACCGCGTGGCCGTGGTGCGCCTCAATATTTTTCGCATAGTTGACGACCGCGTTCGCCACGCCGTCGATCACCGGCGGGAACGAATCGTTCAACAGGCAGATCGTGTGTTTGTTCGCCATAATGCCTTCTCCTTTGTGCAGTGCTGCGGATAGTATAGCATATTACCTTCGGATATGCTATACTGTTCTCAACATTTCGGAAAGGAGGCGCGCACCGTGCGGACGCTCCACTATACCGTCGAACCATCCCGGGACGGGCAGCCGCTGCGAAACGTCCTGCGCGGCGAGCTGCGCATTTCCTATTCCCTGCTCAAAAGCCTCAAATGGCAGGAAGGCGCCATCCTTCTCAACGGCGCTCCCGCGCATGTCAACGCCGTCGTCCGCGCCGGCGACGTCGTGACCGTCACGCTCTCAGAGCGCCGTCCCGCTCCGGCGCTCGCGCCCTGCGCTTTGCCGCTTGATATCGTATACGAGGACGAGGACCTGCTTGTCATCAACAAGCCGGCGAACGTCGCCATGCACCCGCGCCGCGCGGAGCCGGGCGCGCCGGATATTGCCTCGGCGCTCGCCTCTTATCTTGGCGACGGCAGCGCCGCGCACTTTGTCAGCCGTCTCGACAAGGGAACAAGCGGGCTGTTCATCGCCGCCAAAAACGGCTACGTCCACGACCGCCTGCGCGTCGCGCTCCATACGGAGTGGCTCAGGCGCGAGTACCGCGCCGTCGCCGTCGGGCGCGTTGCGCCGGAGCACGGCTTCGTCGAGCTCCCGATCGGCCGCGCGGAAGGCTCCATTGTCAAGCGCTGCATCCGTGACGACGGGCTCCCCTCGCGCACGGAATACGAAGTGCTTTCCCAAAGCGACCGTTTTTCGCTTCTGCGCCTTGTGCCGTATACCGGGCGCACGCACCAGCTCCGCGTCCACATGGCGGCGCTTGGCTTTCCGCTCGCGGGCGACTGGCTCTACGGAGAGGAGGACAAGACGCTCATCGCGCGTCCCGCGCTGCACTCGTACGAGCTGTGGTTCACCCAGCCGGTTTCCCGCAAGCCGCTTCACTTTACAGCTGAGCTTCCGGAGGATATGCGGCGATTGGTCGGGCAAATCCGGGCGAAGCCCTTGCAAGATTAGCAAACCTTTTGTATAATAGATTTATTACGGACGAAGGAGACCTTGCTATGAGTGAAAACGTCATTTTCTGCTATTCCGGCACCGGCAACTGTCTCGACATGGCGAAAAACATTGCCCGCGAGCTCGGCGACACGGATATCATCATGATGCGCCGCACCCCGACCGTTACGGACGTGCGCGGCGCAAAGCGCGTCGGCTTCGTCTTTCCCTGCTATGCCGGCGGGCTGCCCGGCGGCGTGGAGGATACCCTGAACTCGCTTCAGGTCGATCCGATCTCCTACAAGTTTGCGGTCGGCATGTGCTCCGCCTATCCCGGCACGGGGCTTTCGATCGTCGACCGGCTGTTCCACCTCGATTACTGGCAGGTGGTCACGCACCAGTGCTCGTGCATCTGGCTGTTCCCGCACACGATGATGATGCCGATGCTCACGCCCGAGGCGGCGCAGGAGCGCTCCGAGCGCGAGGCAAAGCGCATCGGCCAGGACGCCAAGGCGCTCAAGCGCTCCGAAAAAGCGCCCAAGGCGAACCCGCTGAACAAGCTCGAAAGCAGCGCGTGGCCCAAGATGTCGCAAAAGAAGGCGAAGAGCTTTTCCGTCAGCTCCATGTGCATCGGCTGCGGCACCTGCGCCAAGGTCTGCCCCAAGGGCAACATCCGCCTGATCGACGGCAGGCCGCAGTTCGGCACCGACTGCCTGCAGTGCCTCGCCTGCCTCCAGTACTGCCCGCAGGAGGCGATCTCGCTCGGCAAGATCACGCAGAAGCGCGAGCACTATCACAACCCCAACATCACGCCCGACGAGCTCGTCAAGCCCGTTATCCACATCGACTGAATGGACGAACGCGATCAGCTGCGCCGCGATATTCTGCGCGGCGCACGGGACGGTTTTCCCATCGGGCTCGGGTATTTTGCCGTCGCCTTCTCGCTCGGCATCACCGCCAAGGCGTCGGGCTTAAGTCCCCTGCAGGGCTTTCTCGCGAGCTTTCTCAACCACGCCTCGGCGGGCGAATATGCGCTCTACTCCCTCATCGCGGCGAACGCCGCCTACTGGGAGGTCGCGATCGTCATCTGCATCGCGAACGCGCGCTATCTCCTGATGAGCGCCGCGCTCAGCCAGCGCTTTGCGCCGGAGACCTCCATGCTTCACCGGCTTCTGGTCGGCTTTGGCATCACGGATGAGATCTTCGGCCTCGGCGTCGCGCGCCCCGGCTGGATCTCGCCGTATTACATGTACAGCGCGTTCTTAGTCGCGGAGCTGTGCTGGTCCTCCGGCACGGCGTGCGGCATCGTCGCGGGCAACATTCTGCCCGCAAGCGTCGTCAGCGCCCTAAGCGTCGCGATCTACGGCATGTTCCTCGCCATCATCATTCCGCCCGCGCGGCAGGACCGCGTGGTCGCGGGTCTGGTGCTCGCTTCGTTCGCGTGCAGCTTCGCATTTTCTGTTCTGCCGGCTGTCAGCGGGCTCTCCAGCGGTATGAAAACGATCGTCCTGACTGTCGTGATCTCCGCGCTCGGCGCCGCGCTGTTCCCGGTGAGCGAGGAAGGGGGCGAGGCGGCATGACACACAATATCTACCTCTATATCCTCACGGGCGCGCTGGTGAGCTTCATCATCCGCGTCCTGCCGCTGACGCTGATCCGCAAGCAGATCACGAACCGCTTTTTGCGCTCATTCCTTTTCTATGTGCCCTATGTCACGCTCGCGGTGATGACCTTCCCCGCCATCGTCCACGCCGCGCAGTCCCCCATTGCCGGCGTCGCGGCGCTGATCGTCGGCGCGGTGCTCGCCTGGTTCGGCGCGGGATTGTTCCCGGTCGCACTCGCCTGCTGCGTTTCTGTCTTCCTCGCGGAATTCCTGCTGACGCTGGCATAAAGCAAAAATTTTTCGCATTTTTTCAGAATAGCCCTTGACAAATCCTTTTCTATCTGTATAATAGACATGTTCGCACGTGAACAGATAGCGGGTTTGTGTAATGGTAGCACACCGGACTCTGACTCCGTTTGTGAGGGTTCGAATCCTTCACCCGCTGCCAAAATGAGGAAAACCGCTCAGCCGTTTGGCTGGGCGGTTTTCCTTTTGCCTTGTGGGTCTGCGGCGCTTCCTGCTTGGGCGCCGCCTCACCGCTGCGCGATCGCCGTCAGATACTCGTCGCTGCTCATAATCGTCGTATGCACCGGTGCAAAGATCCCGGCAAGCTCCCGTATCTCCGCGTCCAGCTCGGCGCTCTGTCCGGCGACGCAGTCATACAGATAAACGACCTCATAGCCCATGTCGATCGCGTCCATCATGGTCGAGAGCACACAGCACTCCGCCGTGACCCCGCACAAAACGACCGCTTTCTCTGATCGGTGCGCTTCCGATTCGCTTTCCAAGTTTCACAGACGGCATAAGCCTTATTTCTGCCACGCCTCGGTTTTCACCCAGCCATCACCGACAGGATCTCGTCGGCCGCCTGTTTCTGCTGCTCCTCGGCGGATATCGTCGCTTCGCCGTCTCCGCGCTGGTACCCGTAGTTTCCGAACTGCGCGTGGTTGCCGCCTTCGATCACGTATACCGTCATAGCGGGGGACAACTTCGTTCCCATCTCCACGCTTGCCATGTTGACCACATTGTCGTTCGTGCCGTATATCATGACGGCTTTCAGTCCGTCGTCCATCTGCCGCGTCGGATAGGACGCGCAGAAAATCACGCCCCGCACGCTGCCCGGATGCTTTTCGACGAAATATTCCGCCGCAATGCCGCCCAGGGAATGCCCGCCGATGTACCAGTTCGGATAGTCGTAGCGCGATTGTATCTCCTCCGCCACATTGGTGCACAGCAGCGCAAAGTGCAGCGGCGCGCGCACAAGAAAAACGTCCGTCCCGCCGCTCGCAATACGGCGCAGAAGCGGCGCGTACGCCGTTTCCTCCACCTTGGCGCCGGGATAGAAAATCAGCGCGCTGTCCTCGCCCGGCCCGTCAAAGTACCAGCCGTAATCCGTCCTGCCGATTTGGATATCCGCATCCGGCGAAAGCGCGCCGAGCGCCGTTTGGTCCGCGGGATAGTAAAGCACAAAGTAGAACAGCGCCCCTGCCAGAAGCAGAAACGCGGCGGAAGCGCCCCATCTCCTGCTCCACCCCTTCATCCTTCCGTCATCTCACCTTTCAGGCTTTTTTCCTATCATACGTCGAAACGCCGCTCTTGTCAAATCGCAAGAGCGGCGTTTTGGGGGCCTTATCTGTCAAGCGGTGAAGCGGGGTCTGACTCCGCGCGGCATTCGACGCTCCGCGCCAGCGAAAGGAGTTCCTCGAGGCTCAGCCGGTCCGCCTTCACGGAGAAGTCCAGCGTCACGCCGTTCGAGTCGGTGTGCTCCCAGTTGACGCCCAGCAGCCTTCCCGTTCCCTGCTCATAGACCGCCTCGCCTGCGAAATCGCCGTCGGCGACCGGCTGTGTCGTGTACGGCACGCCGTAGACCTCCGGCTCTTCGACGTCCAGATGGTCGTAGTACAGCAGCTCGTCCATCAGATACACATAGTACAGGTGCAGCGAATAGTATTCCCCGTCCAGATAAACGCGGTGCACAAAGCCCGGCTGGTCGGCATAGTCCGCCTCAAGCGGCACGGTCCAGGCGCCGTAGGTCGCATGGAGCGCAAAGCCCTCCGGTACGCTCGCAAAATCGTAGTCGCCCAGCCTGCTGACGGCCATGCGCGCTTCGCGGTCGTTGACCGTGGGAAGCGGCTCGTCCAGCTCCTCCACGCTCTCGGCGAGCGGCGTCAGATCCTCCGTTTCGCTGCCGACGCGGACGAGCCGGAACCCGATCCCGCGCGTTTCGTCGACCCAGAAAAGGACGCTTGCCGGCACGCTCTTGAGCGATTTCGTGTGATAGTCGTAGACCTCGCTGCCCGACAGATGGAACCAGTGCGCCATGTGTCCGTTCACTTCGCACGTCCCCTCCGCCGCGACATTTTTCATCGTGAAGCAGTTCGCCGCCTCCGCGCGAAAATACAAAAGATAGTATGCATCGTTCCACGTCTTTTGGAACGCCAGCTGCTGATACCCATTCTCATCCGTGGTAACGCCCTGCAGCGCATAGTCGTTCCCGATGCCCTTCGGATACCAGCATCCGAGATGGACGGGCAGATCGTCGCCCTGCCGGAAGCTGACGGTGCAGACGCCGTCCCCCTCATCGACGTACAGCCCCGCGACCTGCATGGAAATGCGGCTGAGCGCCGCGGACACCGACAGGACCAGGAGCAGCACCGCCGCTGCGATCAGCGGCGCGCGGCGAAGGCGCGCAAGCCTGATTGTCCGTCCTTCCTGCTTTGTTTTTTCCCGCAAGGCGGCGCGGATCGCCGTCTCACGCTCGGCGGAGAGCGTCAGTCCCTCCACGGCGCGTACATATCTGTTCATGGCAGCTCCTCCAATTCTCGTTTCAGCTTTTCCCTCGCACGCGCAAGGCGCGTGCTGACCGCAGTCTGCGTGGTATGCGTCAGCCTTGCGATCTCCGAGGTGGAATAGCCCTCGAAGTAGTAGAGATAGACCACCGCGCGGTCCTTCTCCGGCAACTCCATGACCTTTTGCAGCACCTCGCGGTCCTCCTGCGGCGCGGCAATCGTCTCGTCGATCTCCTCCGTGCCGTGGCGCATCCGCTCGCGCGCATGGTCGCGGCAGAGGTTGATCGTCACGCGAATGAGCCATGCCTTTGCCGCGGCGTCCCCCACACGATCCGCATGCTCCGCCAGACGCAGAAACGCGCTCTGGCAAATGTCCTCGGCGTCGTGGACAGAGCCTGTATGGTGCAGCGCAAGGCGGTATACGGTCTGCCGGTGCTCTTCAAAGGCGCGCAGTACGTCTGCCAAAGGCTCTCACCTCCTGCAAGTGTTTTCTCAAAACCGGTTTCACCCTATAAAACGCCGGAGGGGCGCCGCCTGTCACAAAAAATATCCCGGAGCCGTTGCGCTCCGGGATATTTCAATTCTCTCAAACGTCCGCGACGCCCGCGATACGCAGGTTTTCCAGGCGCGTCACCGCCGGAATAATATGCGTATCATACTGGCGCGTTTCGCGCGAGAAGGTCATGTCTTTCGCCGCCTCGAGCATGTTGCCCGAAACCGAGCCGCCGGTCACGACCGTCGTCTTGCCGTCGTGGTGCCAGTAGCCGACGCGGATCTCGCCGGCGATGTCGCCGCTCATGGCGTCGGCCTCGAAGCTCGAGAACTCGACCACCTCCAGATAGTCGCCATGGCGCACGTCCGCCGCGCTGCCCTTGCCGCCGGAGAAGCGGACATTGTGGACGACGGAGCTGTCGCGGAGCCCCAGATACTCGCTGAACTGGCGCGAGCCCCAAAAGTTCTCCGCCACGCCGTCGCGAATCAGGAAGCGGTCGCGGATGACCGCGCCCTCCTCGTCCACTGGGAAGTCCTCCGAGGAATTGGGCAGCGTCGAGAGCGCCTCGAGCGTGATCTTGTCGCCTCTCGCGCCGGGAGCGACCTCTTTGCCGAGCTCCCAGTCGGATATTTTCTGATGCTTCATGCTCGCGCTCATGCGGTCCAGGAAATAGTCGTAGATGCTGACCGCGTCCTCTGTGGAGAACACCACCGCGGCTGTGTCGAGCTTCGGCGTCGGCACGGCGGTCAGGCGGTCGCGTCCGCAGCGCATCGTGTCGGTAATGTCGCTGCGGAGCTTCTCCGCGTCGCAGGTGCCGGAGTCATACATGCGGTACATTTCGATCTCGTGCCCGTCCCTGCGGGCATTGACCACCACCTCGACCGAGGATTCGGGATAGGTGCAGGTATACTCGACGCCCTTTGAGTTGAGCGTGTGGCGCGTCAGTTCGCTGACGAAGATCTCATAGGAGTTGATATCCTCCCCCGCCGTTTCCTCCACCGAGCGCATGGCGCGGATGAAGTCCTCCGCGGTCTTTTCCACGTCCACGGACGCTTTCTTTTCGGGGATGTCGATGGGCTTGTCGGTGATGGTGTAGTACGGGTTCTTCACCAGCGTCGCCTGATAGAGGATGGAGGCGAGGCGCTCGTCGATCTCGGCTTCCGAGGCGGTCGGCGGGATCTCGCCCGACGCGCTGCCGATGAGCTTGCCGCCCTCCAGGGACTTATAAAGCTTGACCTTGACGCTCTTGACCTCGACGGCGCGGTTCTGGTCGAGCTTGTGGCGGATGAAGTAAAACTCCCAGCCGCGCTTTTTGGTTTCCGTCAGCTCCCACGCGTCGCAGTCCAGCGCCGCGAGCTTCTTTTTGATCGTATCGAGCATCATCCCAGCCTCGCTTTCATCTTGAGATACGGGCCGCCGTCGGCGACCTTGACCCATTCCTTGTGGCCCTTGCCGCAGGCGCCGTTGCCCTCGATCACGCGGTCGGGGCTCGCCATCGACACCGAGCCGAGCAGGTCGGGCACATAGCCGGTCATCACAATCGGCGAAACGACCTTGCCCGTGAGCCTGCCGTCCTTGATCTCATACCCGCGGTCGAGGATGCACTGGATGCCCCAGTGCTTGGGGTCCTCCATGCCGCTTTGCATGCCGCGCAGGAGATAGCCGTAGGAGATCGACGCGATCATGTCGTCGAGCGAGTCGGCGCCGGAGTCGAAGACCGTGTTGGTCATGCGGGTGTACGCCTTGTGGGCGTAGTTCTCGCGCTTGCCGTTGCCGGTCGGCTGCGTGCCGAGGCGCTTTGCCGCGAGCGCGTCGCAGATGCCGGTTTTCAGGATACCGTGGTCGATCTCCGTCACATCGCCGGCGAGCACGCCCTCGTCGTCGAAGGCGTAGGCGGTGACGCTCTCGGCGCACTTTGCGCCCTCGTGCATCGTCACCATGTCGCTGCCGACGCGCTTGTCGATGTACTCCGCGCCGAGCGCGCGGCCCTTGACGAACATGTCCATCTCCACGCCGTGCCCGAACGCCTCATGCGCGATCAGGCCAGTCACGGTCGGGTCGGCGATGACCTCATACTCACCCGGGACGATCTTCTCCGCGCCGATGACGTCGCGCATGGTCTGCGGCGTCTTCGCAAGCTTCTCCTGCAAGCCGTCCAGTATCTCGGGGCCGCCGCAGCCGGACACGCCCTCGTAGACCGTGCGCAGCTCGCCCTCCGCGTTCGGCGCGTAGGCGTAGACGACGCCCTCGGTGTAGACGTAGCTCTGGCGGAGATAGCGGTTCTTCGTGAGGAACAGCTTCGAAATATGCGTGGAGTTCGCGCGCAGCGCGCAGTCCAGCGCGCCGGGGATGGTCTTCACGCCCTCATCGGACAGCGCCGTGAACTGCTCCA
>SVKM01000010.1 GCA_015068465.1 Oscillospiraceae bacterium | reverse complement strand
GGGGACAACAATCCGCGCCTCCACTCCGACGAGGTGCTGCTCGCGCTCGCCATCTCCGCGCTGACCAATCCGCTTGCCGCACGCGCGCAGAAGCAGCTCGGCAAGCTGCGCGGCGCGAACGCGCACTTCTCCGTCATCATTTCGGAGGAGGACGTTCAGCTCTACAAGAGCCTCGGCATCCACGTCACCTGTGAGCCGCGGTATGAGGTCAAGAAGCTCTACCACAAGTAATCTATTCCGAGAGGTTTACCATATGGATTCCATCATTTCTATCATTGCCAAAGAGCTCGGCCGCAGCGAGGCGCATGTCTCCGCTGTGGTCGAACTGCTTGACGAGGGCAACACCGTCCCGTTCATCGCCCGCTACCGCAAGGAGCTGCACGGCTCGATGGACGACACGACGCTGCGCACGCTCGAGGAGCGCCTTGCGTACCTGCGCTCGCTGCAGGAGCGGCGCGACGCGGTCAAGGCGTCGATCGACGAGCAGGGCAAGCTCACCGACGAGCTCGCCGCCGCCATCGACAATGCCAAAACGCTCGCGGAGGTCGAGGACCTCTACCGCCCCTACAAGCCCAAGCGCCGCACGCGCGCGACCGTCGCGAAGGAAAAGGGGCTTGAATCGCTCGCGGACGCGATCTTCGCGCAGCCGCACGACCTCCCG
This sequence comes from Oscillospiraceae bacterium, assembly GCA_015068465.1. Classification (GTDB taxonomy): domain Bacteria; phylum Bacillota; class Clostridia; order Oscillospirales; family Oscillospiraceae; genus Hominicoprocola. The sequence goes on along the minus strand of SVKM01000010.1, from coordinate 25,922 downwards.
GACCTCCAACTCCTCGCGGAGCCCTACGTGGACGCGGAAAAGGGCGTCGAGACGGTCGAGGACGCGCTCGCCGGCGCGAGCGACATCATCGCCGAGCGCATCTCGGACGACGCCGCGCTGCGCAAAACGCTGCGCACGCTCTTCGAGAAAAAGGGCTTCGTGCGCTCCGCCGCCGCAACCGAGGAGGACTCGGTCTACCGGCTGTACTACGATTTCGTCCAGCCCGTCCCCCGTATGCAGGGCCACCAGGTGCTCGCGCTCAACCGCGGCGAAAAGGAGGGCTTTTTGAAGGTCGGCGTGAGCGTCGACCGCGATTTCGCGCTCAGCGCGGTCTGCGGCTTCGTCAAAAGCGGCACGAACGCGTCCGCATTCCTGCGCGCCGCGGGCGAGGACGCCTACGACCGCCTCATCGAGCCTTCGCTCGAGCGCGAGATCCGCTCCAGCCTCACCGATGCGGCGGACGAGGGTGCGATCCGCATGTTCGCGCTCAACCTCAAGCCGCTGCTGATGCAGCCGCCCGTCCGCGGACACGTCACGATGGGGCTCGATCCGGGCTACGCCCACGGCTGCAAGGTCGCCGTGGTCGACGGCACCGGCAAGGTGCTCGACACCACGGTCGTCTATCCCACGCAGGGCGCCGGGCGCAAGCGCCAGGCGATCGACACGCTCAAGGCGATGGTCAGGCGGCACAACGTCGCCCACATCGCCATCGGCAACGGCACCGCCTCGCGCGAGACCGAGCAGATGGCTGTGGAGCTGATCGGCGAGGCCGGCGGCGGGCTTTCCTACATGATCGTCAACGAGGCGGGCGCCTCGGTCTACTCCGCCTCCAAGCTCGCGGCGGAGGAGTTCCCCGACTACGACGTCAACCTCCGCTCCGCGGTCTCCATCGCACGCCGTCTCCAGGACCCGCTGGCGGAGCTGGTGAAGATCGACCCCAAGGCGATCGGCGTCGGGCAGTACCAGCACGACATGCCGCAAAAGCGCCTCGGCGAGGCGCTCGACCACGTCGTCGAGGACTGCGTCAACGCAGTCGGCGTCGACCTCAACACCGCGTCGGCTCCGCTTTTGGAGCGCGTGGCGGGCCTCAACGCAACGACCGCGAAGAACATCGTCGCCTACCGCGAGGAGTCCGGCGCGTTTACGACGAGGCGGCAGCTTTTGAAGGTCGCCAAGCTCGGCCCCAAGGCGTTCGAGCAGTGCGCGGGCTTCCTGCGCGTACCCGAGAGCAAGAATGTCCTCGACAACACCGGCGTCCACCCCGAGAGCTACGACGCCGCGGAAAAGCTGCTCGACATCCTCGGCTACGACAAAAACGCGCTCAAGCGCGGCGCCCTGCCCGACGTCGGCGCGAAGCTGGAGGGCTACGGCGCCGAGAAGGCGGCGGGCGACTGCGGCGTCGGCGTGCCGACGCTGCGCGACATTGCCAAGGAGCTGCAAAAGCCCGGGCGCGACCCGCGCGACGAGCTGCCGCCCCCGATCCTGCGCACCGACGTGCTGGAGATCAAGGATCTCAAGCCCGGCATGCCGCTGACCGGCACCGTGCGCAACGTCGTCGACTTCGGCGTGTTCGTCGACATCGGCGTGCACCAGGACGGGCTGGTCCACATCTCGCAGGTCTGCGACCGGTTCATCAAGCATCCGAGCGAGGTCGTCGCCGTCGGCGACGTCGTCAAGGTCGTGGTGCTCGACGTGGACGAAAAGAAGAAAAGGATCTCATTATCGATGAAGCAAACTCCCAAAAATGGTTAAGTCAGGCAGTTTCTATCAATTTTTGTCTACAGCAGTTTTGAGGCGCATATAGATTTATTGTCCGTCACGCTTGAAATATTCTGTCAATATATTGTGTTTATATAGAAGTCTATATACAATATATGTCAGGAATATCGACTGAGCGTGGCGGATTCCTTTTGTTTTCGTAGGCTTATGTTTTTTCTCGCCTTTGCGTCCTATCGCCCTTTTGGGCATATGATTTCTTCCCCGGCGCGTTGGAGGCTCTTGGATGAAATTGTCTCTGCCGGGAAAATTTTTCGTCGCCGATTCTTAGTTTACCTTTATTGAATTATTGGTATACTAAGGAAGAAGGCTCTATGCATCGAAAAAGCCGTCGGGTATGACGGCTTTTTCTCTTGGGTGTGTGTCCGGCAGATTTTTGGATGCCCCTCCGCGTCCCCTGCGCGATCCTTCCGCTGCGTGTGACGTCGACAGACTTAGCCTATATTATGTAAACTTCGTCGAAATCCCCATTTCTTTTCGGCGTTCTCCGATTACGGTCCTGTCCTGTCCCTGTCCCGTGCCTGTCCTGTACCTGTCCCGTGCCTGTCCTGATCCTGAGCGTTCGGTTTTTGCTTTTCAAACTTGCCCATTTAATGGCGTTTTACGAGGCGATCAGCCGCCTTTCCGTATCGGAAAGCCGTTGTTTCCCTTTCCCCGCCTTCTTGACCCCTTAAAATCGCTCTGAGCGTGTCTGGTGCCTTTTGGCGCTGGCGGCGCTTCGCTTCGATTGTCTTTGTCCGCTCCGCACCCTCCCCGGGGAAGGCCCCCTACTCCCGCGGGAAGCCCGCAGCTCCCACAGGGAAGCCCGGAGGCATCCGACGCCCCCAAAAAACGTCCCACAAAGCGATTTTCGATGGAAAAGGGCTGAACGGGCGTTTGCGTGAGTCCCCGGGAAATGATCTGCGCATGATGCGGAGCCTTCTCTTTACCGCCGCGCCGCTTTTGCTCCGCCGACGTAATCCTTTCCTGCCCGCAAAGGCGCATGATTGCGCGGTTTTAGGCCAGATTTGAGTCCGTATTGCCGATTTTTGATAGACTGTTGCGGATTACCGTGTTTTATAAGTCTTTGCCAAATGAACGAGCGCGAAAAACAAACCCCTTCGCTTTACAGCGAAGGGGTTTGAAGGTCTTCCCGGTGTATTTTCATGCCGCGCCACTGTGTCGGCAGCGCCTGCATGATCATCGGAAATGCGTTCTCCTGCTCGTTCGTCGGCTGGATGTTGTAGGTGCCGTATTGATTGAGCAGGTCGCCCGCGTCCTCGGGCTGGCCGAAGCGCGCATGTGCCATCGGGGTTTCGTCGTACGGAAGCAAAGCCATCACCTCCGGCGATAGTTTTGCCCCCGGAAACGGCGTTTTAGCCGCGCAAAGATTTGGGATAAACGCCGGAATCGTGCAGCGCCTTGAGCTCCGACTGCACCGCGGGCTTATCCTCCTTGTAGGTCACGCCGAACCAGCGCGCGTTGGAGTGGAGAACCGAGACGTCCAGCTCGCCGCGGTCGATGAGCTCGCCGACCATCGTCGGCAGCAGCGCCTCACCCTTGATGTTGTCGGGCGCAAGGTTCTTGAGAAAATCGTTGAAAAACGCCTCGAGCTTCTCAAAGATCCACGGCGTAAAGCCCCAGAAATTCATCGAGACCGGCGTCTCGGGCGGGATCAGCGGGCTGTCCTCGCCGTTTTCGATGTCGCGGATGTCGCCGTTGGGATAGAGCTTGATCTTGAACGTCTCGACGATCTTCGTCAGCTTTCCGTTTTCGGTGTGGCAGACGCCGCGCGTGACCGTGCCGTTGGCGCTCACCGTCTTGTCGACGCGGTAGCCGACCATCGTCGCCGCGCCCTTCTCAGGCAGTTTGCAAAGCTCCTTGTAGATCGTCGGGAACGCGTCCGCGCCGTAGTAGTCGTCGGCGTTGATGACGGCGAACGGCTCATGGACGACGTCGCGCGCGCAGAGCACCGCGTGCGCCGTACCGAAGGGTTTGACGCGCTCCGCGGGGATCTTGTACCAGGACGGAACGCTGGAAAAGTCCTGGAAGGCATAGGCGACCTCGACGGGCGAGCCGTCGTTCGCCTTGAGCTGCGCGATGCGCCTGCCGCAAAGCTCCTCCATGAGCTCCTTCATGTCGGGCTTGATGATGAATACCACCTTGTTGAAGCCCGCGCGGATCGCGTCATAGATGGAATACTCCATCAGGATCTCGCCGTTGGGGCCGAGGCCGTCGACCTGCTTGTTGCCGCCGTAGCGCGAGCCCATGCCCGCCGCCATGATTACGAGTGATGCTTTCATAGTATTTCCTTTCAAAGCCGGTTTTGTCACTTCTCCGCTTTTTCGATCTTCGCGCCGGGGGCGTTCTTGCGGATGGATTCGATGCCGTTGAGGCAGCTCTTCTTTTCCTTGTAGCCCTCGCCCACGCCGATGATCTGGCCGTTTGCCGCCTTGAGGCGGAAGCGGTACTCGCCTTTCTTGTCGGTATAGACTTCGAACTTCGGGTGCTTCTGCGCCTCGAAGCCCTTCTCGGTCTGATCCTCCAGAGCGGCGATCTTGGCGTTCTTCTGGACGCTCGCAATGCCTCTCTTGCAGCCGGACGCAGCTTTGTAGACCTCGCTGGAGAGGATGATCTCGCCGTTGCCCGCCTTGAGATCGAACTTGACGCCGCCCTTGGCGTCCTTGATGACGAATTTGCCCATACTCGAAGCCTCCCTAATCATTATTTTCGGACATACGTCCTCTTGATTTGTCATTTTACGCCACATCGCCTCATTCGTCAACGAAGAATTGTGTACGAATCATACAAAGGCAGGCTCCCTCATATCATGTACCACCTTGGGATTGAGGAGTGTGCTTGCATGAAGGGAAACATCGAAGAGCGCGCCTGCGCGCTCGCCGCCTACATCGTAGAGAACCGCGCGACCGTGCGCGCCGCCGCCAAAAAGTTCGGCATTTCAAAGTCGACCGTCCACAAGGACCTGCAGGACCGCCTGCCGGAGCTCAACCGCGCGCTCTACGCACAGGTCAAGGAGGTTCTGGACGAGAACAAGGCGCAGCGCCACATCCGCGGCGGCATCGCGACGCGCAAAAAATACAAGGGAATCTGAGGCTTGTAGAAAACACGAAAATAGCATATAATATTAATCTTGCCGGACAATCTGTGAACAACGTGAAAAACAAAACCGATCGCGCGCTGCGGCTCCTGGCGGCCGCGGCGCTGGCACTTCTTGCCGCCGCGGCACTCACGCGCGCCCTCGTGCGCGCGCCCGAGATACCGGCGAGTCCGCCCGGCGCACAGGAGCGGACCGTCACCGTGGTCTCCGCCGCGCAGCCGGCAGAGACCGCCGCCGAAGCGCCGCTTTCCGTGCGCCGCACGCGGCGGCCCGACTGTTATATCATTCTCGTCTGCGGCGTCGACAATGCCGGCGGCGGCAGCGATACGACGATGCTCGTGCGCTTCGACGCGCACAATCGCCGCGTCGACGTCGTGAGCCTGCCCCGCGACACGCTGCTCCACCGCGAGTGGTACAGCAACAAGCTCAATTACGCCTACGCCTCCGGCGGCACGGAGCGGCTGCGCGCCGAGGTGGAAAACCTGCTCGGCGTACCGGTCGACTTCACCGTCAGCGTCGATCTGCGGGGCTTTGTCGCGCTCGTCGACAGCATCGGCGGCGTCGATTTCGACGTTCCCGCCGACATGGACTATGACGACCCGTACCAGGGCCTGCACATCCACTTCGCCAAGGGGCCGCAGCATCTGAACGGCCAGGAGGCAATGGGGGTCGTCCGCTGGCGGAAAAACAACGACGGCGGCGGCTACGCCGACGCCGATATCGGGCGCATCGCGACGCAGCAGGCGTTCTTGAAGGCGGTCGCGGCGCAGACGATGCGCCTCGGCAACGCCCCCGCGCTCGCGCAGGTCTTCTTCTCCTACGTCAGGACCGACCTCACCGCCGGCAACCTCGCGTGGCTTGCGAGCGAAGCGCTGGACATCGGCGCAGAGGGCGTTTTCTTCCACACCCTGCCCGGTGACGGCGCAGGCTGCTACCGCCGCGAATCCGTCTATGTGCTCGACCCCGACGCGACCCTTGCGCTTGTCAACGAAGCCCTCGACCCCTACGATCTGCAGATCGCGGCGGAGGAGCTCGACATACTCGTTCCTTAATGTGCCGTTACTATATGGTACAAGCATTTTCCCACGAAGGAGGACATACGAATGAAACGCCGCATCCTCGCCCTGCTGCTACCGCTGGCATTGCTGCTCTCGCTCGGCGCGCAGGCTGTCGTCACCGATGAGGGGCACGACGATCCCCCCGGCGTCTATCGCATCATGGAAGCCGAAGCCGGCCCCCTGCTGCCGCGCAGCCGCGCCTACAGCGGGCAGTTTGCCGACGTGCCCGTTGGGAGCTGGTATTACGATTACGCCGTTCTCGGCTACGAATACGGCCTGTTCGAGGGGCGCGGGGACGGCTTCGCGCCCGGCGCTGAGATCACGGTCGCGGAGCTGCTGACGCTCTCGGCGCGGCTGCACGCCGTCTATGCGGGCGACATCCTTCCCGCCGCAGGCGGCTCGCCGTGGTACGCCCCATATGTCAGCTATCTCGACGCGTGCGGGCTGCTCGACCCTTCGATCGCCGACTATGACGCGCCCGCCACGCGCGCGCAGCTTGCCGCCATCTTCGCCCTCTCGCTGCCCGAAAGCTGCTACGGCGCCCCGAACGCCTCCCTTGTGGACGACGCCTACGCCTCGGGCCGCTACATCACCGACGTCGGCGAAGCGACGCCGTATCAGCCGCAGATCCTGTGGATGTACCGCCAGGGGCTGTTGGAGGGCATGGATCCCACGGGCAGCTATTGGCCCGACGTCACCACCACGCGCGCCGAAACCGCGGCGCTTGTCATCCGCATGGTCGACCCCTCGCAGCGCCTTACGCTCTCCTGGGCGGTCGCGCCTGCGTGGTCCGCGGCGGGCAAGACGCTCGCAAGCCTGGTCGAAGCGCCGCAAAGCGTCGACACCGCGCCCGCCTACGATGACGGCGACGCGCTCGACGCGCTGATCTGCCGCATGCTCGCGGGCGGTGGGAACACGATCGAGCTGGACTATCCGAAGCCCCTCGCCGCCTCGGACGCCCAGACCCTCGCGCGCATCTTCTCCGAGCGGGTCAAGCGCTACTGCGAGCAGATGTACAACTCCGTCGAGTGCCAGTACTATCTCAACAGCGGGCACGCACTTTTGAGCTTCTACGCAACCGTCTGCCTGCCGCCCGAGGGCGCAGCGGCGACCTCGCAGGAGCGTGCGGCGCTGATGGACGCCGCCGCGCGGCAGCTCGCCCAATTCCGCGACGAAACGACGGCACAGGCGATCGCGGTACACGACGCCCTCTGGGAAAGCGGCGTGCTCCACGCCGGAATGAGCCAGACGGAGATCGCGCGGGTCTACTACCAATGGCTGTGCGAGCACTGCGCGTACGACGCCGACGGCGTCAACGACGACTATTCCATCAGCCACATCGCCTACGGCGCGCTGCTGCGCGGCTCCGCCGTCTGCGACGGCTATACCGGCGCATACAACCTCTTTTTGAAGCTGGAGGGCATTTCGTGCCGCGCCCTGTCGAACAGCTCGCACATCTGGACCGTCGCCGAGCTCGACGGGCAGGAGTGCCACATCGACGTCACCTGGGGCGACCAGGGCGACGAACCCAACTGGGATTTCTTCGCCATGAGCGAAGAGGCGTCCCGCCAGGCGCATGCTTGGTAAACGCCCGCAAATAAACGAAAGGACGGCTGTAAGCCGTCCTTTTTCATAGCCTCCGCAACCGGAGCAGGTTCGTAAACAAGGCGCCCTGCGCCTTCATGTAGCGCTCATAGTCGCGCCGCGCGATATAGAGCTCGCGCCCCCACGAGGAAACGCGCATCCACTCCCCGTCCAGGCCCGTGGCGGTCAGGAAATGCCCCTTCGTGCGGTCCGCTTCGGCATAGCCTCCGTCCGTCTTGCGGTAGAGCGTCAGCTTTTCGCCGCCCCAGAGCCTGGGGAAATTCGGCCCGATCGCGACGATTGCGGGCAGGTCGTCCGAAAGCTGGCGCTCCAGCCGCTCCCAGAACCGCCTTCCCGACACGCTCCAGCCGGCGCGCACCGGCACTCCCGCGCGGCGAAGGCATGCGTTCATGCCCATCGCGAGGCGCACGCCGTCGATGCCGCGGCGCGGGATCAGCGGAAAAAAGCGCCGCAGCTGGTTTACATAACTATCATATTCCTCCCACGTCAGCTCATCCCGTCCGGTCAGATACAGCAGCGTGTCCGCGCAGGCGACCACGCCGCAGCCGCAGGCGTGGAAATTCGCATCTTCAAACCAGTTCTGGCTGCCGCCGCAGGAGAGCGTTTCCCCTGTCCGAATGCGCGGATAGGGGCGCTCCAGCTCAAATGTCATCGAGGCGCCTCAGCACCGCGTCGCCCGAGAGCGCGGGATTGATGGTGTCCTCGCACTCGATCGTAATTGCTGCCGCCGCCGCGCCGATCGCCGCCGTACGGGAGAGATTTTCCTCCCGCAGCCACGACCACGCGATCGCCGCCATCAGCGCGTCGCCGGCGCCGGTGGCGCTGACCAGCTCCGCGCGGGGCGCGGGCTGCCAGACCGTCTCGTCGTCGGCGGCGGCGAGAAAGCCCTCCTTGCCGAGCGAAAGGAACACGCGCTGCACGCCCATGTCAATGAGCTTTCGCGCCGCGCGGCGCGCGCTGTTGCGATCCACGACCGGCACGCCGGAGAGCAGCTCCGCCTCGAGGCCGTTGGGCTTGAGCGTGTGGATGTGCGGCAGGATCGCCGTCAGCTTCTCCGCCTTGGACACCGAAACGGGGTCGACGAACAGCGGCACCGTCAGGCTCTCCGCAAGATACCTGAGCGACGCCTCGGGCAGGTTCGTGTCCGCCACAACGAGCGCCGCGCCGTTGAGCACGTCCATCTTCGAGGCAAAATACTCCGGCGTCAGCTTCTCGCAGATCGACATGTCGGACACGGCGAGCGCCATATCGCCGCGCTCGTCGCTGATGTAAACGTAGGTCGACGTCGGCTGGTCCTCCACGCGCAGCGCGTTGGAAAGCCCGATGCCGAGCCATTTGCAGGATTCGCGCATCGACCTCGCGTAGCCGTCGCCGCCGAGCGCCGTCAAAAGCTCGACGTCCGCGCCGAGCAGACGCAGGTTGTGCGCGATGTTGCGCCCCACGCCGCCGAGGCTCGTGTGGACGCGCCCGGGGTTGGAGTCCTTTTTCCGAAGCGTCTGGAACGGATGCGCGCCGATGTCGACGTTTACGCCGCCCGCCACCGCGATATAAGCCATAGAATTATCCTTCTTTCATTTTTTGTTAGGTCAATTGCACTTACGGGTCCATCAGCTCGAGATAGCACTTGCGCGCCGAGCGCAGCGCGTAGAGCGTCACGACCCACAGCCACAGTTCGATCGCCCACAGCGGCAGCATGCCCCGCTGATAGAGGGCGGCGGGCATGTCCGCGATCGCGTGGAGCGCGATGGCGAACGGGAACCAGGAGCGCTGCGTCCGATCGCGCGCCGCGAGGAACACGAAGCACGACAGCGCGATGTGGAACAGGATCGCTCCCGTTCGCTCGACCATGTTGAGCAGGCATGTGCCGGGCGTTATTTGTCCGATCTGCCCCATCAGCATCGCGAGCGTCGCCGCGTCGCCCTTTGTCAGCGCGAGCGCGCCCGCGTAGTCACCCTTGAGCTGGAACGCCGCCAGCACCGCGTAGAGCGCGAACGTGACGCCGAGAAGCAGGATCGACTCGATCCCGCCGTGGCCGATGCCGTACGTCACCGCCGTGTCGCGCTCGGGAAAGCGCTTCTTGCCGATGATCCAGCGGAACGCGACGTAGCGCCCCGTTTCCTCGAATATGCCCGCGGCAAGCCCGCCGTAGAGCATATAGAGCCAGGGGCTTGCGTTGATCGCGCGCGCCACGGGGTTGTCGCCCATGATGCAGACCATGTGCAGTCCCGCCTCCAGGCCTCTCGCAAACACCAGAAACACCAGCGCGCCGGCGAGAGCGGGCAGGAGCTTCGCCTTGCGCGTCCTGCGCCACCATATGAGGAGCGCGACGGGCAGCAGGGTACACCACGCGGCAGAAACGGCAAGCCAAACGATCGTTGCGGTCGTGACCACGGCTCAGCCCTCCTCGCAATATTTGCGGTATTCCCGGCTCTTTTCGAGATATTCCTCGCCATTTCCCAGGATATATGCCTTTTCCTTGTCCGTCAGCGCGCGCGTGACCTTGGCGGGGCTGCCGAGGATCATCGAGCCGTCGGGCGCGTCCATCTTGCCCGTCACGACCGCGCCGGCGCCGATGATGCAGTCATTGCCGATCTTCGCGCCGTCGAGCACCACCGCGCCCATGCCGACAATCACGCGGTTGCCGATGGTCGCGCCGTGGACGATGGCGCTGTGGCCCACGGAGACGTCGTCCCCGATCACGCAGCGGTTGTGGATGACCGCGAGATCCTGCACGTTGCAGCGCTTGCCGATGACGACCGGCACCTTTTCCGCGCGGCAGACCGCGTTGAACCAGAAGGACGTCCCCTCGCCCGCGGTCACGTCGCCGAGCACCTGCGCGCCCGGCAAAATGAGGATGTTTTCGTCAGTTTTGAGCGGTTTGAAGTTCATAAGCGCCTCCCGTCGGCAGTCATTTGTGATAGTCTCATTGGTCCTTCTGCATAATAATATGTCTATTTCTTATAGACTTATCATTTTTGTTACAAGCAAAACAGTCCATCCTGCTGGATCGGCACCTCGCACCCGTCGGCGGTCGTGCCGGTGATGGCGAGGTCGTGCGTGCCGATCACAAAGTCGGCGTGCAGTACGCTGTGGTTGAGCCCGTGCGCGACCAGCTCCTCGTCCGTCATGCGCTCGCCGCCGTCGATGCACTCGGGATTGGAGCGGCCGAGCGCGATGTGGCTGCGGGCGTTCTCGTCAAACAGCATGTTGTAAAACAGGAGGCCCTGTCTGGAAACGGGCGAATCGAACGGAACCAGCGATATCTCACCGAAGCGGCAGGCGTTCTCGTCGGTCTCGAGCGGGGCGTCAAGAACGTCCCGCCCGCGCTCCGCGAACGAGCTGACGATCTTGCCGTCCTTGAGGATGAAGCGGACCTTGTCCACGATCACGCCGTTGAGCAGCATCGGCTGGGAGGAGAACACAATGCCGTTGACGCCGTCGCGCCGCGGCGCGGTGAAAATCGACTCGGCGGGCATATTGGGCACGAAGCGCTGGTGCCCGGCGGTCTCGGCGCGCCCCGCGCGCCAGACGTGGTCCTCCGGCAGCTCGACGGTCAGGTCGGTGCCGAGGGAATTGCTGTAGTGGATGCTCTTGAAGCGCATATCGTTGAGCTTTTTGCGGCGCTCCTCCTGCGTGCTGAGGTGCTCGTTCCAGCGCTCGGTCGCCTTGCCGTCGCCCGTGACGCGCATGGAGGTCAGGATCGCGTTCCAGAGCATCGACATCGCCTCGCGCTGCGGAAGCTCCGGAAACACCTTCTTCGCCCAGCTCGGGATCGGCATGGAGGCGATGCACCAGGGCAGCCCGCCCTTGAGCACCGCATCGTAAAACGGCGCAAGCGCCTTTTTGCTCGCGATCTGCGAGCGGCGGAAGCGCGTCGGGTCGACGCCGCGCAGCACCTCGGGGTCCCTTGCCGAGAACGAGAGATACGCCGCGTCCGCGTCCGCCAGATCGTTGAGCATGCTGGTATGCCACGCGGAATGCTCGTCAAACACGTCGTCCTGCGCGTGGAGATATCGCTCGCGCATCAGCGCGTCGTCGCGCCAGCTCACCAAGACCTCGCGGCAGCGGGCGTCATAGGCGGCGGAGGCGCACAGGCGCACGAACGGCGCGCACTCCACGGGCGCCTCGATCAAGAGCGTCTGTCCCTCGCGCAGGCCCAGCCCGACTTCAATGAGCAGCCTCGCGTACTCCCGCAGCTTCTCTTCCATAGCGTCTCCTTTCGGCTGTTTGCCGGCCGGCTTCGGTCAAATGGCAAAGTTTCCGTCGGTGAAGACCGGCACCTGCTCCCCGCCGTAGGTCGTACCCACGATGGAGAGATCCGCCGTGCCGATCATAAAGTCGTCGTGCGCCGCGGAGATGTTCAGCCCGTGCGCGGCAAGTTCGTCGTTCGACATCTTCTCGCCGCCCCTGACGCACTCGGGATAGGCGCGCCCGAAGGCAAGATGGCAGCGCGCGTTCTCGTCAAAGAGCGTGTTGTAGTACAAAATGCCCTGATTGGAGATCGGCGAATCGTAGGGCACGAGCGCGACCTCGCCGAGATAGGAAGCGTTCCCGTCGACCGCGATCGCCTCCCGAAGGAACTCCTCGCCCGTCTCGGCATGCGTCTCGACGATCCTGCCGTCCTTGAGGACAAAGCGGAACCTGTCCGCGACGTTGCCGTTGATAACCAGCGGCAGCGCGGCGTACACGACGCCGTTGACGCCGGTTTTGAGCGGCGCGGTGAAGATCTCCTCGGTCGGCATATTGGGCACGAAGGTCTGGCCCTTGGAATTGGTGGCGGCGCCAGCCGACCACACATGATCCTCCGGCAGTTCGATCGTGAGGTCGGTGCCGAGGGAATTGCTGTAATGCAGCGTCCTGAAGTGCAGCTCGTTGAGGCGCTTCGTGTGCCGGTCAAGCGTGTCGAGATGCGCTCGCCAGCGCTCGACCGCCTTTCCGTCGCCCGTCACGCGCACCGCCTCGAAGATCGCGTCCCAGAGCTGCTCGACCGCCTCGCGCTCGCGCACGTCGGGAAAGACCTTCTTCGCCCAGCTCGGGATCGGCACGGAGCCGATGCACCACGGCAGCTCGTTCGCCATCTGCGCGCTGTAGAACGGGTCAAGCGCCGTATAGCGCGCGATCTGCGAGCGGCTGATGCGCTTGGGGTCGACGCCCTTGAACGCCTCGGGGTCCTTGGCGGAGATGGCGAGATACGCCGCACCCTGCGCCGCGTAGTCGTTGTAGAGATGCTTGTTCCACTCGGGGACCTCGTCGAACACGGCGTCGTCCGCGCGCAGATAGCGCTCGCGCGCGAGCATATCGTCGCTCCAGTTCATCACGACCTCGCGGCAGCCCACGGCGTAGGCGGCGGAGGCGCACAGGCGCGCGAACGGCGCGCACTCGACGGGCGAGGCGATGACAAGCGTCTGGCCCTTTTGGACGGCGAGGCCGACCTCAACAAGGAGCTTCGCATATTCGTTGAGCTTATCCTGCATATTCTTCTCCATTTCAAGCAGATTTTGAACTTTTTGCTAAATTCCCAGAAGGGCGCGCGCAAAGTTGAAGTAGATCAAAAGCGACACCGCGTCCACCAGCGTCGTGATGAACGGCGAGGACATGACCGCGGGGTCGAAGCCGAGCTTTTTCGCCAGCAGCGGCAGAATGCAGCCGATGATCTTCGCGCACACGACCGTGAGCAGCATCGTGATGCAGATGACCGCCGCGATCGGGATCGTGACGGGGTTGTGGAACACGAGCCTGTCGAGGAACATGATCTTGAGGAAATTCGCCGCCGAGAGCGTCGCGCCGCAGATCACGCCGACGCGGATCTCCTTCCAGATGACCTTCGGCAGGTCCGAAAACTCGATCTCGTCGAGCGAAATGCCGCGGATGACCGTGACGCTCGCCTGTCCGCCACAGTTGCCGCCCGTGTCCATGAGCATCGGGATATACGCCGTTAAGATCGCCATGGCGGCGAGCGCGTTTTCAAAGCCCGCGATGATCTGGCCGGTGAAGGTCGCCGAAACCATCAGCAGCAGCAGCCAGGGGATGCGCGCCTTCCACGTTTCCCACACGCCGGTTTTGAGGTAAGGCTTGTCGGAGGGCAGCATAGCCGCCATCTTTTCGATATCCTCTGTCGCCTCTTCCTCCATGACGTCGATGGCGTCGTCGACCGTGACGATACCGACGAGCCGTCCCTCGGCGTCCACGACGGGCAGTGCGACGAAGTCGTACTTGCTGAACGCCTGCGCGACCTCTTCCTTGTCCTCGAGCGTGCCGACGGAGATGACGTTCGGGGTCATGATCTCGCCGACGACGTCGTCCTCCTCGGCGAGCAGCAGGTCGCGGATGGTCACGACGCCGAGCAGGTGCCTGCCCTCGTCGGTGACATAGCAGACGCTGATCGTCTCCATGTCCGCCGCCGTGCGCCGGATGCGCTTGAACGCGTCCGCGACGGTCATCGTGCGCTTGAGGTCGAGGAACTCCGTCGTCATCAGCGAGCCGGCGGAATCCTCGGGATATTTCAAAATCTCATTGATGCCCTTGCGGGTCTCGGGGTCGGCGTGGCGCAAAATGCGCTTGACCACGTTCGCCGGCATCTCCTCGACCAGATCCGCCGCGTCGTCGACGTACAGCTCGTCGATGACCTCCTTGAGCTCGGTGTTGGAAAAGCCCCGGATCAGCAGCTCCTGCTGCTCGGGATCCAGCTCCACGAACACCTCCGCCGCGGGCTCCTTGGGGAGAAGGCGGAACACGAGCGGCAGCCGCTCCTCGGGCAGGTCGGCGAACAGCGCGGCAATGTCGGCAGGCTCCAGCTGCACGAGCTGGTCGCGCAGGGCGGAATACTGCTTGCGCTCGAACAGATCGCCGAGACAGGCGATCAATTCCTCGCGGTGTTCTTCAAAATCGACCATATCCGCGCCCCCTCTCCTCATAACATAACTATTATATTTTATGCGTTTTCCCTTTCTCTGTCAAGCATTTGCCGCCGTGCGCGGGGCTTTGCCGGACATCTTTGCAAAAAAACTCGAAAAACCTTTGATAAAAGGGCTTGACAAACGCTGTAAACTATGTAAAATAATGGTATACTTACTACTTATGTAAAGTAGAGGGGGATGCCCGATGAAGCGCGAATACAAAATCCTGACAGGGCTTTGCACGCTCTTTGCCTGCGCGGTGCTGGCAGCGCCTGCTTCCGCGGCGGAATATACCGTCGTGAAAGGGGACTGCCTGTGGAAGATCGCGCGCAACGAGCTCGGCAGCGGTTACCGCTGGAGCGAGATCTACGAGGCAAACCGCAGCGACATCCGCGATCCCAACCTCATCTATCCCGGCCAGGTCTTCGTCATCCCCGGCACGGAGGAAACGCCGCCCGTCGAGGAAACACCGCCCGTTGAGGAAACGGCCCCCGCGGAGGACGCCCCCGAAACCGAGAGCGCCGAAAGCGTCAACGCCGAGCCCGCCTCCCCCGCGGAGCTCTCCAAACCGCTCGCCGGCGAAGCAACCGATTATTCCGACGCAAACAACTGGGCACTTCTTCCCGAGGCGGAAAAAGCAGCCGATACCATTTATATTTATACGGACGCCTACATCAACTCCTCCCCCGACGCCCCCGCGATCGTTCCGGTCAACGACAAGACCATGCGCGAAAACGCGCTTGCCGACATCGAACAGACCTGCGGCGTCTTCTCCGAAACCACCAACGTCTTCGCCCCCTTCTATCGCCAGAGCAACTTCAGCGTGCTTGCCGGCATGAGCGGAGAGGACATCCTCACCTACCAGATGCAGGAACAGCGCACCGACATCTACGCGGCGCTGGATTACTACTTCGAAAACCTCAACGGCGGACGGCCCTTCATCCTCGCGGGGCACGGACAGGGTTCGATCCTGTGCAAGCTGATCCTGCGGGAGTACATGCTCGCGCATCCCGAATACTACGAGCGGATGATTGTCTCATATGTGCTTGGTTATTCCATTACAAGTGAGGACATGTCAGTCAACCCGAATCTGAAGTTTGCCGAGGGCGCGGACGACACCGGCGTGATCGTCTCCTGGAACACCGAGGGCTTCGGCAACAGCTACAGCCTCTGCGTCCTGCCCGGTTCCCTCGCCATCAACCCGCTGAACTGGAAATGCGACGATACCTATGCGTATGCCTCTGAAAATCTGGGTTCCCGCTCTGTAAACCGTTCTACCGGAAAGGTTGACGAGTCCAAGCCCGGACTTGCGGACGCGCAGCTGGATCTCAAGCGCGGCGTGCTCCGCTGCTACAACCTGGATCTCCCCTTCACCACCGTCAGCGGCCTGAGCGGCGGAAACCCCTTCGGCGACAAGAGCTACCACAACGACGATTACCTCTTCTACTACGAGAATATCAAGCAGAACGTTCAGGTTCGTACCGAAGCCTTCCTTGCGCAGCAGGGCTGATAAGTTCATCCGATGCAGCGAATCCCCGCCGAATCCGGCGGGGATTCTTTTGCTCTTTTATTTTTATCAAATGTATGATATACTAAATAAGATTTTCCCGGAAAGGAGCGTGTGCGTTTGTCCGACTATCTGGAGAAGCATCGGTTTGCCAAGGGCGTCACGCTGCTTGTCAAACGGTACTACGACCACCACGTCGCGCGCGACAGCGCCGCGCTGACCTATTATCTGCTCTTCGCGATCTTTCCGCTGCTGATCTTCCTCAATAACCTCGTCGGCCTGCTCGCGTTCGACATCGACGGGCTGCTGCGCGAGCTTTCGCGCGTCGTGCCGCGGGAGGTTGCCGAGCTGGTGGGACAGTATCTGGTCTACGTTTCGCGCGTTTCGAGCAAGACGCTGTTGTGGTTCAGCCTTGTATTCACGGTCTATTTCCCGTTCCGCGCGGCAAACGCGCTCTTTATGTCGGTGCGCAAGGCGTACGGTGCCGGGATGCCGGTGCATTTCATCCGCTACCAGCTCCGCGTGCTGCTCTATACGATCCTTTTCATTGTCACGCTCGTGTTCTCGGTCATCGCCGCGACCGTCGGCCGCCGGGCGCTGGACTTCATCGCGGGCTACATCTACCTCAGCGACGCGGCGATCCGGCTGTGGACCTGGCTGCGCTTCGTCTTTCTCGGCGCGGTGCTCTTTGCGGTCATCGCCCTGCTCTACGCGCTCGCGCTCGACGAGCGCGACGTGCGGCGCAGCATCCTGCCGGGCGTGCTCTCCTCGCTCGTCGCCGGGATCGCGCTGTCCCTGCTCTTCTCGCTCTACGTCGAGCACGCCGCGCGCTATTCGGTCATCTACGGCTCGATCGGCGGCATCATCGTCGTGCTGCTCTGGCTGTATCTGACCGCCACGGTGCTCATCATGGGCGCGGAATTCAACAGCGTACTGCTCAATCTCAAACCAAAACAGGAGTAAACAATATGAAAATACTCATTGTCGGCCTCGGAAAGGTCGGCTACGCCATCGCGCAGCAGCTTGAGGGCGAAAACCATGACCTCACGCTCGTTGACGCGAACGTGGAAGCGCTGCGGCGCGCCGAAAACTCCATCGACGCGATGTTCGTCACCGGAAACGGCGCCGGCGTCAGCGTTCTGCTGCAGGCGGGCGTGCGCGAGGCGGATCTCGTCATCGCCGTGACGGAGAACGACGAGGTCAACCTCATCTGCTGCCTGATGGCGAAAAAGCTCGGCGCCAAGCGCACGGTCGCGCGCGTGCGCAACCCGGAATACTTCCGCGAGGCGCCGGTGCTGCGCCGTGAGATCGGTCTGGACATGACCATCAACCCCGAGTACGCCGCGGCGCAGGAGATTGCGCGCATCCTGCGCGTGCCCGCCGCGTTCAGCGTGGAAAGCCTCGCCCGCGGCCTCGTCGAGCTTATCGGCTTCCAGGTCACGGAAGGCGGCGCGATGGCGGGCGTGTCCCTGATCGACTACAACCGCCGCCACCCCGGCAGCATCCTGGTCTGCGCCGCGCGCCGCGGCGACGAGATCATCGTCCCGAACGGCAGCTTCGTGCCGCTGCCCGGCGATCAGGTCTACGTCATCGGCTCGCCGAGCGAGACCACGCGCGTGCTCAAGAACACCGGAAAGAGCATCTCCGCGATGCGCCGCGTGTCCATCCTCGGCGGCGGGCGCATCGCGCTCTACCTTGCCTGGGCGCTGGAGAACACCGGCGCGCGGCTGACGATCGTTGAGCAGGACCCCGAGCGCTGCATGGCGCTCGCCGAGAAGCTGCCCCGCGCGACCGTCATCCACGGCGACGGCACCGACCACGAGCTGCTCGACACCGAGGGCATCTTCGACTGCGACGCCTTTGTCCCCCTCACGGGCCGCGACGAGGAAAACCTGCTCATGGCGATCACCGCGCAGCACGCGGGCGTCAAGAAGGTCCTGCCCAAGATGTCGCGCCCGAACTACATGGAGGTGCTGCGCCAGCTCGGGCTCGAAACGGTCATCAGCCCCAAGGACATCACCGCCAACTTCATCTCCCGCTATGTCCGCGGCCTCGCGAATTCGCAGGGCAGCGCGGTCGAAAGTTTACATAAAATCCTGGACGGTTCGATGGAGGCGGTGGAATTCACCGCGCTGAGCGCGACGCACTTCCTCGACACGCCGCTCAAGGATCTGCACTTGAAAAAGGGCCTTCTGGTCGCCGCCATCGTGCACGACAACAAGGTCAGCATCCCCGACGGCAATTCCCAGATCCATGCGGGCGACCGCGTCATCATCGTGGCGCGCAAGCTCTTCCTGCAGGATCTCAACGACATCTTGGAGCACTGAGCCATGAATCGTAAATTGGTCGTGCGCGTCGTGGGGCTGATCCTCGGGATCGAGGCGATCTGTATGCTGCCGAGCCTCATCATCGCGCTTATCACCGGCGGAGAAGACCTCCTGCCGTTTTGCTGGTCGGTCGCGCTGTGCGCGCTGACAAGCTTCCTGCTCCTGCTGGTCCGTCAGGACAGCAAGCGCTTGCAGACACGCGACGGCTTCGTTGCCGTGGCGCTGTGCTGGATCGCGCTCTCGCTCTTCGGCGCGCTGCCCTATTCCTTCTGGGGCTTTTCCTACGCCGACGCCGTCTTTGAGACGGTCTCCGGCTTCACGACCACGGGCGCGACCATCGTCGCCGCACCGTCGGCGCTGCCGCGCGGACTCCAGTTCTGGCGCGCGCTGACGCAGTGGATGGGCGGCATGGGCGTGCTGGTGATGGTGCTGGCGCTGCTGCCGTCGCTGGGCGAGGGCAGCGTCAACCTGATGAAGGCGGAAAGCCCGGGGCCGATCAGCTCCAAGCTGCGCCCCAAGACCAGCGAGACCGCGAAATCGCTCTACATTATATATATAGTGCTCACGGTCGCCGAAATGATCGCGCTGTGCGCCGCGGGCATGCCGGTGTTTGACAGCATCACGACCGCGTTCACGACGATCTCGACCGGCGGCTTCTCCGTGCGCGACGCGAGCATCGCCCACTACGGCTCCGAGCTTATCAACTGGATCATCGTGGCGTTCATGTTCGTCTCCGCCGTCAACTTCGGCGCGCTGTTCCAGCTTCAGCGCGGACAGTGGAAGGACGCGCTCAAAAGCGAGGAGCTGCGCCTCTACGCCTTCATCACGCTCGGCGCGTCGGCGCTCATCGCCGCCGATTTATTCCTCAAGTTCGGCAAGGGCGTATACGAAAGCATTTCCGAGGCTGTGTTCCAGGTCGTCACGCTGATGACGACCACGGGCTACGCCACCGCGGACTTCGACCTCTGGCCGCATTTCTCCAAAGCCGTGCTGCTGCTCGTGATGTTTGTCGGCGGCTGCGCCGGCTCGACCGCGGGCGGCGTCAAGGTCAGCCGCGTCGTGATCCTCTTCAAGGGCCTGCGCCGCGAGCTGCGCCGCGTTCTGCACACGCGCGAGGTGCGCCCGCTGACGCTGGAGGGCGCGCGCGTGGAGGAGGGCACGGTTTCCTCGGTTTCGGTATTTTTCTTCGCCTACGTCGTCATTATGGTCCTGTGCGCGGCGGTCGTCTCGCTCGACGGCGTGGGGCTCGAGACCTCGCTCTCCGCGGCGCTGACGACGATTTCCAACGTCGGCCCCGGCTTCTCGCTCATCGGGCCGTCGTACAACTTCGCGTTCCTCTCCGTGCTCAGCAAGGTCACGCTCAGCATCACGATGCTGCTCGGGCGCCTTGAGATCCTGCCGCTTCTGGTGCTGCTTTTCCCGAGCGTTTGGAAAAAATAAAAATTCGCCGCCCGCAGGCGGCGAATTTTTTTCTTTCTTTTGCGCAAACTAAGCCCGGCAAAAGCCAAATACAGCGAAACAGGAGGACTCTCAAATGACCGATCATATGAACCGCGGCGGCGCCTGCACCCCCAACACGTCGATCCAGTGCAGCGTGACCAATTGCGCCTACCACTGTCAGGGCGCGCAGTACTGCGGATTGAACTCCATCCGCGTGGGTACCCATGAGGCCGACCCCGCGATGGACCAGTGCACGGACTGCCAGAGCTTTGAAAAATACTCCTGAAAAGATTTCGCCGCCGAAAGGCGGCGAAACTTATAAATACCGCATCGCGGGCGCGCTTGCCGGCGCGGTGAACGGTTTGTTCGGCGGGGGCGGCGGGATGCCGCTGCTGGTTTTGCTGACCCGCTGGGCAAAGCTGGAGGAAAAAACCGCCTTTGCCACCTGCGTCGCCGTCATTTTTCCGCTCTGCGCCGTCTCCGCCGCGGTCTACCTCCTGCGCGGCGGCTTCCCGCTCGTCGACGCCCTGCCCTATCTCGCGGGCGGGCTCGTCGGCGGATGGCTCGGCGGCAAGTGGTTTCAAAAGGTGCCGGACGCCGCCTTGCGCCGCATATTCGCCCTGTTCCTGCTCTACGGCGCATACCGCTATCTCGTGAAATGAGGCCCTCTTATGAAAGACTGGCTCCTCCCCTTCCTTTGCGGCGCGGCGACGGGGGTGCTCTCGGCGTGGGGCGTCGGCGGCGGGACGCTGCTGCTCCTGTGCATGACGCTGTTTCTCGGCGTCGACCAGCTTACCGCGCAGGGGATCAATCTGCTGTATTTTCTCCCCACCGCCGGCGTGTCCCTCCTGTTCCACCGAAAAAACGGCTATCTCGACGCAAGCGTCCTCAAGTCTGCCATACCGTTCGGGGTCGTTTTTGCCGTCGGCGGCGCGCTGATTTCATCCGCAATCGACTTATCGTTTTTGCGCATTCCGTTTGGTTTGTTTCTTTTGGCAGCCGGTTCCTCCATGCTGATGCGGCGCTCCAAGCATGGCTAGCCAGATTTATGTAAACTTGAAGCGTAAAACAAAGGGCTTGCGGAGCAAGCCCTTTGTTCTATTTCATATTTTCGTTCAGTCGATGAAATACAGGATGCTGCTGCGGCGTCCGAACTGGATGCACTCGTCGTAGGTGTTCATAAAGAGGTCGACCACCTTGCCGCGCACGCCCGTGTCCTCGGCGTGTGCCATACCGTAGGTGAAATCGCCGTTGGCGGTCGTAATGAACATCGTCGAGCCCAGGGGGATCACCGACTTGTCAACCGCGACGACGCCGGTGTGAACCGTCGTGCCGGTGTAGGTGATCGTGCCCACGCTGTCGCAGCCGGTCGTGTAGGCGGTGCACTTGACGTCCATCGTGTGCGAGAAGTGCAGCGAATCGCCGGACTTCATAATGAGGTAGCCGCTGCCGTCCTCGTTGCGGATGACCTCCGCGATCGTATCGCCATCCTGCGCCGCGCTCACCAGCGTGCCGGTGCTCACGATCTCGGGCGTCGCGTTGCTCTCGCCCTCGGCGACCGCCTGACGGGAAGCAAACGCGCCGTCGGCGTAGACGACCTCATAGGTCACGTCGCGCGTACCGTTCTGTCCCGCCTGCGTGACTCTGCTCTCCCCCTTGGGGATCGTGTAGTCCGTGGTGTAGATCGTCGTGTATGCCGCCGCCTCCTGCACGGTCTCATAGTACGTGAAGTCGGAGGCGATCTCCAGCAGGATATCCTCGCCGGAGACGTCCACGCGAACCATCTCCAGCGGCGCGATGCTGACGCCCTCGCGCAGCAGCAGGTCGCTCACGCGCTCGTCCTCGCGGCTTGTGGCGTAGTGTACGGCGCCGTCGTGGAGGATCGTCACCTTCCGGTCAGCCTCCAGGATCACGTCCGTCTCGCCGTCCTCCGCCCCCGTCAGCAGGATGCGGTCCGCTTCGACGCGCTCCGCGCCGCCCGCAACGACCGTCGAGATCCCGTCCGAGAGCAGGTACAGCGCGTTCGCCGTCGCCTCCGGCATTGCCTCGAAGAGCACGGAGCCGATCAGCATCAGAACAAACGCCGCCTGCCACAATCGTTTCGCCCACGCGTGGGCCTTTCGTTGTCGGTTTTCTATCATTAAATATATACTCCTTTTCAGCGCAGCCGCGCTTTGCTCCGAAAGGTTACACCGCTGTAATCGCAGGTTACAATTTGTAACTTTTCAGAGTTTCCCGCAGTATAACGCAGCATCTGCAATTTGTCAAGTTGCGTTTTTGTGATTATGTAAATGTAATCCGGCATTTTAACCGATTTCGCCTACATTTTATGTCACTTTCCTGCGCATTGCTTCCATTTTCGGCACAAGATATTGAAATCTTTTGTGCAATATGCCAAAGAATGCCATAACACGGCAACCGCCTCGAAAATGCCTTGACATATCCATATTATTGTGATATCAATATAATATCATTTAAAGGAGGTGTTTCTCTTGGAAGAGAAGATCCTGACCACCAAAAAGAACGGCATGGCTGTGCTGCTGCTGTCCATCCTGCTGTACATTCTGGCAGTTGTGCTGCTGATCCTCGGCGCCTCCGGCGCCTGCGCGCCGACTTATGTCCACGCAAACGGCTCCATTCTCCACGACTACAGCCGCTTTGATCCCAGCGGCATTTTCGTCGCCTGCGGCCTCATCTGGCTCTGCCTCGGCTGGATCCTGTTCCTCGGTCTCAAAGTCCTCAAGCCGCAGGAGGCGCTGGTGCTGACGCTCTTCGGCAAGTACGTCGGCACGCTCAAGGGCGAGGGCTTCTACTTTGTTAACCCGTTTTGTTCATCAGTAAACCCCGCTGCAAAGACCAAGCTCAACCAGAGCGGCGACGTGGACAGCGGCAAAAGCAACGCGCTGGGCGCGGTGCTGACCGCCGCGAACGGGCAAACGCAGCAGGTCGAGCTTTCGAGCAAGAAGGTCTCTCTCAAGATCATGACGCTCAACAACTCCCGCCAGAAGGTCAACGACTGCCTCGGCAACCCCGTTGAGATCGGCATCGCGGTCATGTGGCGCGTGGTGGACACGGCGAAGGCTGTATTCAACGTCGACAACTACAAGGAATACCTCTCCCTCCAATGCGACAGCGCGCTGCGCAACATCGTGCGCATCTACCCCTACGACGTGGCGCAGAATGTGGACACCACCGGCGACGGCGTCGCGGACGAGGGCAGCCTGCGCGGGTCGAGCGAGGTCGTCGCGCAGCGCATCCGCGACGAGATCCAGTCCAAGGTCGCGGACGCGGGGCTGGAGATCATCGAGGCGCGCATCACGTATCTCGCCTATGCACCCGAAATCGCGGCGGTCATGCTCCAGCGCCAGCAGGCGAGCGCCATCATCGACGCGCGCAAGATGATCGTCGACGGCGCGGTCGGCATGGTGGAGATGGCGCTCGACCGGCTCAAGGAGAACCAGGTCGTCGACCTCGACGAGGAGCGCAAGGCGGCGATGGTTTCGAACCTTCTTGTGGTGCTCTGCGGCAACCAGAACGCGCAGCCGGTCGTCAATTCCGGCAGCTTGTACTAATTGTACCCAAATGAATGAGAATCAGAAAAAACAAGTTCCGCTGCGCCTCTCCCCCAAGCTCTACGCCGCGATCGCGGCGTGGGCGGAGGACGATTTTCGCAGCGTGAACGGGCAGATCGAATATCTGCTCTCCGAGTGCGTGCGCCAGCGCAAGAAAAACGGCAAGTACGTCGGCGAGGAGATCGACGTGCCGCCGGAACTTAACATCGAGTGAGGAAACGGCTATGGCAAAACGTATCATCCGCATCGTTCTGGAGGTGCTTTCCCTGCTGATCCTGCTCGGCACGATCGTCTTTCTGGCCGTGTATTGGAAGCAAATCCCGGAACAGGTGCCGACGCATTTCGGCTTCGACGGGCAAGCCACGGCGTGGAGCGGAAAGGGCTCTGTCCTCCTGACGCCCGTTCTCATGGCAGTCCTTTACGTGTCGCTTTTCTTCGGCAAAACCATGCGCTTCCGCTCCCTCGGCAAGGAAACGCGCGTCCCGGTGCCGGAGCTGATGTTTCCCATCATCAAGCTGCCGCTCCTCGCCGGCATTGCCTACATAACCGTCTGCATCGCGCTGGCGCGTCCGCTTGTCAGCTGGTGTCTGGGCGTGCTCTTCGGCCTTGCTTTTCTCCCGTTGTGCATCTATGCCATCATCATACAGGCAAAAATGCGATAAATAAAACCGGCTGCTTTTGCAGCCGGTTTTCTTGTATACTGTCTTTCTATTCCGGTTTACTTTCGCTTGTTCCGTGAAAATGTTCCCACACGGCTTGCGCCGTGCTCCTGGGCACCGCCTTTTCCAGCGCTTCGATATCCGCCTCGCGGATCGCCTTGACGCTTCGGAACGCCTTGAGCAGCGCCGCCTTGCGCGTCTTGCCGACGCCGGGGATGTCGTCGAGCGCCGAGTGGAGCGAGGTCCTGGTATGGCTCTCGTGGTGGAAGGTGATGGCAAAGCGGTGCGTTTCGTCCTGGATCTGCCCGATGAGCGCGAACACTGCGGGATTGGCGCGCAGGTCGATCTCGCGGCCCCCGGCGGTGACGAGCGCGCGCGTGTGGTGGCGGTCGTCCTTGACCATGCCGAAAATTGGCAGCGGCAAGTTCAGCGCCGCGCAGACGCGCTCGGCAACCTGCGCGTGCGTCGCGCCGCCGTCGATGAGCATGACGTCGGGCAGCGGCGCAAACTTCTCGTCGCCGTCGAGATACCGCCGCAGCCGGCGCGTGAGCACCTCCTCCATCGAGGCGTAGTCGTCGGGGTGCGCCGAAACGGTCTTCATGTGAAAGCGCCGGTAGTCGCTCTTTTTGGGTTTCGCGCCCTCGTAGACCACCATCGAGGCGACGATGTCGCTCGCGCCGGTGTTGGAGATATCGTAGCTCTCCATGCGCCGCGGCGGCTCCGGCAGGCTCAGCATCTCGCCGAGCAGGGCGAGCGTCTTGTTTTCCCGCTCCTGTAAAGTCGTGACCCTTTCCACGTCCTCGCGCGCGTTGCGCTCCGCCATGCGCAGCAGCTCCGCCTTGTCCCCGCGCTGCGGGACATGGACGCTGACCTTGCGCCCCGCGCGCTCCGTCAGCACGCCCGCCAGTTCCTCCGCGTCCGGCGTTTCGACGGGGAGCAGGATCTCCCGCGG
The DNA here is from genome assembly GCA_015068465.1 of Oscillospiraceae bacterium. Lineage (GTDB taxonomy): Bacteria > Bacillota > Clostridia > Oscillospirales > Oscillospiraceae > Hominicoprocola. The sequence continues at coordinate 1,033 of SVKM01000010.1, read as the reverse complement.
GAGCACCGCGCGCGGCAGATAATACTGGTTCAGCAGCGCCGAGAGCATATCCGCCTCGCTCTCGTCCGTCGGCGCGGTGAAGACGTCGGTCTCGCGGCCCGTGACGCTGCCGTCCTCGACGTGGATGACCGCCCAGCCGCACTTTGCCGCGCCGCGGTACACGCCCCAGACGTCGGTGTCGGCGCAGATGCCCGCGATGACCTTCTGGCGCTTGCCGAGCGATTCGATGGCGCCGATGCGGTCGCGCAGCGCCGCCGCCTGCTCGAAGCGGAGCGCCTCCGCCTCGCGCTGCATCTCCTCGCGCATCGTGCGCGTGAGGGTTTTGTAGTGTCCTGTCAGTAATTGCGTTGCCTGTTCAATACGCTCCGTATACTCTTTTTCGTCCGGCGTACCGCGGCAAAAGCCGTCGCAGCGCCCCATATGGTGGTTGAGGCAGGGGCGCTCCTTGCCGATGTCGCGCGGAAAGCGGCGTGAACAGGTCGGCAGCTTGAACGCCGCGCAGACCGCGTCGATCGCGGCGCGCGTTTCGCTGCGTCCGCCGAAGGGTCCGAAATAACGCGCGCCATCGTCAACCGGCTTGTTGACCATGGTAAACCGCGCATAAGGGCCTTTTCCGAGCCGCACGAAGGGGTAGCCCTTGTCGTCCTTGAGGAGAATGTTGTAGTGCGGCATGTGCTGCTTGATGAGCGAGTTTTCGAGGATCAGCGCCTCGAACTCACTGGAAACGAAGATCGTGTCGAAGCGATCGACCTGCGAAACCATGCGCCGCGTCTTTTCGTTGTGCGAGGCGTTGTTCTCCTGAAAATACTGGCTCACGCGGTTTTTGAGCTTTTTTGCCTTGCCGACGTAGATGACCTTTCCGGTCTTGTCCATCATCAGGTAGACCCCCGGCGCGAGCGGCAGGTCGTTCGCCTTGGCGCGCAGCTCTTCCTTTGTCACGGCTTCGCCTCCTCGCTAATCGAGTAGGAGCGCCCCGTGAGGGGCGCGTCCTCTCACACCACCGTGCGTACCGTTCGGTACACGGCGGTTCAAC
>SVKM01000009.1 GCA_015068465.1 Oscillospiraceae bacterium | reverse complement strand
GATCTTTTCCAGCTTGTCCACCGCGCGCATGATGTCGCCGGACTTCTCCGAAAGCCCCTGCATGGCGTAGAAGCCGCTCAAGATCTTGCGGTTGTTGATGCGGATCTGGAAGCGCTTCAAGCCCAGACGGGAGAAGACCGTGTAGATGATCGCGGGGATTTCCGCGTCGTTCGTGATGTCGAGCTGCCCGTCGCCGATGACGTCGATGTCCGCCTGATAGAACTCGCGGAAGCGCCCGCGCTGCGCGCGCTCGCCGCGGTAGACCTTGCCGATCTGGTAGCGCTTGAACGGGAACGCGAGGTCGGCATAGTGCAGCGCGACGTACTTCGCCAGCGGCACGGTCAGATCAAAGCGCAGGCTCAGGTCGGTGTCGCCCTTGGTGAAGCGGTAGATCTGCTTCTCGGTCTCGCCGCCGCCCTTGGCGAGCAATATCTCGCTCGCCTCGATCAGCGGGGTGTCCAGCGGCGTGAAGCCGTAGAGCGCGTAGGACGAGCGGATGATCTCCATGATGCGGTCCATCTGCATCTGCGGCGCGGGCAGCAGCTCCATAAAGCCGGAGAGCGTGCGCGGTTTCAGTCTTTCCATAGTAAAGTCCTCCGAATGCGTATCAATAATGCTCTATTCTACGCATTTCCCACGTGCTTGTCAAGCCAAAAACACATTCGCACACTACCGCGTTAGCGTGGTGTCACGGTAGTGAGTTATGGTTATAAAGCACAAAAAGAATGGGTGATTGCTGAATTTTTTTGTTGAAATTAACGGAAGACTGTGCTACAATGCTTCCATCAAGCGACATCCCGGCGGAAAACGGGGGCGGGGAACTCACGCCGCCGCCCCGGCGCGCGGGACGCGCAAAAAAATTGGGAGAGAGGTATTAACTAATGGCAAACGAAACAAAACAAAGACAGGTTCGCCTGCCGAACGTCATTGAGGCGCTGCTGCCCATCCTGACGATGGCGGCACTGATGATCTACGGCCTTGCGGGCGGCTATTATGTGGACGCCCACATGCCGCTGATCGTTGCGATGTGCGTCGCGTGCATCGTCGGCTGCGTCTGCGGCCACAGCTTTTCCGACATGCTCGCCGGTATGCTTGACCGCCTGAGCAACACGCTCGAAGCGATCCTGATCCTCTGCACGGTCGGCCTGCTCATTTCCTCGTTCATGATCTCGGGCACGATCCCCGCGCTCATCTACTACGGCCTTGACCTGCTGACCCCGAAGCTGTTCCTGCCCATCGGCGCGATCCTCTGCGCCATCGTCGGCCTTGCCTGCGGCTCCTCCTGGACCGCCACCGCGACCATGGGTATCGCGATGCTCGGCATCGGCGCGGGCCTCGGCATCAATCCCGCTCTCACCGCCGGTATGATCATCTCCGGCGCGTACGTCGGCGACAAGTTCTCCCCGCTGTCCGACACCACCAACCTCGCCGCGGGCGTTTCCAACACCGGCCTTTTCGACCACGTCACCGCGATGGTCTCCACCACCGGCCCCGTGTTCCTGCTCTCGCTGGTGCTCTACACCATCGTCGGCCTCAACATCGACCCCAGCAGCTATGACCCCGAGTTCGCCAAGGGCATTCAGGCGGCGATGCAGAGCGCGTTCAACATCAACATCGCGCTGCTGCTCCCGATCATCGTCGTTATCGTCGTGTGCGTGCTGCGCGTGCCCGGCCTCGTCGGCATCATGATCTCCGTCGTCACCGGCGTTGTCTTCGCGATCATCTTCCAAGGCGGCTACGGCCTCAGCGCCATTTTTGACGTCCTGCACTACGGCCCCGGCATCGAGGTCGAGGTCGGCGGCGCCGTCACCGAGGAGGTCGCGGAGCTCGTCAACAAGCTGCTCGCCAAGGGCGGCATGGACCACACCATGTGGACGATCAACCTCGTTCTCCTCGCGGTCGCCTACGGCGGCGCGCTCGAGCGCTGCGGCTGCGTCGAGACGCTCTTCGGCGGGCTGAAGAAGAAGCTCAACTCCGTCGGCTCCCTGGTGCTCGCCACCATGCTCACCTCCATTTTCTGCGACGCCGCGATGGGCGACCAGTTCCTCGGCATCGGCGTTCCCGCCCCGCTGTACATGGACAAGTACGATGAGATGGGCCTCGGCCGCAACATGCTCTCCCGTACCCTCGAAGACGCCGGTACGCTCTGGGCGGTCATGTTCCCCTGGACGGGCTGCGGCGCGTATCAGATGGGCGTTCTGGGCGTCCATCCCTTTGCTTACTTCCCCTATGCGTTCCTCAACCTGCTCAACCCGATCTATGCCGCGATCACCGCGTACCTCGGCCGCAACGTCTTCTGGGCGGACGGCGCGTACACCAACCTCTTCGGCAAGACCGTGATGAAGAAGCCCGCCGCCGCTCCCGAAGAGGCGCACGAGTATGCCGTCAAGCAGCTCGAAGCGCTCCGCGCCGCCGGCAAGGCTCCCAAGCCCCAGGCGTAAAACACACTCTTACATCTAAGGAGAAACTGCCGTGCGTACTCAACCGCTTCCTTGGGAGTCCGTGCCCGATCCCAAGTACCTTGCCTGCGAAGCGCAGCGCAAGGGCTGGGTGAACGCCGGAGGCTGGATATTGGTCGTCGTGCTGCTCGCCGCGGGCATTATGACGCGCTGGAAGATCGCGCTGGTCTTCGGCGTATTGTACGCCCTCGCGCTGGTGATGGTGAAATCCGTCGCCGTGACGCGGCGCGGGCTGGAGATATTCCACGACATGCGCGTGACCACGAATTACGAGCACTGGGCGTGGAATACCATCGACACGCTGACATACGAGCCGGACCCGAAGAACGCCGCGCAGACGATCGTTTACTTTACCCGGGGGGACCGCACGAAGCGCTTTGCGTTCGCAAACGCCGACGCGGAAGCGCTCCTTCGCATGGCGAAGGAGCAAAACCCCGGCGTGAAGGTCTACGACGGAAGCAAGACGCGCGAGAAGCTGCGGCAGTCCCAACGCAAATAATCGCAAATTACAAAGTGAGGTAATGGAATCATGATCATGGAGCCTTCTGAAATCAAACATATCGTTATGGACGGGCACAGCCTGACGCTGGAGAGCTTCGTCGCCGTCGCGCGCTACGGCGCGACCGTGGAGCTTGCGGACAGCGCGCTCGAGGCGATGAAGAAGTCCCGCGCGCTCGCGGACAAGATCGCGGCGGAGGGCCGCGTCGCCTACGGCATCACCACCGGCTTCGGCGAGTTCCAGAAAGTCGCCGTCCCCAAGGAGATGTCCAACCAGCTTTCGACGAACCTGATCCTCAGCCACTGCACCGCCGCCGGCGACCCGTATGCCGACGAGATCGTGCGCGGCATGATGCTGCTGCGCGCGAACGCGCTTGCCGGCGGCGTGTCCGGCGTGCGTCCGATCCTGGTGCAGATGCTCATCGAGATGCTCAATAAGGGCGTCACGCCCATCGTGCCCGAAAAGGGCTCGCTCGGCTCGTCCGGCGACCTCGCGCCGCTCGCGCACATGACGCTGCCGATGCTCGGCAAGGGCGAGGCGATGTACAAGGGCGAGCGCATGAGCGGCGCCGAGGCGATGAAGAAGGCGGGCATCGAAACGCTCGACACCCTCGTGAGCAAGGAGGGCCTCGGCATGACGAACGGCACCTGCGCGATGACCTCGGTCGGCGCGCTGGCGCTCTATGACACGATCTGCGCGTCCCAGCTCGCGGACGTGATCGCGTCGCTTTCCTTTGAGGGTCTCACCGCCCAGCGCGACGCGTTCGACCCCCGCATCCACGCCGTGCGCGGCCAGAAGGGCCAGATGCGCGTCGCCGCGAACATGCGCCGCCTGCTCGAGGGCTCCGAGATCCTCGACAAGTGCCAGCACGACCGCGTGCAGGACGCCTACGCCCTGCGCTGCGTGCCGCAGCTCCACGGCGCCTGCCGCGACGCGCTGGAGTACGTGCGCGAGAAGGTCGAGATCGAGCTCAACGCCGTGACCGACAACCCGCTGATGTTCCTCGACGACGAGGCGGTCATCTCCGGCGGCAACTTCCACGGCGAGCCGATGGCGCTGCCGTTCGACTTCCTCGGCATCGCCGCCGCGGAGCTCGCGGACGCGTCCGAGCGCCGCACCGAGCGCATGGTCAACGCCCAGCTTTCCAACGGCCTCACGCCGTTCCTCACCACGCAGCCCGGCGTCAACTCCGGCTTTATGATCGTGCAGTACGCCGCGGCGTCCATGGTCAGCGAGAACAAGGTCTACGCCCACCCCGCGTCCGTCGACTCGATCCCGTCGTCGATGAACCAGGAGGACATCGTCTCCATGGGCACGACCGCCGCGCGCAAGGCGCGCATGATCCTCAAAAACACGCAGGACGTGCTTGCCGACGAGCTGATGACCGCCTGCCAGGCGATCGACATCCGCCGCCGTGCCAACACCCACGGCACCGGCGTCACGCCGCTGCATCAGGCGATCTACGACCACGTGCGCGAGAAGGTCGCGTTCTACGAGATCGACCGCGAGATCGCGCCCGACATCCGCGAATGCGAGAAGATGATCCGCTCCGGCGAGCTGCTGGAGATCGTGCGCAAGTTCTTCCCGGATTTTGACTGATTTTGAAAGAAGGCATTTTTAGTGAAAGACATCGCAAACGAAGCCATGACCATCAAGCTGGACTATGAGCTTCCCGAATACCCCAAGATGGAGAGCTGCTACCGCCGCGCGCCGCGCCGCGAGTCGCACCTCACGCAGGCGGATAAGCTGCTTGCCATCAAGAACGCCCTGCGCTACATCCACCCCGACCACCACGCGCAGATGGCGAAGGAGTTCGCCCAGGAGCTCGAGGAGCACGGCCGCATCTACGGCTACCGCTTCCGCCCCGAGGGCAAGATCTACGGCAAGCCCATCAGCGAGTACAAGGGCAAGTGCATCGAGGGCCGCGCGATCCAGGTCATGATCGACAACAACCTCGACTTCGACGTCGCGCTCTATCCCTATGAGCTCGTTACCTACGGCGAAACCGGTCAGGTCTGCCAGAACTGGATGCAGTACCGTCTCATCAAGAAGTACCTCGAAGAGCTGACCGACGAGCAGACGCTGGTCGTCATGTCCGGTCACCCGCTCGGCCTGTTCCACTCCCACAAGCTCGCCCCGCGCGTCATCATCACCAATGGCCTGATGGTCGGCACGTTCGACGATCAGGAGAACTTCAACCGCGCCGCGGCGCTCGGCGTCGCGAACTACGGCCAGATGACCGCCGGCGGCTGGATGTACATTGGACCGCAGGGTATTGTTCACGGCACGTTCAACACGCTGCTCAACGCGGGGCGTCTCAAGCTCGGCATCCCCAACGACAAGGACCTCGCGGGCAAGCTGTTCGTTTCCGCGGGCCTCGGCGGCATGAGCGGCGCGCAGGGCAAGGCGGCGGAGATCGCCGGCGCGGCGTCCATCATCGCGGAGGTCGACGACTCCCGCATCGACACGCGCTACACCCAGGGCTGGGTCAGCCACCGCACCTCGAGCCTCGAGGAGGCGGTCAAGATCGCGCTCGACCACCAGAAGGACGGCAAGGCGTGCGCCGTCGCCTATCACGGCAACATCGTCGACCTGCTCGAATACCTCTATGAGAAGAACGTCCACGTCGACCTCATGAGCGACCAGACCTCCTGCCACGTCCCCTACGACGGCGGCTACTGCCCGCAGGGCCTCACCTTCGCCCAGCGCACCGAGATGCTCGACAAGGATCCCGAGGGCTTCCGCAAGCTCGTTGACAAGACCCTGCAGCACCACTATGAGATGATCTGCAAGTTCCACGAGCGCGGCACCTACTTCTTCGACTATGGCAACAGCTTCCTCAAGGCGGTTTACGATACCGGCGTGAAGAGCATCTGCAAGAACGGCGAGAACGACCTCGACGGCTTCATCTTCCCGTCCTATGTCGAGGACATTCTGGGGCCCTGCCTGTTCGACTTCGGCTACGGCCCGTTCCGCTGGTGCTGCCTCAGCCGCGATCCCGAGGACCTGCACAAGACCGACATGGCTGCCGCCGAGTACATCAAGGCGCACAACCGCCGCTATCAGGACTACGACAACTACGTCTGGGTCCGCGACGCGGAGAAGAACAAGCTCGTCGTCGGCACGCAGTGCCGCATCCTCTATCAAGATGCGATGGGCCGCATGAACATCGCGCTGAAGTTCAACGAGATGGTCAGAAACGGCGAGATCGGGCCGGTCATCCTCGGCCGCGACCATCACGACACCGGCGGCACCGACGCGCCGTTCCGTGAGACCTCCAACATCAAGGACGGCTCGAACATCATGGCGGAGATGGCGACGCAGTGCTACGCCGGCAACGCCGCGCGCGGCATGAGCTACATCGCGCTGCACAACGGCGGCGGCACGGGCATCGGCCGCGCCATCAACGGCGGCTTCGGCATGGTGCTCGACGGCTCCGAGCGCGTCGACACCATCCTGCGCATGTCCATGCCGTGGGATACGATGGTCGGCGTCGCCCGCCGCAGCTGGGCGCGCAACGAAAACGCCATGACCACCGTCGCCGAGTACAACAAGATGTACGCCGGCCAGGACCACATCACCATGCCTTACGTCGCGGACGACAAGATCGTCGCCGACGCGCTGCACAGCGTGGAGAAGTAATAGGCCACCATCAAAGGGAGAGGGCGCATACCCTCTCCCTTGAAAGGATAAAGGACATGAAAACAGTATTGGTTCAGAACATCGGCGTGCTCGCGACCGCGCAGGGAAAGAGCGCGCACAGCGGCGAAAAGCAGGGGGAGATCGCCCAGCTCAAAGACGCCTGGGTGCTCATCGAGGACGGCGTGATCGCCAAGGTCGGCACCGGCGCGGCGCCCGAGGCGGCGGAGACCATCGACGCCGGCGGAAACCTCGTCACGCCCGGCCTTGTCGACGCGCACACGCACCTTATCTTCGGCGGCTGGCGGCAGAACGAGCTGGGGCTCAAGCTGCACGGCGCGAGCTATCTCGATATCCAGAACGCCGGCGGCGGCATCCAGTCCACGACCAACGCCACCCGCGGCGCGAGTGAGGAGGAGCTTGCCGCCAAGGCGGAAAAGGCGCTTGACGAAATGCTGCGCTTCGGTACCACGACCTGCGAGGCGAAGAGCGGCTACGGCCTTGCCACCGAGCACGAGCTCAAGGAGCTGCGCGTCATCCGCGACCTCAATGCGCGCCACCCGATCGACCTCGTCGCGACGTTTATGGGCGCGCACCTCGTTCCCGCCGAGTACAAGGAAAACCGTGAGGAATACGTCCGCCTCGTGTGCGAGGAGATGCTGCCGCTCGTGAAGGAGCAGGGCATCGCGGAATTCTGCGACGTCTTTTGCGAGGCGGACACGTTTACGGTCGAGGAGTCCCGCAGGATCCTGGAGGCCGGCCTCAAGTACGGCCTGCGCCCGAAGATCCACGCCGACGAGATCGAAGCCATCGGCGGCAGCCGGCTCGCGGGCGAGCTTCGCGCGATCTCGGCGGAGCACCTGATCGTCTGCCCGAAGGAGGGCATCGAGAGCATGGCGAAGGGCGGCACGATTGCGTGCCTGCTGCCCGCGACGAGCTTCAACCTCGGCGCGGTGTTTGCGCCCGCGCGCGATATGGTTTCCGCCGGCGTGCCCGTCGCGATGGCGACGGACTTCAATCCCGGCTCCTGCCCCTGCCTCAACATGCAGTTCGTCATCAACCTCGGCTGCCTCAAGTATAAGCTCACGCCCGAGGAGGTGCTCACCGCGGTCACGCTCAACGCCGCCGCGGCGATCGACCGCGCGGACAAGGTCGGCACCGTCGAGCCGGGCAAGCTCGGCGACCTCGTGATCTGGGACGCGCCGGATCTCGACTACATCTGCTACCGCGTGGGCAGCAACCTCGCAAGGACGGTCATCAAAAAAGGAGCCGTGGTTTGAGCGGCGGAAAGGCGGGCTGAGCCGTGGACGGAACCGACTACAAAATACTCAATCTTTTGCAGGAGGACTGCCGCAAGACCCTGCGCGCCATCGGCGAGCGGGTCGGCCTGACGCCGCCCGCCGTGGCGGAGCGCATCCGCAAGCTCGAGGAAGAGGGCGTCATCGACGCCTACCGCGTCCACATCGACCGCACGCGGCTCGACTGCGGCATGACGGGCTTCATCATGGTCGCCCCGGAGCCGGAGAAGTACGCCTCCTTCTGCGCGTTTTGCGAAAAGGCGCCGGAGATCACGGCGCACAGCCACGTCATCGGCAATTACAACGCGATTTTGCGCTTTGCCGTGCGCGACACCAACGCGCTCGACCAGCTTCTCACGAAGATCAAGACTTACGGCGACTCGCGTACCTCCGTGGAGCTGAAGACCTACTTCGCCGCGAAGGAGCTGCCGCTTCCGTGACTTAAAAAAATTAAGTCCATGGGGATTTCACTTTTCCGACAAAAGCAGGGGGGCGGAATTGAAAAAAGAAAGTCATTTACAAGAAATGACAGCGCGGCTACAATAAAGGCGACAAGTGAACAGCGGGGGCGATAAGCCCCCGGCAACATTTTTTTCAGGAGGAGATTCGTTATGGGCTTCAAGTCCGACATCGAGATCGCGCAGGAGTGCGACAAGCGCAAGATCACCGAGATCGCGGCGAACGCCGGGATCGACGAAAAATACCTCGAGCAGTACGGCAACTACAAGGCGAAGGTCGACTACAAGCTGCTCTCCGACATGAAGGATAAGCCGGACGGCAAGCTGATCCTCGTCACCGCCATCACCCCGACCCCCGCGGGCGAGGGCAAGACCACGACCTCCGTCGGCCTTGCCGACGGCCTGCGCAAGATCGGCAAGAAGTCCGTCGTCGCGCTGCGCGAGCCGAGCCTCGGGCCCGTGTTCGGCGTCAAGGGCGGCGCCGCGGGCGGCGGCTACGCCCAGGTCGTGCCGATGGAGGACATCAACCTCCACTTCACCGGCGACTTCCACGCCATCGGCGCGGCGAACAACCTGCTCGCCGCGATGCTCGACAACCACATCCAGCAGGGCAACGCCCTCGGCATCGACCCCAAGGCGATCACCTGGAAGCGCGCGGTCGACATGAACGACCGCCAGCTGCGCCACATCATCGACGGCCTCGGCGGCAGGATGCAGGGCGTGCCCCGCGAGGACGGCTTCGAGATCACCGTCGCCAGCGAGGTCATGGCGGTGCTGTGCCTTTCCAGCAGCATCACCGACCTCAAGGAGCGCCTCGGCAAGATCATCGTCGGCTACACCTACGCCGGCAAGCCCGTGACCGCGCACGATCTCAAGGCTGAGGGCGCGATGGCGGCGCTTTTGAAGGACGCGATCAAGCCCAACCTCGTCCAGACGCTCGAGGGCACGCCCGCGTTCATCCACGGCGGCCCGTTCGCGAACATCGCCCACGGCTGCAACAGCGTGATGGCGACGCGCATGGCGCTCAAGCTGGGCGATTACGCCGTGACCGAAGCCGGCTTCGCCGCCGACCTCGGCGCGGAGAAGTTCATCGACATCAAGTGCCGCATGTCCGGCCTGCGCCCGTCCGCGGTCGTCATCGTCGCGACGGTGCGTGCGCTCAAATACCACGGCGGCGTTGCGAAGGCGGACCTCAACAACGAGAACCTCGACGCGCTTGAAAAGGGCCTGCCGAACCTCCTGCAGCACGTTTCCAACGTCAAGGACGTCTACGGCCTGCCGTGCGTCGTCGCGATCAACGCGTTCCCGACCGACACCAAGGCGGAGCTTGACATGGTCGAGAAAAAGTGCAAGGAGCTCGGCGTCAACGTCGCGCTCTCCGAGGTCTGGGCGAAGGGCGGCGAAGGCGGCAAGGCGCTCGCCGAGGAGGTCGTGAGGCTCTGCGAGCAGCCGAACAGCTTCTCCTTTGTCTACGACGTCAACGCTTCCATCGAAGAAAAGCTTGACACCATCTGCCGCCGCGTGTATCATGCAGACAAAGCGGTGCTCGACGCCAACGCCAAAAAGCAGCTCGCCCAGCTCACCGAGCTCGGATTCGACAAGCTGCCGATCTGCATGGCGAAGACGCAGTACTCCTTCTCCGACAACGCCTCGCTCCTCGGCGCGCCCAAGGGCTTTTCCGTCACGGTGCGCAACCTCAAGGTCTGCGCGGGCGCGGGCTTCCTCGTCGCGCTCACCGGCGACATCATGACGATGCCGGGCCTGCCGAAGGTCCCCGCCGCCGAGAAGATCGACGTCGACGAGAACGGCGTCATTTCCGGCCTGTTCTGATTTTCAAAAAGAGCTTGCTATGGATTTTTTGAACGACAGCGTTACCGAATTTACCGAGCGGCTTGCTTCCTCCGCGCCCGTTCCGGGCGGCGGGGGAGCGAGCGCCCTTGTCGGCGCGATCGGCGTCGCGCTCGGCGACATGGTCGGCGAGCTGACCGTCGGCAAGAAGAAATACGCCGACGTCGAGGACGATATCCGCGCGCTGATGGCGCGGGCGCAGGAGCTGCGCGTGCGGCTGCTGAAGTGCGTCGAAAAGGACGCGGAGCTGTTTGAACCGCTCTCTCGCGCCTACGGTATCCCGAAGGACGATCCCACGCGGGACGAAGTGATGGAAAAATGCCTGCGCGACGCGGCAAGCGTGCCGCTGGAGATCTTCGATCTGTGCTGCGAGTGCATCGAGCTGCAGCGCGAATTTGCCGAAAAGGGCAGCAAGCTGGTCATTTCCGACGCGGCGACGGGCGTGGCGTTCTGTTGGAGCGCGATGTACGGCGCGGCGGTCAACGTCAAGGTCAACACCAAGCTCATGCGGGACAGGGATTACGCGGACAAGATCAACGCGCACATCGACGAGGGCATGGCGAAGTACCGGCCTATCGCCGAGAAGGTCTACGAGGACGTTTACAGAAGGTTCTGCTGAATGCGCGCGGCGCGTGTGCAACGCCATATAACGCTGCAAGGGAGCTTTGCTATGAAAGTGAACGGGACGGAACAGGACAAGAAGGGCGTCATGCGCTTCCTGAACACCAGAACGATCGTGACTCTCATCGTTTTGATGGCGATGGAGATCGTCCTCACGCGCTTTTTGTCGATCTGGGCATGGAACATCCGCATCAGCTTCGGCTTTGTGCCCATCGTTATCGCCGCCATGCTCTATGGGCCCGTTCCGGCGGCGATCCTCGCGGGAGCGAGCGACGTGATCGGCGAGCTGCTGTTCCCGACCGGGCCGTTTTTCCTGGGCTTTACGCTTACCGCCGTGCTCACGGGCCTGACGTTCGGCATGCTGCTGCACAAGAAGCAGGATGCGGGCAACATCCTTCTCTCGGTGGGCATCGTGCAGCTTGTTTACGGGCTGCTGCTCAACACCCTTTGGATCTCGCTGCTCTACGATTCGCCGTTCCTCCCGCTGCTCGCGACGCGCGTGACGCAGTGCGTGAGCCTCGTGGTCGTGCAGGCGGTGACGATCCGCATGCTCGCGGAGCTGACAAAGCGCTTCGCGGGAAGCCTCAGCGCCTGAGCGCGCCGCCGCGCGGCGGAGCGCCCGAAATCACATCATCACAAAACAGAGTAGGACCGGCGCGTCAAGTGCCGTCGGATGGGAAGTTGCCGACGGACGAAGGGGGAGAGAGACCTCCGCGGTGCCGGCTCCGCATCCGCTGAAGAAGGAAAAGGCTCCTTTCTCGGCGGTTGCTGCGAGAAAGGAGTTTTTTTCATGGAAAATCGCAGTCAATCGATCCGAAACGTCCGCACGCTCACAACGCTCGGCGTCCTGCTGGCGCTGGAGATCGTGCTCTCGCGCTTTTTGTCCATCGCGGCGTGGAACATCAAGATCGGCTTCAGCTTCGTGCCCGTCGTCGTCGCGGCGATGCTCTACGGGCCGGTGGGCGCGGCGCTCGTGGCGGGTCTGGGCGACCTGCTCGGCGCGCTGCTGTTCCCGATCGGGCCGTATTTCCCGGGGTTCACGTTCACCGCTGTGCTGACGGGGCTCACGTTCGGCTTTCTGCTGCACAAAAAATGCACGCTTCCCAACACGTTGCTCGCGGTGGGTATCGTGCAGTTCGTTCTGGGGCTTTTCCTCAACTCCTACTGGATCTCGGTGCTCTACGGCTCGCCCTACGGCCCGCTGCTTGCGACGCGCGTGGTGCAGTCGGCGCTGCTGAGCGTCGTGCAGGTCGTGACGATCCGCCTGCTCGCGGAGCTTCCCAAGCGCTTTGCGGGGAGGCTTGCCGTATGACCGCGCAGGAGGCGATCGATTACATCGAGCATTACGGCTGGAGCACCACGCGCCTCGGGCTCGACCGCACGCGCGAGCTGCTGCAAAGGCTCGGCGACCCGCAGAAGAAGCTCAAATTCGTCCACGTCGCGGGCAGCAACGGCAAGGGTTCGACCTGCGCCATGCTCGACGCGATCCTGCGCGCAGCGGGCTATCGCACGGGGCTTTACACCTCACCCTACATTCAGGATTTCTGCGAGCGCATGCAGATAAACGGCGAAAATATCCCCGGCGCCGACCTCGCCTCCGTCACGGAGCGCGTGCGCGGCGCCGCCGAAGCGATGGCGGACCACCCGAGCCAGTTCGAGCTCGTCACCGCCGCCGGTATGCTCTGGTTTGCCGAGCGGCGCTGCGACATCGTGGTGCTGGAGGTCGGCATGGGCGGCGCGCTGGATTCCACCAACGTCATCGACTGCCCCGAGGCCGCAGTCATCACGAACATCGGGCTTGAGCACACCGAATACCTCGGCAATACCCTGGAGGAGATCGCCGCGACCAAGGCGGGCATCATCAAGCCCGGCTGCCGCGCGGTCTGCTACGACGGCGCGCCGGAGGTCACAGAGGTCGTGCGGCGCGTGTGCGAAGAGAAAAACGTGCCGCTTCGCCTCGCGGACTTTTCCAAAATCGAGCCGGTCTCCCAGACGCTCGACGGCCAGCGCTTCCGCCGGAACGGGCGGGAGTACCGCCTCGCGCTGCTCGGCGCGTACCAGCTCCACAACGTTTCGACGGTGCTCGAAACCGTCGAGGCCCTGCGCGACGCGGGCTGGGACATCCCCGAGTCCGCCGTGGAGCAGGGGCTTGCATCCGTCAAGTGGCCCGTGCGCATGGAGGTCATGCGCCGCGACCCGCTCTTTTTGATCGACGGCGGGCACAACCCGCAATGCGCGGAGGCACTGGCAAAGAGCCTCCAAGAGCTGCTGCCGGGGAAAAAGGCGGTCTTTTTGCTCGGCGTGCTCGCCGACAAGGATTACGCGAGCATGATGGCGACGCTCCTGCCGCTCGCGCGCGAGTTTGTCTGCCTCACGCCGCTCAGCGCCCGCGCGCTTCCCGCGGCGGAGCTTGCGAAGTACCTCACGGAGCGCGGCGCGAAGGCGACCGCGTTCGAGAGCATTCCCGAGGGCATGCGCGCCGCGCTTGACGCGGCGGGCGGGGACGGCGCGGTCGTCGCGTTCGGTTCGCTCTATCTCGTCGGTGCGATCCGCGGCGCGTACCAGGCGATGGCGGCGCAGAAAGGCGGAGCATGAAGAAGAAAACCTTACGAACCGCGGCGCTTGCCGCGGTTTTCGTACTTGTGGCGGGCGCGGTCTGGCTTCTGGCAACGCGCCCGAGACCCGTCGATTTTTCCGCGCTGCCGCCGGCGGCGGAGACGGGGGAGATCTGGCTTTACGGCGAGCAGCACGCCTCCGCGCCCGTCATGGAGCGCGAACTGGCGCTTTGGCGCGAGCATTACGGCAACGGGCTGCGCGATCTGTTCGTCGAGCTGCCGTACTACACGGCGGAGTACCTCAACCTCTGGATGCGCGCGGACGACGACACCATCCTCGACGCGCTTTACGACGACTGGGAGGGTACGGCGATCCACCAGAACGGCGAGGTATTGAAGTTCTACCGCGCCATCAAGCAGGACTGCCCCGAGACTGTTTTCCACGGCACGGACGTCGGACACCAGTACGACACGACGGGACGGCGGTATCTCGACGATCTCGAAGCGCGCGGCGAGGGCGATTCCGAGGCGGCGGCGCGGGCAAGGGAAGCCATCGAGCAGGGAAAACGCTATTACAGCAAGCGCGGCGGCGACGCCGCCTACCGCGAAAACCGGATGGTCGAGAACTTCGCGCGGGAGTTCGACAGCCTGCACGGCGTCGACGTCATGGGCGTCTACGGCGCGGCGCACACGCAGCGTTCGGCTTCGACGCAGCATGTAAGGAGCCTTCCGAACATGGCGCATCAGCTCGCGGGGCGCTACGGCGCGCGGCTGCACACGGAGGATTTGAGCGGGCTTGCGAAGCGGACCGAGCCGATCCGCGAGGACGAGCTGACGGTCGGCGGCAAGACCTACCGCGCGTCGTACTTCGGGGAGGAGAACATTTCCGCCGTGTTCCCCAAGTATCA
The DNA here is from genome assembly GCA_015068465.1 of Oscillospiraceae bacterium. Taxonomy (GTDB): domain Bacteria; phylum Bacillota; class Clostridia; order Oscillospirales; family Oscillospiraceae; genus Hominicoprocola. The sequence continues at coordinate 12,721 of SVKM01000009.1, read as the reverse complement.
GAGCCGCGCGTTCTGGCGGCTGGAGGACGCCTACGACGACCTGAAGGGAAGCCGCAGGACGGGCGACAAGCTGCCGTGCGCCAACTACCCCATGAGGGTATCGGCCGGCGAGGCGTTTTTGATCGAGTACACGCTCGCGGACGGCTCGCTCATGCAAAAGGTCTATCTTGCGGACGGCACGAGCTGGCAGGGACAAGAAAGCACGGTGGAGATCGTTGTCAAATAAAAAAACGCCCCCTGCCCGGAAAAGCCCGGACAGGGGGCGCGCATTTGGGGGCGCGGATCAGGCGATCGCGCGGCTGGACTCGCCCGCAAGCATCACGTGCTCGGGCAGCGGGCGGCAGTCGAAGCCGAGGACCTCGCCGTCATGCTCGTCGACGAAGCAGTCGTACTGCGTCCAGTCGCTGTCGAACTGGATCTCGTAAAGGCCGTCGGTGTGGCGCACGTTGATGTTGGAGGCGTTCTCTTCGTTGAGGCGCGCGTATTCGATCGCGGCGAGGATGGCGCTGTAAGCGGAAATCTTGTTCATGTTCATGGGCTCCTTTCAAATTACTTATGTTCGTCCGCCGGGGCGGAGTGTTTTCTCCCTTTGATGGTTTCAGCTTACCCGACAATTCTAAGAAAATTATTAAGAGGCGAAACTTTTTTGAAAAAGCTTCGCCTCTTAATGTTATGTAAACTTACAGCGGCAGCGTCACGGTGAACGTGCTGCCCGCGCCGAGCGTGCTCTCCACGCGCGCCGCGCCGCCCATGAAAGCCGCCATCTCGCGCACCATCGCAAGCCCGAGCCCCGAGCCGCCGTCCTCGCCGCGCGAGGCGTCCGCCTGCCAGAAGCGCTGCCAGATCTTGTCGAGATCCTCCGGCGCGATGCCGACGCCGTCGTCCGTGACGCGCAGCTCCGCCGTGTTTCCCGCGCGGCGGAGCGAGAGCGCGACGTGCCCGTTTTCTTTTCCGTATTTATAGGCGTTGGTCAGCAGGTTCTGCACGATGCGCGCCATGAGCGTCGGGTTGAACTTCGCGGTGATCCCCGGCTCGATCTCGGCGCTGCGCGCGATGCCCCGCTCGGCGGGCGGGACGAACTCGTCGTTCAGGGCGGTCAGAAATTCGCTCAGGTCCGCCTCGCGCAGCGGATAGCGGTCGACGCCCTGCTGGAGCCGCGTGAGGCTCAAGAGCTGGTCGATCAGCTCCGACATCCGGTGCCCCTGCGTCTCGATGACGTCCAGGGACTTGAGAAAGTCCTCGCTCGTCTTGTCCTTGCGCCGCGCGCGGTCGCACTGGGCGAGGATGACCGCGACGGGCGTGCGCAGCTCGTGCGCCGCGTCGGAGGCGAACTGCCGCTCGGCGTTGAACGACGCTTCGAGCCGCGCGAACATGCGGTCGAACGTCCCGCCGAGCCGGCGCATTTCGCTCGGCCCGCGCTTGAGGTCGAGGCGCGCGGAGAGGTCTTCGCCGTCGGAGATCGAGCCCGCGCGCTGCACGATCGTTTCCATCGGGCGGAACGCGTTGTACGCGATCAGCCATCCGCCGCCGATCGAGAGCACCAGGATCGCCGGCAGCAGCGTCCACGTCAGCACCATGATCGTGTGCATCAGCCCGCTGCGGTCCGCCGAGTCGATCACGCCGCGCACCCACAGCGTGGTCACCGTCATGTCCAGAAAGACGTCGTAAACATAGTATTCAGAGTCGTTTACATACACCGAGCGCACAACGCTCGGCTCGAACGGCAGCGCGATCTCCACGTCCTCGGGCACCGCGCCGCGCAGCAGCTCGCCGTTTGAATCGAACACGCTGCAATAGACGCCGCGGCGGTAGAAGTCGATGTCGTTCCACTCAAAGCCGCCGTTGTCGAACTCCACGCGGCTGGCGTTGTTCTGCACGACCTTGACGAGCCTGCCCGCCGGGTCGTCGGTCACGGACGCGCCGTTGATGACGAACACGAACACCAACACCATCGCCGAGAGCAGCAGTATCATCAGCGTGAACCACGCCGTGAGCCGCACCTTGGCGGAGAGGTTTACTTTCTTGAACATCGTTTACTCCTCCCGCAGCACCCAGCCGGTGCCCCAGACGGTCTGGATGAGCTTCTTGTCGAAGCCCGTGTCCATTTTTTTGCGCAGGTACCCGATGTAGACGTCCACGACGTTCGTTCCGCCCTCGTAGTCGTAGTTCCAGAGGTTGTTTTCGATCATTTCGCGCGAGAGCACGACGCCGCGGTTGCGGATCATGTATTCGAGCAGCGAAAATTCCTTTGCCGTCAGGTCGATCGCTTTTCCCGCGCGCGTGACGGTTTTCGCGCCGGCGTCGAGCGTGAGGTCGGCGATGGTGTAAACATTTGAGCGGTTGTCGGTATACTTCCGCGTCATCGCGCGCACGACCGCCAAAAGCTCGTCGAAGTGGAACGGCTTGACGAGGTAGTAGTCCCCGCCGCTCTCCAGGCCCGCGACCTTGTCCGCCACGCTGTCGCGCGAGGTGAGGAACAGCACGGGCGTCGCGTCGCCGCGCGCGCGCAGCGTCCGCACGAGCGTCAGCCCGTCCATCTTCGGCATCATGATATCCAGCACGATCACGTCGTAGGACGCGCATTCCATGAATTCCAGCGCCTCCACGCCGTTGTAGCAGGAATCGGCGCTGTAGCCCTCGTCGGTGAGCGCCTCGGCAATCATGCCGTTGAGGTGCTTTTCGTCCTCCACGACCAAAACGCGCATCGGCCCCGCCTCCTTTACGATAATTGATGATAAACCGAAATCCTAAGAACAATATGAATGATACCATGCCTTTTGGCGCTTGACAATCCAAAAAAAGGAGACTAATATGTAGTCAGCTCAAAGACACAGCGAGCAAATTGTGTATACATATGGAGGACATTATGGCGCGTATGATGGACGCAATCGTGAAGCCGACCGCCGGACCCGGCCTCGAGCTTCGACAGGTGCCGGTCCCCGTTCCCGGCCCCGGTGAGGTACTGATCAAGATCCACAAGACCGCGATCTGCGGCACCGACGTACACATCTACGACTGGAACGACTGGTCGGCGCAGCACGTCAAACCGCCCATGGTCATCGGTCACGAGTACGTCGGCGAGATCGCCGAGCTCGGCGCGGGCGTGACGGGCCTTACGGTCGGCCAGCGCGTGTCCGGCGAGGGCCACATCACCTGCGGCCACTGCCGCAACTGCCACACCGGCAACATCCAGTGGTGCAAGAACACGAGCAGCGTCGGCGTGGACCGCGACGGCGCGTTCGCCGAGTATGTCTGCATCCCCGCGAGCAACGTCATCATCATCGACCCGTCGCTCGACGAGGACATCGTCGCCATGTTCGACGCCGTCGGCAACGCGACGCACACCGCGCTGATGTTCAACCTTGTCGGCGAGGACGTGCTCATCACTGGCGCCGGCCCCGTGGGCATCCTCGCGGTCGCGATCGCGAAGTACGCCGGCGCGCGCCGCGTCATCGTCACCGACCTCAACGACTATCGTCTGGGCCTCGCCAAGAAGCTCGGCGCGGACGCCGCGATCAACACCACGCGCGAGGACCTGCACGAGGCGATGAGCAAGCAGGGCCTGACCGAGGGCTTCGACGTCGGCTTTGAGATGTCGGGCAGCGGCGCGGCGCTCAACCAGATGATCTCCGTCATGCGCAACGGCGGCAAGATCAGCTTGCTCGGCCTCGGCAACACGCCGATCACGCTCAACATGAACGACGTCATCGGCAAGGGCCTGTGCCTCCAGGGCATCTACGGGCGCAAGCTCGACAACTGGCACCAGATGAGCTACATGGTGCAGGGCGGCCTGGACCTCTCGCCCGCCATCACGCACCGGTTCCACTACACCGAGTTCGAGAAGGGCTTTGAGGCGATGCACAGCGGCAAGTCCGGCAAGGTCATCCTCGACTGGACGAAGAAGTAAGAAAGGGAGGAGCAACCATGAAGTCTGCATACGAGAGCTTTGCCGCCGAGCTGGACGCGATCCGCGAGGCGGGCACCTACAAGGAAGAGCGCATCATCACCACGCCCCAGCGCTCGCGCATCGACACCACGCAGGCAAAGCGCGTTGTCAATATGTGCGCGAACAACTACCTCGGGCTTTCCGACAACCCGCGCCTGATCGCCGCGGCGAAGGCGAGCTACGACAAGTGGGGCTTCGGCCTTTCCTCCGTGCGCTTCATCTGCGGCACGCAGGAGATTCACAAGGAGCTTGAGCGCAAGATCGCCGACTTCGTCGGCATGGAGGACGCGATCCTCTATTCCTCCTGCTTCGACGCCAACGGCGGACTCTTTGAAACGCTGCTCGGCGCGGACGACGCGATCATTTCCGACGAATTGAACCACGCCTCGATCATCGACGGCGTGCGCCTGTGCAAGGCGCACCGCTACCGCTACAAGAACAGCGACATGGACGACCTTCGCAAGCAGCTGACCGACGCGCGCGCCGCGGGCTGCAAGAAGATCATGATCGCCACCGACGGCGTGTTCTCGATGGACGGCTACATCGCCAACCTCAAGGGCATCTGCGACCTTGCCGACGAGTTCGACGCGCTCGTGATGGTCGACGACAGCCACGCCGTCGGCTTCATGGGCGAGCACGGCCGCGGCACGCCGGAATACTGCGGCGTGATGGGCAGGGTGGACGTCCTGACCGGCACGTTCGGCAAGGCGATGGGCGGCGCCTCCGGCGGCTACACCGCCGCGAAGAAGGAGATCGTCGACCTGCTGCGCCAGCGCAGCCGCCCGTACCTGTTCTCCAACTCCCTCGCCCCCGCGATCTGCGCGGCGACGATCGAAACGATCAACATGCTCAACGAGTCCACCGCCCTGCGCGACAAGGTGCAAGAGAACGGGCGCTACTTCCGCGCGGAGATGGAGAAGCTCGGCTTCGACCTGCTCCCCGGCAAGCACCCGATCGTTCCCGTCATGCTCTACGACCCGAAGGTCGCGGGCGAGTTCGCGCGCCGCATGCTCGACAAGGGCGTGTACGTCGTGGGCTTCTGCTATCCGGTCGTTCCCAAGGGCCGCGACCGCGTGCGCACGCAGATCTCCGCGGGCCACACGAAGGAGGACCTCGATTTCGCCGTCAAGTGCTTCGGCGAGGTCAAGAAGGAAATGGGCATCTGAGCTTCAAAAAACGCAAAAAAGAGGCTTCCCGATTCGGGAAGCCTCTTTTTCGTTACTTTTTGGACGTTTTCTTGACGTAGTTCACATGCAGGAGCTTGTGCGCCTTCTTCTCGCCCATCTGCTCGAGGATCTCGGATGCGAGCGGGTTGCGCTCGGCGCGCTTGAAGGTCGCGGAGTGGTCCGCCGCGGCAAGCCCGGCGCCGCGGGCGCGCTTCGTTTCGCGGAAGCCCTGGGGCTGTCCCGCGCCGCCGACGCAGCCGCCCTGGCAGGTCATCACCTCGACGAGGTGATAGAACGCGTTGCCCTCGTCGATGTCGCGCAGCAGCTTGCGCGCGTTGGCGAGACCGTTGACGACCGCGAGCTTGATCTCCTGGTCGCCCAGGCGCAGCGTCGCTTCCTTGATCGGCGCGTCGCCGCGCAGACCCATGAACTCGATCTCGCGCAGGGCGTTCTTGCTCTTGTCGGGCACGCAGTAGCGCACCACGGACTCGGCGACGCCGCCGGTCATGCCGTAGATCATCGCCGCGCCGGAGCCCATGCCGAACGGGAGGTCGGGGGATTCCAGCTCGACCTCGTCGAGCAGGATGCCGGTTTCGCGGATCATGTCGATCAGCTCGCGCGTGGTGAGCACGAGGTCGACGTCGGGCATGCCGTCGTGGGTGAACTCCTCGCGCGCCGCCTCCATCTTCTTCGCGGTGCAGGGCATGACGGCGATGTGGTAGGTGCGCCTGCCGTCCGATTTGTCCTTCGCGGCGTACTTGTCGCGCAGCACGGCGGCGAACATCTGCATCGGGGACTTGCAGGTGGAGATATTTTTGAGGTACTTCGGGTTCTCGTTTTCCAGATACTTCACCCACGCCGGGCAGCAGGAGGTGAACATCGGGAACGGGCCGCCCTTGGCAAGGCGCGCCTTGAACTCCTCCGCCTCGGAGATGGTCGTGAGGTCGGCGGCGAAGATTGTGTCGTACACCTCGTCCACGCCCATGAGCTTGAGCGCGGTGACGAGCTTGTCGAGCACGTTCTGTCCCGCCGGGATGCCGAACGCCTCGCCGACGGCGACGCGCACGGCGGGCGCGATCTGGATGACCACGCGCTTCTGGGGGTCGTGGATGGCGGCCCACGCCTTGCCGATCTCGTCCTTGACGGTGATCGCGCCGGTGGGGCAGACCGCGGCGCACTGGCCGCAGCTGACGCACTTGGTCTCGCTGAGCTTGCGGTCGAACGCGGGCGCGACCTGCATGCGCGAGCCGCGGTTGACGAAGTCGATGATGCCCATGCCCTGCATTTCCTCGCACACGCGCACGCAGTCGCCGCAGAGGATGCACTTGTTCGGGTCGCGGAAGACCGCGGGGCTGGAGTCGTCGATCTCCGCGCGCTCGCGCGTGTCGCCGAAGCGGACGCGGCGCACGCCGAACTGCTGGGCGAGCTCCTGCAGGCGGCAGTTGCCGCTCTTGGCGCAGGTCGTGCAGTTGCAGTCATGGGACGCGAGCATCAGCTCCAGAATAAGGCGGCGGTGCTTCAAAAGCCGCATGGAGTTGGTCTTGATGACCATGCCGTCGCGCGGCTCCATGGAGCACGAGGCGTCGATCTTACCGCGCTCGTCCTCGACGATGCACATGCGGCACGCGCCGTAGGTCGACAGGTCGGAGTGGTAGCAGAAGGTGGGCATTTCGATGCCCGCCTTGCGGATAACGGACAGGACGTTCTTCTCGCCGTCGAAGGCGACGCGCTGGCCGTCGATGATCATGATTCCCTTTGCCATTGCGTTACGCCTCCTCACTGATGGCGCCGAACGGGCAGTTGCTCATGCAGGCGCCGCACTTGATGCATTTGTCGATGTCGATGGTATGGGGCTTGCGCGTCTCGCCGGAGATCGCCTCCATCGGGCAGTTGCGCTTGCACTTGCCGCAGCCCTTGCACTTGTCGGGGTCAATGACGAGACCCTTCTTCTTGCCGTTGCAGTGCGGGCAGTGCTTGTCGCGCACGTGGGCGAGGTATTCGTCGCGGAAGTATTTGAGCGTGCTCTTGACGGGGTTGCACGCCGCCTGGCCGAGGCCGCACAGCGCCGCCTCGCTGATGGTCTGGGAGAGGGATTCGAGCATGTCGAGATCCTCCATCGTACCCTCGTTGTTGACGATGCGCGTGAGGATCTCCAGCATGCGCTTCGTGCCCTCGCGGCACGGCACGCACTTGCCGCAGGATTCGTTCTGCGTGAAGCTCATAAAGAAGCGCGCGGTTTCCACCATGCAGGTGTCCTCGTCCATGACGACCAGGCCGCCGGAGCCGATGATCGCGCCGACGCTCTTGAGCGAGTCGAAGTCGAGCGGGAGGTCGAGGTGCTCCTCGGTGAGGCAGCCGCCGGCGGGGCCGCCGATCTGGACCGCCTTGAACTTCTTGCCGTCCTTGATGCCGCCGCCGATGTCGAAGATGATCTCGCGCAGCGTCGTTCCCATCGGAACCTCGATAAGGCCGGTGTTGACGACGTTGCCGGTCAGGGCGAACGCCTTCGTGCCGCTGCTCTTCTCGGTGCCGAACGAGCGGAACCACTTCGCGCCGTTGCGGATGATCAGCGGGACGTTCGCGTAGGTCTCGACGTTGTTGAGGACCGTCGGCTGCGCCCAGAGGCCGTGCTCGACGGTGCGCGGAGGCTTGACGCGCGGCATGCCGCGCTTGCCTTCGATGGACGCGGTCAGGGCGCTGCCCTCGCCGCAGACGAAGGCGCCCGCGCCGCGGTTGATGTGCAGGTGGAAGCTGAAGTCGGTGCCCATGATGTGGTCGCCGAGCAGGCCCAGCTCCTCCGCCTTCGCGATCGCGGTGCGAAGACGGTCGACCGCGAGCGGATACTCCGCGCGGACGTAGATGAAGCCCTCGTCGCTGCCCGCGGCGAGCGCGGCGATAAGCATGCCCTCGATGATGGCGTGGGGGTTGCCCTCCATGATGGAGCGGTCCATGAACGCGCCGGGGTCGCCCTCGTCGCCGTTGCACACCACGTACTTCTTGCCCTTGGGCTGCTTGCGGACGCTGTCCCACTTGCGGCCGGCGGGGAAGCCCGCGCCGCCGCGGCCGCGCAGGCCCGAGTCGAGGATCTCCTGGCAGATCTGCTCGTCGCTCATCTCAAAGAGCGCCTTTTCAAAGGCGAGATAGCCGTCGCGCCCGATGTATTCGAGCAGGTGCTCGGCGTCGATCGCACCGCAGTTTTCGAGCACCACGCGCTTTTGGAGCTTGTAGAACGGGATCTCGCTGTCCTTGGCGTAGGACTTGCCATTGAGTTTGTAGACGAGTCGGTCGATGACCTTGCCCTTGAGGATGGTCTTCTCGACGATCTCTTCGCAGTCCTCAAGCTTGACGTGCGTATAGAGGATGCCGTCCGGCTCGATCTGGAGCAGGGGGCCCATCTCACAGAAGCCGTGGCAGCCGGTTTTCTTGAAGTGCAGCGCGTCGTCGCCGCCCTCTTTTTCGTGGCGGAGCGAAACGCGGGTATTGAGGCCGCGCTTCTCGCACAGCTCCTTGATCCTGTCATAGATATTCAGCGAGCCGCCGGCGATGCAGCCGGTGCCGGCGCACACCAGCACCTCGCGCGTATCGGCGGCGATGAGGGACTTCGCCTCGGCGCGCATCGCGTCCAGACGCTCGCGGGTCAGCTTTTTCTTAGGCATGCTTCTTCGCCTCCTTTGCGCGCAGCGATTCCAGCAGCGCGATGGCGCTCTCCGGCGTCATCTTCGGGTAGACCTCGTCGTTGCCCGTCATGACCGGCGAGAGGCCGCACGCGCCGAGGCACGCGACGGTTTCCAGCGTGAACAGGCCGTCGTCCGAGGTCTTTTTCTTGCCCTTGAGGCCCAGATATTCGCGCAGGCCGTCGTAGATCGGCTGGGACTTGCGCACGTGGCACGCCGTGCCGCAGCAGACCTTGATGATGTACTTGCCCTTCGCCTCGAGCGAGAAATTCTCGTAGAACGTGGCGACGCTGTAGACCTTCGCCACGCCGATGCCGAGCTTGTCCGCCACCAGCTCGAGCGCGTCCGTGCTCAGGTACTTGTATTCGCTCTGGATATCCTGCATGATCGCGATCAGATGCTCGCGCCGGCAGCCGTAGCCGTCGACGATCTCGCCCACGCGGCGCAGGACGTCTTGGTTGCTCATTCCGTATCCTCCCCAATGTACTTCCGCTGTTGCACACAGCGCATTCAACTATAACCAAAACCGATGGCAAAGTCAATTCCAAATTCAGAAATATTCCACAAAAATATCTAAAATTCCTCTTTACACGCGCGGTGCTCTGCTTTATAATACATAGACGGCGGTCATAATGCACCGATACTGTCCTTGTACCGTGGACAGTGTAGCCGCGTGCAGAACAGCGCCATACTATTAGTAATGTATAGGGGGAGTGTGCGGTGAAACAGAAAGTGCCCTTCGGCAAGATCCTTGTCCTCGGCTTTGCGCTGTTCGCCATGTTTTTCGGGGCGGGCAACCTGATCTTGCCGCCGGCGCTCGGCACCATCTGCGGAAGCAACTGGTTTTTCGGCTTCCTGATGTATATTCTCGTCGACGCGGGCTTGTCGGTCATCGCGCTGCTCGCCTTCGTGCGCGCGAAGGGCGACTTCATGTCGGAAACCGCGCGCCAGCTCACGCCGAAGACGGCGTTCGCGCTGACGTTTCTCAACACGCTCTGCCTCGGCCCGCTGATCGCGATCCCGCGCACGGCGTCGACGACGTTCGACATCGCGCTCAAGCCGCTGCTTGAGGACCCGGCGCCCTGGGTGTCGTGGGTGTTCGGCGCGGTCTACTTCGGGCTTGTCGCCTTTTTGTGCCTGCGTCCGGGCAAGGTTGTGGACATCATCGGCAAGATCCTCTCGCCGGTCATGCTCGTGGCGCTGCTCATCCTCATCGCCGTCGGCATCATCACACCGCTGGGGCCCACCGTTCCCGCCGCGACGCTCAGCGAGGCGCTCTCAGGCGGCCTGAGCGCCGGCTACCAGACGATGGATATGCTCGGCGCGGTGCTGCTGGGCGTCATCGCGCTGCTGTCCGTGAAGGAGTCCGGCATCACCGAGGAGCGCGAGCAGGTCAAGATGGTCGCCTCCGGCGGCGTCATCGCGGCGATGGGGCTTTTCATCGTGTACTGCGGGCTTGCCTACCTCGGCGCGACGGCTTCGGGCGACGCGGTGATGAAGGTGCTGGCGGTCAAGGACCGTCCGGCGCTGCTCATCGACATCACGCACTACCTCATCGGGCCTTACGGCACGTTCCTGCTCGGGCTCATCGTCGCGGCGGCGTGCCTGACGACCGCGATCGGCCTGACCTCCTCCTGCTCGCAGAACTTTGAAGAGATCACGGGCGGGAAGCTGCCCTACAAGCCGACGATGCTGACGGTGATCTTCGTGAGCTACATGCTCTCCAACCTCGGCACGGAGATGATCCTGAGCATCGCCGCGCCCGTGCTGGACGTCATTTTCCCCATCTACATCATGCTCGTCTTCCTCTCGTTCCTGCCTCAGCGCGTGCGCGAGGAGACCTACGCGCCGCCGCTCGGCGCGGGCTTTGCGATGATCGTGGCGCTGCTGACCGAGATCGACATGCACCTGCCGTCGGTCGACGTCTACACCATGAGTCTGCCGCTGGCGGAGTTCGGACTCGGCTGGCTGCTCCCGGCGGTCGCGGCGGCGGTCGTCGGCGGCGTGATCGGCCGCTTTATCCCGAGGAAGAAGCTCGGCTGAAAAATCGGACAAAGAGAGGGTCTGCGAAAAGCAGACCCTCTTTTTTGCCGCCGCGCGCGCCGCACGCGCAACTTGCTATTGCAAATTTTCATTCTGCCTATTAAAATATTAATGAGTAATTTGCTGCCACATTCCGAAATTTCTCATATCATTAGGCGGAGACCGCCAAAACAAATGCCTTCCGCGTTTCACGGCGGGGCGAAAATCGGGCAAACTTCTGCCCAGTAACGGAGGGAAAACGAAATGGCTGAGAACAAAACGGGAAGCGGCGTCTTTCGGGAAAAGAGCATGGAGCGCGTGTCCAGCCCGGAGGAGCTGAACGATTACATCCGCGTCACCACGCCGTCGGTGTGGCTGGTGCTCGCGGCGCTCATTCTCCTGTTGGCGGGGATGCTCGCGTGGAGCGTACTCGGCACGGTGGAGGCGCACGCGGCGGACGGCAGCGTGGAGGAGGTCCACCCCATCGTCTATGTGACGAACTGAACGGAGCGGCGCGAAACCGCGCCGCGCGGACAAAAACGATGGAGGCGGAGAGAGACAGATGGCGGAGAAAAGGATCAAACAGCCGCTCACCACGGGCGTCGCAAAGGTGCCGGTGGTGATGCAGCTCGAGGCGCTGGAGTGCGGCGCGGCGTCGCTTTGCATGGTGATGGCGTACTATGATAAGTGGATACCGCTTGAGGAGGTGCGCCGCGACTGCGGCGTATCGCGCGACGGCAGCAAGGCGAGCAACGTCCTCAAGGCGGCGCGCAGCTACGGCATGGCCGCCAAGGGCTACCGCTACGAGCCGGAGGACCTGCGCGCAAAGGGAAAGTTCCCGTGCATCATCCACTGGGACTTCAACCACTTCGTGGTCTGCGACGGCTTTCGCGGGAACAAGGTCTACCTCAACGACCCCGCCAAGGGCGCTTACAGCGTGCCGATGGAGGTCTTCGACAAGAGCTTCACGGGCATCTGCCTGATCATCGAGCCGGGCGAGGGCTTTACCCCGGGCGGCAAGCCCAAGAGCGTCCTGCGCTTTGCCAAAAAGCGTCTGGAGGGCGCGGAGGCGTCGATCGCCTTCGTTACGCTCACGACGGTCATCACCTCGCTCACGGGCATTTTGAGCGCGGGCTTTTCGCGCGTGTTCCTCGACCAGCTCCTCACCGGGCGCGATCCCGAATGGGTCACGCCGTTTTTCATCGGCCTCGTGCTTCTGGCCGCGATCCAGCTTGTGAGCGCGTGGGTGCAGGCAATCTACTCCCTGCGACTGAGCGGCAAGATGGCGGTTGTCGGCAACGCCTCCTACATGTGGAAGGTGCTGAAAATGCCGATGGAGTTCTTCTCCCAGCGCATGGCGGGCGACATCCAGCAGCGCAAGGGCGCGAACGCGAGCATCGCGGAGGACATCGTGGAAACCGTCGCGCCGCTGCTCCTGAACACCGCGATGATGGTCTTCTACTTCGTGGTGATGATCCGCTATTCGTGGCTTTTGACGCTGGTGGGGCTGAGCACGGTGCTCATCAACGCCTGGCTCTCGCACGTGATCTCCGAAAAGCGCGTCAACGTCACGCGCGTGATGATGCGTGACCAGGGCAAGCTCGCGGCGGCGACGGTCTCGGGCGTCGAGATGATCGAGACGATCAAGGCGTCGGGCGCGGAGAACGGCTTTTTTGAAAAGTGGTCGGGCTACCAGGCAAGCGTCAACACGCAGAGCGTGCGCTTCGCGCGCGTGAGCCAGTATCTCGGCATGATCCCGGCGATCCTCTCCGCGCTGAGCAACACGGCGGTGCTCATTCTCGGCGTCTGGCTGACGATGCGCGGCGAGTTCACCACGGGTATGATCATGGCGTTTCAGGGCTTTTTGAGTTCGTTTCTCGCGCCCGCGCGGGAACTCGTCTCCGCGGGGCAGG
>SVKM01000008.1 GCA_015068465.1 Oscillospiraceae bacterium | reverse complement strand
CCTCCGCGAGCGGGGCGAGGCGTACCGCGACATTGCCGTGCTCTACCGCGCGCACTACATCACGCGCAACATTGAAAACGCGCTGCTCGCCGCGGATATCCCCTATCACATCTACAGCGGCGTGCAGTTCTACGCCCGCGCGGAGATCAAGGACGCGCTTTCGTACCTGCGCATGATCGCCTACCGGGACGACCTCTCCTTCCGGCGCATCGCCAACGTGCCCAAGCGCAACCTCGGCGAGCGGCGCATGCGGCATCTGGAGGACTACGCCGCGGCGCACGGCTGCTCGCTCTACGAGGCGCTGCGCCGGACGCTCGACGACGATATCTTTCAGCGCACGAAGGCGGAGCAGTTCGTGCGCCTTGTGGAGCGCTTCGGCGCGGACTATGCCGAAAAACCGATCTCGGAGCTGCTCTCGGACCTTCTCGACAAGAGCGGCTATGAAACGATGCTGCGCACAGAGGGCAGCCAGGAGCGGCTGGACAACCTCGCCGAGCTCAAGCAGTCGATCTTCGAATACGAAACCACCTGCGGCGAGGAAGCGATGCTCGAGCATTACCTCGCGCACGTGGCGCTCTTTACCAACGCCGATGTCCCGGACAAGAGCGACCGCGTGAAGCTCATGACGATCCACGCGGCAAAGGGCCTCGAATTCCCGTATGTGTTTCTCTGCGCCATGAACGAGGGCGTGTGCCCCTCAAAAAAGACCGACACGATGGAGCAGATGGAGGAGGAGCGCCGGCTCGCCTTCGTCGCCATGACGCGCGCGCAGCGGCGGCTGTACCTCTCGGAGGCGGAGGGCTGGAACCTCGACGGCTCGCCGCGCTATCCGTCACGCTTTGTGCTGGACGTCGACCCGGCGCTGCTCGAATATACGCAAAAACCCGCCGAATCGCTGATCCGCGACGCGCGCGGCTACATCGACGCAAGCGAGCGCTATATGCCCGAAAACCGTTCCGCGTTCATGTTTGCCGCCGGCCAGCGCGTGCGCCACGCGATCTTCGGCGACGGCACGGTCGTGGACGTCGACACGGAAAAGGGCGCCCACATCGTCCTGTTCGACGACATGGAAACGCCCCGCAACATCTCGTTCAAGGCAAAGCTGGAGCCGCTCGGCGACAGCGGCGCGACAGACCTTTCGGCTACCTGAGGAGGAAACGATGTCCAACTACTATCCCGCCGTGCTGTGCCTCTGTTGGCTGGCGCTGTTCGTTCTCGGTGTTCTGGTACACGAAAACGACCGCATCCACCGCAGCGACAAGGCGCTGTTTTATCTCACATACGCGCTCATCGCGGTTTCCTCGCTGGCGGAGTGGGGCGGCATCCGCCTCAACGGCATGCCCCTGCCGTCCCAGTGGCCGCTGAAGCTGGTCAAGTGCGCGGACTACATCCTCACGCCCATAGCAAGCGGCGCGCTGCTCGGCCCGATGCGCGTCCGCAGCCGCTGGCACAGGATACTTCTCGCCGTGATGGGCGCCAACGCGCTCTTTCAGGTCGTCTCCCTCTTCGGCGGCTGGATGGTGACCATCGACGCGCAGAACCGCTACGCGCACGGCCCGCTTTATAACGTCTACGCCGTGGCCTACACGCTCATCATGGCGCTGGTCGTCATCGAATTCATCCTCTACGGGATGACGTTCCGCCGCCAGAACCGCGCGTCCCTGTACGGCATCGTCGTCATCGTGTTTGCGGGCGTTCTGCTTCAGGAATTCCTCGGCGGCGACACCCGCACGGCATATCTGGGGCTGACGCTCGGCGCCGCGCTGGTCTTCATCCACTATTCGGAGTTTTCCCAGCTCGCCGCGGACGATCACCTGCTCGAGCAGCAGGTCCAGATCTCGACCGACGCCCTGACGCGCCTGCAAAGCCGTTTCGCCTATATGAAAGCGCTCAGGGACTACGACGACGCCATGCCGCTGCCCTCGGATCTCGCCGCCTTTTCCGTCGACGTCAACGGGCTCAAGGCGACAAACGACACGCTCGGCCACGAAGCGGGCGACGAGCTGATCTGCGGCGCCGCGCGCTGCATCGAGGCGGTCTTCGGGAAATACGGGCGCTGCTACCGCACGGGCGGGGACGAATTCATTGTCCTCGCAAATATGCGCCGGGAGGACGCCGACGCGGCGCTCAAATCGCTCGAGCGTGAAACGAAGCTCTGGCGGGGCAAAAGCGTGAAGGAGCTGAGCATCGCGGCGGGCTGCGCGCTCGCGGCGGACCATCCGAAGCTCACCGCCGAGGAGCTGGTGCGCGTCGCGGATCAAAGCATGTACGAGGCGAAGACCGTCTACTACCAGAGAACCGGGAAGGAACGCCGAAAATACTGACGCGAAAAAGGGAACCGCACAGGCTTTGCCTGTGCGGTTCCTTATGCTTTTTTACGCGGTCTTTTCAAAATAGTCCCGCAGCCGTTCGATCGGGATCGGGGGCGAGAACTTGTAGCCCTGGAGGTATCTCGCGCACATCTCCGTGCAGCGCTCCTGGTCGGAATCCGTCTCCACGCCTTCGTAGAGGATGGAATAGTGCGTATCGTTGAACATCTGCGCAAGGTGCGAGACCATCGTCTTCTTCTCCGCGTCCGCGCCGCTGGCGATGACCAGCGAGCGGTCGAACTTGATGATGTCGAAGGGCAGCTCCATGATGCGGTCGAAGTTGGAATAGCCCGTGCCGAAGTCGTCGAGGTAGAATTTGACGCCGCTGTCGTGCAGCTCGGCGATCTTTTCCTTGACGAGCATGAAGTCGCGCTCGTTCTGGCTCTCGGTCAGCTCAATGGCGACCTTTTCGCTCGGAATGCCGTGCTCGCGGATGATCTGCGTGAGAAGGGTGCTGAAATCGGGGTTGCGCAGATCGATCATCGAGAAGTTGATCGAGATGCGGCGGACAAAATAGCCCTCGTCCAGCAGGGCGCGGATCGCCGTGCAGGTCTTGTTGAAGATGATCTTGCTGAGGATCGAGATGTAGCCGTGCTCCTCCGCGAGCGAAATAAAATCGTTCGGCGGCACAAGCCCCAGATCGTCGATCTGCAGCCGCATCAGCGCCTCCGCCGTATCGTACTTTCCCGTGCGCAGGTTCAGCACGGGCTGGCAGTATACCAGCACGCGCGGGTCGTTCATGTCCTGCGCGGCGTGGATGGCTGTGAGCTCCTGAATGATGCGGCGGTGGCGGCGGTAGGCGTCGAGATCCTCCTGCGGGATCCAGTGCGCCGAATTGATCGGTATGCGCGACTCGACATAGCGGATCAGGTTGACATAATTAATTTCCTCATCGGATGCGAGCGTCGTGGTGATGACGATCTTGTGATCCATCTGGTACTGCTCGTACAGCTCGCCGAACGCCGAGAGCGTTTTGCGGATCGTCTCTTCGTAGTTCGGGTTCCGGCGCGTCTCCATCGCGAAAATGATGCGCCCGTTGGACACCTGAAAGAGCACCGCGCGGCGGAAATAGGACGTGGCAAAGCGGCGGATCTGCTGCTGAATGTCGCTGGGGTACTTCTTTTCGTTGTTGTCGAAATCCGGCAGCAGCAGGCTGACCAGCAGCAGCTCGCGCCCGTGCCGGCGGCAGAAGCGGATGTGCTCGTCGAAGCCGAGCACGTCGATCGCGCCGAGTTCCAGATCGTAGGGCTTGGCGTGCACCAGATACAAAAGCGCGACGGCAGGGAACAGGAACGACGCCACCGTGTAAGAGCTTTGCGAATGCCGCGCCTGAATGATCAGCAGCAAAACCGCAATAAAGCTGCCTCCGAGCACGCCGAAGGATATCTGGCGGTAGATGCGCCCCCGGTAGCGGAACGCCACGGCCGCCGCGGCGCCGACAAAGAACAGGTATCCCACGTTGAACAGCTGCACCCAGACCTGATCCTGGTTCTGCGTATCGCGGAACGTCCCGAGGTTCAGGATGCTGCCGAAGATCATATAGAGGATCAGCCCCACCAGCACCGCCGCGCAGACGGCGAGGATGCGCCGGCTTTTCTTCGCGCTCACGCGCATGGTTTCCAGATAATAGAACAGGAACAAAAACAGGTTCCCGAACATCGACGAGTAGTGTACGATGCGCAGCCCCGTGACCACGGCAAGCGGCGCCGTGCCGGTGCGTATGAACACATGCACGAGGATGTTGGAATACGCCGCGATGCCAATCATGAGCAGCATCATCCGAAACAGCAGGAAGCTGCGCGTGCGGCTGACGAACGAGAGCCGCAGCAGCAGCGCGAACAGGAGGCACATGGTGACCGCTATGATATCGCCCACCTGCGTATAGTTATCCACAAAGCCAGACACGCTCCCCACCTCCTCGCACATCCGGCGCATTATCATGAGATATTATAACAATTTTCGAGCCGGTTGGCAAGCGGTTTGTATGTTACAGTATGTGTCAAGCGCACGTTGGCAAGAATTCCATTCGCTTGAGGATCTTGTTTGTACTCAGTATTCCCGCTCCCGTCAGCTCAGCCGGATTTCTGCAAGAGACTGGTAGCCCGTTATCGCCTTGAGCCAAGGCAGATTCGGGACGGTCGCACGGCTCCGGCATTCGTAACCTTTGCCCGTCTTGAGCGGTATTTTGGACGCGCTCAACGGTCTCCAATCAGCCGCAGCTGTTTCTGCTGCCGGCAAAGCAAAGCCGGTAAACATGCCTGAAAAGCCTGTTGTATGATACAGGCAGAGAAGATTGGCGAGGTTTGTCGCGCCGCGGATGCTCCAGCAAGCGCGTCGCCCCACATCCGCTCGTTGTGCACGAGCGCGTGAACGAACGTCTTGGTGTCGTCGTTTGCGTGCGCGCGGAAGAAGTCGAGCACCCACTCGTCGTCGCTCACCGCCTCGCCGCCCTTGCGGTAAAACGCGGCGTAGGCGGCAAAGGAAAACGTCAGGCGCGCGGGAAGCTCTCCCGTCCTCTTGACGTACTCGGTCACGCTCGGCAGCACGCGCGCCTTCCACTTTGCGGTGAAGTTGAGCGCGATCGAGAGCAGCCGGTGGTCGATGTAGGGGTTGTTGAAGCGGTCGATGACCGAGGCTGCGAACGCCGTCAGCTCGGAACGCGGCAGGTCGAGCGTCGGGATGATCTCGTCAAAGAGCGCCTTGTTGAGAAAGCTGCAGATGACCGGGTCCTCCATGCACTCGCGCACAATGCTCTTGCCCGCGAGATACGCGCCGAGCACCATCGCCGTGTGCGCGCCGTTCAGAATGCGCACCTTGCGCTGCTTGTAGGGCGTGACGTCGTCGACGACCCGAACGGGAAGCCCCGCCTGTTCAAACGGAAGCTCGTTTTTGAGCGACTGCGGCGCCTCGATGACCCGCGCGGCTGGACAAGCACGACCTTGGCGTCAAAGCCCGCGGCTTCATTCATTCGATCAATGAAATCCTCGGCAAACGCGCGCAAAAAATTGCCCTCGCCGAACTGCAGCACGCGCTCCGGCGCCTGCCCGAGAAGATAGCCGCCGCAGCCCCGCGCCGCAAGGGCGTCATAAGTCAAGCGTTCCATGGCGTTATCCTTACAAGCCAAAATAGCGCGCGGCGTTGGCGTAGCTCACGCCCTCGACGATGCGCCGTAGCGCCGCGTCGTCGTTCGGGTACTCGCCGTTTTCGACCCAGTTCCCGACCAAATTGCAGAAAATGCGGCGGAAGTAGTCGTGGCGGGCATAGGAGAGGAACGAGCGCGAGTCGGTCAGCATGCCGACAAAGTTGCCGAGCAGCCCCAGATTCGCAAGCGAGCGCAGTTGGTTTTCCATGCCGCTCTTCGTGTCCATGAACCACCAGGCGGAGCCGAGCTGGAGCTTGCCGGGCACCTCGTCGCCCTGGAAGCAGCCGATGAGCGTGCCGAGCATATCGTTGTCCACGCCGTTGAGCGAGTACAAAATGGTCTTGGGGCACTCGCCGGTCTTGTCGAGCGCGGAGAGGTACTGCGCGATCCGGATGCCGCAGGAGGTCTGGGCGATCATGTCAAAGCCCGTGTCGGGCCCCAGCAGGTCAAACATCCGCTCGTTGGCGTTGCGGTAGCAGGAGTAATGGAGCTGCATCGCGACGTTCAGCCGGTGGTACTCCCGTCCGAGGTGCAGCAATATCGCGGTTTGGTATTGCTCCGCTTCCTCGGCGGTGACGGCCTCGCCGCGCAGCGCCTTTTCATAGACCGCTTCGACCTCGCGCGCCGAAGCGGGCCGGAACGGGACGTAGTCCAGTCCGTGGTCGCTCGCGCGGCAGCCGTGTCCGGCGAAAAACGCCAGCCGCTCGCTCAGCGCCGCGCAGACGTCGTCCACCGTCGGAAGGCTCTCCCTGCCGACGCTTTGGGCGAGCTTTCCGATATACGCGGCAAAGCCGGGCTTGTTGATGTTGATTGCCTTGTCGGGGCGGAAGGACGGGCAGACCTTGACCTTGATGCTTGGGTCGGCGGCGATCTTCTCATGCCACTCGAGCGTGTCGACGGGGTCGTCCGTCGTGCCGATGAAGGCGACGTTCGCCCGCTCGATGATGCCGCGCACGGTGAGCGACGGGTCGTTGCGCAGCTTGTCGGCGCACAGGTCCCAGACCTCCATCGCGTTCGCGCGCGTGAGGGGCTTGTCGTAATCGAAGAACCTGTGCAGCTCCAGATTGCACCAGTGTACCATCGGGTTGCCGATCGCGGGCTCAAGCGCCTCGACAAACTTCAAAAAGCGCTCGCAGGCGGGCTTGCCGCCGGTGACATAGTCCTCGGGAACGCCGTTCGAGCGCATGACGCGCCATTTGTAGTGGTCGCCGAAGTATGTGCCGTCCGGGTTTTTCCCGCCGAGCCAGACCTCGGTGACGTCGTTGAAGCGGCGGTTTTCGTAGATCTCGCGCGGCGAGATGTGGCAGTGGTAATCGACCAGCGGCTGACGCTCCGCGAAATCGTGGAACAGATGCTTCGCGGTCTCGGTTTCCAGCAGGAAATCCTTGTCCATGAAGGGCTTCATGCTCCGCCCTCCCCTCAGCGCTGGATGCGGCCGGAGCCGTCGCCGCCGGCGAGCTTTTCGACCTCGGCGACGCCAACCATGTTGTAGTCGCCCTCGATCGTGTGCTTGAGCGCGGACGCCGCGACCGCGAACTCCACCGCGTCCTGCGTGGACTTGCCGGTGAGCAGGGAATAGATCAGCCCGCCGCCGAAGCTGTCGCCGCCGCCGACGCGGTCGATGATGTGCAGCTCATATTTCTTTGAGAAGCAGTACTCGTCTTTCTTCGCGTCAAAAAGCATCGCGCTCCAGCCGTTGTCGCTCGCGGAGTGGGATTCGCGCAGCGTGACGGCGACCTTTTCAAAGCCGAACCTGTCGGCGAGCTGTTTGGCGACGGACTTGTAGCCCTCGCGGTCCAGCTTGCCCGCGGTGACGTCCGTCGCCGCCGCCTCGATGCCGAACACGTCCTTCGCGTCCTCCTCGTTGGAGATGCACACGTCGACGTACCGGCACAGCTCGGTCATCGCCTCCCGCGCCTGCTCGCGCGTCCAGAGCTTGCCGCGGTAATTGAGATCGCACGAAACCTTGACGCCGTGCGCCTTCGCCGCCTTGCACGCCTCGCGGCAGATATCGACCACATTGGGGCCGAGCGCCGGCGTGATGCCGGTGAAGTGGAACCAGTCCGCGCCGGAAAAGATCTTGTCCCAGTCAAAGTCGGCGGTCGTCGCCTCGGCGATCGCCGAGTGCGCGCGGTCGTAGATGCACACGCTCCCGCGCTGGGACGCGCCCTTTTCGTTGTAGTAGATGCCGACGCGGTCGCCGCCGCGCACGATCAGGCTCGTGTCGACGCCGTAGCGGCGCAGGGAGTTGACCGCGCACTGCCCGATGGCGTGGGCGGGGAGCTTGGTAACATAGGCGGCGTCCATGCCGTAGTTCGCGAGCGACACGGCGACGTTTGCCTCGCCGCCGCCGAAGCTGAATTCGAGATGGTCCGCCTGCACAAAGCGTTCATAGTTGTACGGCTGAAGGCGAACCATCAGCTCGCCGAAGGTGATGATCTTAGGCATATCAAAACTCCTTTGCAGTTTGATGAATACAATACGTCTTCTGCGGCACAGGCGCGCGCAGCGGCGCGCCGTTGTGCCGCCGGCTTTTGATCTGTCACGCGGCGCAAGCCGCGATCATCCGGTTCAGTAAGCGCAGCTTACTGAACCAGATGGATCGCAAAGCCGCCGAATTCGCCCTTGATGTAAACAGATTTCGCCGCGCCCTTGTCGTTGCGGGTAATGGTGCTCTCGTCGAACTCCACGCCCTGCCGGCCGAGGTGGTACATCGCGCGCTCGACGCTGTTGGTCTTGATGCCGATGTGCCCCTTCGCGCCGGGGCCGGCGGTATTCATATACTCGATCGCGTCGCCGGCGAACCAGGACTTGCTCGTCTCGCGGGACGCAAAGCCGAACATCGCCGAGACGAGCTTTGCAAGCCTCTCCGCCTCGTCCGCGCCGCCGCAGTTGACGCCGACGTGCGCGATGCGAAAGCCCAGCATCGTCCGGACCGCCTCGCGGCAGATCGCGGTGATCTCGTCCCACCGCTCGCCCTCGATCATGTCCTTCTTGACCATCCATGTGCCGCCGCAGGCGAGCACCTGGTCGAAGGAGAGGTAATCCATCAGGTTTTTGGTGTTGACGCCGCCGGTGGGCATCCACCTGAGCGTGCGGTAGGGTCCGGCAAACGACTTGAGCTTCTTCACGCCGCCGTTGTCCTCGGCGGGGAAGAACTTGACCGCCTCCAGTCCCAACGCCATCGCCTGCTCCATCTCGCCGCCGGTCGCGGTGCCGGGGAGCATCAGCGCGCCCCTGGAAAGGCCGTACTTCACGGTGTCGGGGTTAAAGCCGGGGCTGACGATAAATTTCGCGCCCGCGGCGAGCGCGCGGTCGAGCTGGTCGTGGTTGGTGACCGTTCCCGCGCCGACGAGCATCTCCGGAACCTCCGCGGCGATCGCCTTCATCGCCTCCTCGGCGGCGGCGGTGCGGAAGGTGACCTCCGCGGCGGGAAGCCCGCCGGCGACGAGCGCCTTCGCGAGCGGAACCGCCTTTTTCGCGTCGTCGATGGCGATGACCGGCACGACGCCGATTTGGGAAATGGTTTTCAGTACTTCGTTCATAACTGCGATGCCTCCTTAAAAAGCATGGTTTTCGCGCCGAACATATCACAAACCATTATAATACTTGTATACTAGAATTCAATACAGCAGAGCGGCTAAAAAATCTTTGTGATTCTTGTGCAGGTTGCTGTTTTTGCAAAAAAAGGACCCGCGCGTCAGCCGCGCAGGTCCCTTGCGTTGTCCATATGCGCCGCGAGCCGCTGCCAGGCGTCCCCGTCCGGAAGGAGAAACGCGTGCTTCACTCCTGCGTAGAGGCAGACGCCGCATACCTTAGTATATTTGATGTGGATTTGGCAAGCGGCAATTGCTTATTTGGTTGAAGTACACAAAAAGTTCTTTTGATTTTTGACTAGTATACTAGTGGACAAAAATGGAATCAAATGGTAGAGTAATCTCACGTTAAGAGCCGCGATCGAAACGGCTCACAGTATGATTAGGCGGATTTGAACATGAAGAAAGCGCTTTCTCTGCTGCTCGCTCTGGTCATGGTCTTCGCGCTCAACTCCTTCGGCGTTAAGAAGACCGTGCTGTGCACGCTTCCGTTCACCTTCGCCAGCCGCGAGCACTTCTCCGGCATTGAGGATCTCAAGGGCATGAAGCTGCGCGTGTCCAACGACCCGATCATGAACGGTCTGGTCGAGGGCCTTGGCGCCTCCCCGACGGTCGTTTCCTTCGGCGAGCTCTACAGCGCCCTGAACTCCGGCGTCTGCGACGGCGCTGAGGAGAAGGTCCTCACCGAGCTCAGGAGCGAGGGCGTCAACATTGTCGAGGTCACCGACAAGACCCCGTGGGCGAACGCCGTCAAGGACGTCGTCTCCCAGTACACCACCGGCGATCTGGGCGATCTGTACAACCAGATCCAGGCGATGAAGTAAGCCAAACAGAACACAAGCGTCGGGAGGGCGCGGGAAAGCCCGCACCCTCCCCGCGTATTCCCAGCCCTTTCGATACTTGCGTAAAGGAGAACGATCATGCCTAAATTCTTCGCTGCGCTCGACAAGCTCAAGCCGGCATACGATTTTACGTACAAAACGTTTCTTTTCATCTGCAAGGTCCTGCTTGTCGCGGATATCCTGATCACGTCCTACGCCGTGCTCGGGCGCTATTGCCAGCAGCTCTCGCGCAACAACCAGGCCTTTGCCTTCCTCCATATTTTCACCGACCCGTCCTGGACGGAGGAGATCGTGCTCACCGCCATGAGCTATATGGCGGTGCTTTCCGCGGCGCTTGCGATCCGCCGCGGCACACACATCCGCATGACCGCGTTCGACCGCTATCTTTCCAAGAAGCTTTTGATGGTGCTCGACGTGCTCGCGGACGTCGCGGTGATGGCGCTCGGCGTCATCATGCTCGTCGTCGGCTGGCGCTACGCCACCACGCTCGGCGCGCGCGGCTACTATGTGTCGCTGCCGACGCTCAGTAGGTTTTGGATGTACTTCCCCGTGCCGCTCGCCGGTCTTGCGATGATTGTATTTGAACTGGAATCCCTGTTCAACAACATCAAGAAATTTTTCGTGAAGGAGGCGGAAGAAAAATGAGCGTACAATCTCTCGCCATATTGGTGCTTCTCGGCTCCTTCGCGCTGATGATCCTGCTGCGCTTTCCCATCGCCTACGCGGTCGGGCTTTCCTCGGTCTTCTGCCTGCTCGTGCAGGGCAACAGCCTCTTTGACGTGTGCCGTCTGATGGTCAAGGGCATCAGCTCGTACATCATCTCGGTCAAGCGCAATTATCCCAAGGGTGAAAAATTCCATTTCGGCAACTTCATCAAGCAGCTCGGCATCTCGTTCTGGGCGCTCGCGGCGATCATCATCGTGGTCGTCGGCGTCGTCGGCGGCGCGTTCACCGCGACCGAGTCCGCGGCGATTGCCGTCATCTACTCGTTGATCGTGAAGGCATGGGGCGGCTACGTCCCCGTGGTCGGCGGCTGACGGGAGGAAACGCGTATGAAAATGACATTCCGCTGGTACGGCTCGAAGAGCGACAGCGTCAGCTTGCAGCAGATCAGGCAGATCCCCGGCATGAGCGGCATCATGGGCTTTCTCGACTACAAGGCGGCGGGCGAGGTCTGGACCGAGGACGAGATCCGTGCGTACATCGACGAGGTGCACGCCGCGGGCCTCGCATGCGAGGTCATCGAGTCCGTCAACGTCCACGAGGACATCAAGATGGGCCTGCCGAGCCGCGACCGCTACATCGAAAACTACCGCGCGACGATCCGCAATCTCGCCAAATACGGCGTCAAGGTCATCGTCTACAACTTCATGCCGGTCTTTGACTGGCTGCGCACCGACCTCGCGCGCGTCATTCCCGAGGACGGCTCCAACAGCCTCTACTTTGATGAAGCCGACCTCGGCGACATGGGCCCGCTGGAGATCGTGCGCAGCACGATCGAAAA
This sequence comes from Oscillospiraceae bacterium, assembly GCA_015068465.1. Classification (GTDB taxonomy): domain Bacteria; phylum Bacillota; class Clostridia; order Oscillospirales; family Oscillospiraceae; genus Hominicoprocola. The sequence continues at coordinate 15,646 of SVKM01000008.1, read as the reverse complement.
CAGCAACGGCTTCTCCCTGCCCGGCTGGGAGCCGGAGCGCCTCGCGGAGCTGGAGGCGACGCTCGAGCGCTACAAGAGCATCTCGCCGGACGACCTGCGCAATAACTACAAGTATTTTCTGGACGGCATTATTCCTACCTGTGAAGAATGCGGCGTCGTGATGGCGTGCCACCCCGACGACCCCGCGTGGCCGATCTTCGGCCTGCCGCGCATCGCGCACTCACAGTCGGACTTCGACAAGATCGTCAAGCTCCACGACTCTCCCTGCAACACCGTGTGCCTGTGCACCGGCTCGCTCGGCTCCGACCCGGCGAACGACGTCGTCGCCGCCATCCGCCATTTCGGCGAGATGGGCCGCATCGGCTGCCTGCACGTGCGCAACGTCAAGCACCTCGGGCATCACAAGTTCCGCGAGGCGGCGCACCTGTCCGAAACGGGCGACCTCGACCTCTTCGAGATTATGCGCGCGGTGTATGAGACCTGCCCCGACACCTACATCCGCCCCGACCACGGGCGCATGATCTGGGGCGAGGTGGGCCGCCCGGGCTACGGGCTTTACGACCGCGCGCTCGGCGCGACGTACTTAAACGGCCTCTGGGAGGCAATCTGCAAGATGAACAAGTGAGGCGAAAGACATGCTTTCTTTGACCGACAAGGGCCTGCGCGACGCCGCGGCGTGGGAAGCGGCGGGCTGCGCCCTGCCGCGCTTCGACCGCGAAAAAATGCGCGCGTCGACCCGCGAAGCCCCGCAGTGGGTGCACTTCGGCGCGGGCAACATCTTCAAGGCGTTTCAGGCGAACTGCGCGCAGAAGCTTTTGAACGACGGCCTGCTCAAAGCCGGCATCGTCGCCGTGGAGCGCAGCGAAACGCCGGAGAAGCGCGCGAGCTATGAAACGCACGATCATCTCACCGTGCTCGTGACGCTCAAATCGGACGGCAGCGTGGAAAAGACGGTCGTCGGCAGCGTCGCGGAGGTGGATTACCTGCTCTCGGACGGCGCCGGCGGGCTTGCGCGGCTGCGCGAGGTCTTTACCGCGCCGTCGCTGCAGCTGGCGAGCTTCACCATCACGGAGAAGGGCTACCGCGTTTCCGACGCGGACCTTGCCGACGCCCCCGACGACGCGAAAAGCTACTGGGGCCGCGTGACGGCGCTTCTGTACGCGCGCTGGCGCGCGGGCGCGGCGCCGCTCGCGATGGTGAGCATGGACAACTGCTCGCACAACGGCGACAAGCTGCGCGACGCGGTCATGGCGTTCGCCAAGGGCTGGGCGGCGCGCGGGCTTGTGCCGCAGGGCTTTGTCGAATACCTCGAAGCAAAGGTCAGCTTTCCGTGGACGATGATCGACAAGATCACGCCCGCGCCGGACGCGGACGTGGCGGCGATGCTCCGATCGGACGGGCTGGATCTCGCCGCCTCGGTGACGGAAAGCGGCACGCACATCGCGCCGTTCGTCAACGCCGAGGAGTGCGAATACCTCGTCGTCGAGGACGATTTCCCCAACGGCCGCCCGCCGCTCGAGAAAACGGGCGTGCTGTTCACCGACCGCGACACCGTCAGCCGCGTTGAGCGCATGAAGGTCTGCACCTGCCTCAACCCGCTGCACACGGCGCTCGCCGTGACCGGCTGCCTGCTCGGTTACACGCGCATGTCCGAGGAGATGAAGGACCCGCAGCTCGCGGCGCTGGCGCGCGGCGTCGGCTACGACGAGGGACTGCCGGTCGTCACCGACCCCGGCGTCCTTTCCCCGCGGGAATTCCTCGACGCGGTGGTGAACGTCCGCATCCCGAACCCGTTTCTGCCCGACACGCCGCAGCGCATCGCGACCGACACCTCGCAGAAGGTCCCCATCCGCTTCGGCGAAACGATCAAATGCTACATCGAGCGCCCCGGCCTCGACGCTTCGGCGCTTACCTGCATCCCGCTCGCCATCGCGGCGTGGCTGCGCTACCTTCTCGCGGTTGACGACGAGGGGAAGCCCTTTGCGTGCAGCCCCGACCCGATGCTGGAAACGCTGCAAGCGAAGCTTGCGGGCGTAACGCCCGGCAAGCCGGAGAGCGCGAGCGACGCGCTGCTCGCGCCGATCCTCTCGGACAAGGCGCTCTTTGCCGTCGACCTCTGCGCGGCGGGACTTGCGCCCAAGATCGGCGCCATGCTGCGCGAAATGCTCGCCGGGCCCGGCGCGGTGCGCAAAACGCTCAAAAAATATCTGCCGGAGGGCTGAAAAAGCAGCGTACCGGCTCTTGACCCCCGTCAAGTATTCCAGTATGCTGATATCGTACAAAACAAGGAGGCACACCGGAAGATGCACATTTTGGAACGACTGCCGCGCGAAACCGGCAGAGATTACGCCCTGCGCACCATCAAGGAGAACATCATCCACCTCGACCTCGCGCCGGGCAGCCAGATCAGCGAAAACGAGCTTGCCGCCGAAATGGGGCTCAGCCGCACGCCGGTGCGCGAGGCGCTCATTGAACTGAGCAAGGTGAAGATCGTGGAGATCCAGCCGCAAAAAAAGAGCACGGTGTCCCTCATCGACTACGCGATGGTGGACGAGGCGCGCTTTATGCGCAATCTGCTTGAGTGCGCCGTGGTGGAGCTGGACTGCGAGATGGCGACGGCGGCGGATATCGACCGGCTGCGCGAAAACGTGCGGCTCCAGAACTTCTATCTGGACAGCTACTATCCCGATTCGCTGATGGCGCTGGACAACCAGTTCCACGCTGCGCTTTTCGAGATCGCGCAGAAGTCCCAGGTCTATATGCTCATGCAGGGCATTTCCATCCACTTCGACCGCGTGCGCAGCATGGCGCTCAACTCGGTCAAAAACACCAAGATCGTCGAGGACCACGCCATCATCGTCAAGGCGATCGAAAGCCGGGACGCCGCGCTTGCGCGCAGCATGATGGAAAAGCACCTCAACCGCTACAAGATCGACGCCTCGGCGCTCCGCAAGACCTATCCCGACTTTTTTATGAACACGGAAGACTGAGGTGAAGAGTATGCAGATCCCGGAAAAGCATCAGCGCTGGGTCCCCTATGGCGACACGCTGCCGCAGAGCGGCGGCGAGGGCGTGACGCGCCGCATCCTCGCCTACACGGACGGCCTGTATATCACGATGGGCGCGAAGGACGTGAGATTCACAAGCGACGACGCGGCAAAGCCCGCGAAGTTCTACATGGTCTCCGCGCCTGCGCACACACACGAGCGGCGCATGGAGGTCTATGTACTTTGAGGTGCCGGAGAGCGACGTCGTGTTCCACATGATGGGCCAGGGGCAGGAGACGCGCCACATCGTGATGAAAAACGAGCAGGCGGTCATCTCGCCGTCCTGGTCGATCCACGCCGGCGCCGGCACGAGCAACTACACGTTCATCTGGGCGATGGGCGGCGAGAACCAGGAGTTTGACGACATGGACGTCATTCCCACGAATGAGCTGCGATAAGCAGGGAGGCACGGAAAATGGACGTTATGAAGAGCTTTTCCCTTGAGGGCAAGGTCGCCCTCGTCACCGGCGGCGCGTACGGCATCGGGTTTGCCATCGCGGAGGCGCTCGCGCTCGCGGGCGCGAAGATCGCGTTCAACTGCCGCAGCCGCGAGAACCTTGAAAAGGCGCTCGCCGACTACAAGGCAAAGGGCATCGACGCGCGCGGCTATATTGCCGACGTCACGAAGGAGGATGAGGTCGCGGAGCTCGTCGCAAAAATCAAAGCGGAGCTCGGCGGCGTGGACATCCTCGTCAACAACGCCGGCATCATCAAGCGCATCCCGATGACCGAGATGAGCGCGGAGGACTTCCGCGAGGTCGTGGACATCGACCTTATCGGCCCCTTTATCTGCGCCAAGGCGGTCATTCCCGGCATGCTCGAAAAGGGCCACGGCAAGATCATCAACATCTGCTCGATGATGAGCGAGCTCGGGCGCGAGACCGTCTCCGCCTACGCCGCCGCGAAGGGCGGGCTCAAGATGCTCACACGCAACATCTGCTCGGAGTACGGCGGGGCGAACATCCAGTGCAACGGCATCGGCCCCGGCTACATCGCGACACCGCAGACCGCGCCGCTGCGCGAGCGGCAGGCGGACGGCAGCCGCCACCCGTTCGACCAGTTCATCGTCGCCAAGACCCCCGCGGCGCGCTGGGGCACGCCCGAGGATCTGATGGGCCCCGCGGTGTTCCTCGCCTCCGATGCGTCGAACTTCGTCAACGGGCACATCCTGTATGTCGACGGCGGCATCCTCGCCTACATCGGCAAGCAGCCGTAAACGGCGTGAAACCGGACGGAGCCGTGATTCGAGATCGAATCACGGCTCCGTTTTTCATTGTCTTTCGATTACGTTTTCCTGCGTCCGCTCTCCAGCGCAAAGCCGATTACCGCGCCACACAATCCGCCGATGATGTGCGTCAGCTGGGAAACGTTGTCGTCGAGGGTCAGCGCGTTGATCGCCTCCTGCCCCAGATACAGCACCACGACCAAAATCAGCGTGAGCGGGATGCCGCCCTCGCGCATGCCGGCGAGGGACGAGAGCACGATCAGCATGAACACGATGCCGCTCGCGCCGAGCAGCGCGGAGCCGGGAAAAAAGATCATCTGCACAAGCCCCGCGACCAGCGCGGTCGCGGCGATGGCAACGAGCAGGTCCCGGCTGCCGTATTTCTCCTCCAGCGGCGGGCCGACGACCAGCAGCATCAGCATATTGCCGATGTAGTGCGCGTAACCGCTGTGCCCGAGCACATGTCCGATCAGGCGCACATAGGCCAGCGGGTCCGTCAGCGGCGCGCGATAGACGCTGAAGAGCAGCTTCGTGCTGGCGCCGCCCGTCACCGTGCCGAGGATCAGGGCAATCAGAGACGCCAGCGCAAAGGTCAGGATCACCGGCGAGTTATACTGTATGTGAAACCTCTTCATGCCTTGCCCTCAAAATCTGCGGCCGGAGCCGGAGTGCGACGAGCCGGACGAGCCGTGGTACGAGCTGTGATAGGTCGAATGTCCCGAGGAGGACGACGAGGACGAGCCGGACGAGCTGCTCCGCTCCACCGGGTCATACCTGCGGGACGTGGTCGTTCCGACATAGTCGTCGCGCAGCCTGTCGACGCGCAGGCTGCCGCGCACCAGATACGAATTGGCGTTCGTCTGCTCCCGCACCGTCTTCATCTTTTTCTTCGCCTTCGCAAGCGCGACGCCGCCGAAGATCGCGCCGAGAAGCGACGCGAGCACGCCCGTCCGGATCCACGCGCCTGTCGTGCGCGGCGCGCGGCCGGTCCGAAGGAAATGCTCCGTTTCATCCAGGCAGCGGTCCAGCGTCCGGTAAGCGCCGATGCTGCTGATCCGGCTCGCAGTGTGATCCTCCAGGCGGCTTTGGGCGGTTTCGGTCAGCCGCTGCGCATAGGAGCCGTGCCCCGCGACATGGCAGATCCAGTAGTCGCTCCAGCGGCGGATAACCGTCACCACGATCGCGTCGCCGTCTTCGCCGAAACCGTAGCCGCCGCTTCGAAAGAAGACGTCCATATACTCCTGCTCGGCGATGCAGGCGGGTTCGTCCATAATGTGGATCACGATATCGACGCCGTATCGCGACGCCAGCGTCCGCGCGCGCGTTTCCAGCATGCCGAGCTCCGGCTCGGCAAGCTCTCCCTTGTCGTCGACCACGCGCGGCGAAGCGCCGTCGCGCTCGCGCTCGACCGGCGCGTTCCGGTCGGGATACCAGTCCGGCGCGAACGGGATGCCCTTGCGGTACAGCACCGCAATATTTTCGATCCAGTTTGCCGCGCCCGCGCCGTACTCGCCCGCCGCCATGTACTCGTAGAGCGCGTCGTCGAGCGCGTTGGCGGTCCTTTCGGTCTGGAGCGCCATGGAATCCGTGCCCGTGCCGCAGGTCCAGAAGCCGCGGTTGCCCTCCTGCATGCAGATGAACAGGCAGAAGCCCTCGCGCTCCGGGCCGTAGCCGTAGCCGTTGAAATCGTAGAAATCCGCGGCGTAAATGTCGTGCCCGAGGCCGTGGTCGGAGTTGTCCGTGAACACCACGATGTCGCGCTGCAGCTCCTGCCGCAGCACGGCGATGCGCGATTCCATCGCCTGCTCCTCGGCGTCGGAGAAGATGTCCGCGTCGTCCACCACGCGCGGTGCGTTTTCATCGTGGAAAAACTGGAAATGCTGCGGATCCGCCGGATACCAGTCCGGCATACCGCCGCCGGCGCTTTCCCGCGTGTCCGGCGCGCTCTCGCCGCCGCCCTGCGCGTCGTACTGCGACGGATCGGTCAGGTAGTTGTCCAGGTGCTTGTATGTGGCGTACATCACGCCCCAGATGCCGTGCTCCGCACGGAATTCCTTCGCGGCGTTCGCCACAAACGTCAGGAATTTCCCGCTCACGGCATCCTTCGCGGCGCCGACGGGAACGATCACGAGCTCCTCCGTCTCCGCGTCGTAGATCATCGCGAAGCCGTCCTTCGTATCGCCGTAGCCGAAGCCGCACGACTCGTAATACGCCCTCGCGTGCTCCTCCAGCGTCTCGCCCTCATAGTATTCGGGCGTGACGGCGAGCATTGCGAGGTCGAGACGGTGCGCCTTGACGAAGGCGAGGCAATCCGCGTCGAGATCCTCCTGCTCCGCCTCCGTCAACTCGTCGGTGACGTCGGAGGCGCGGTAGTACTCCTCACTCCACGGCGCGGCAAATGCAAGTGCGCCGCCGAGGAGCAGGCAGGAGATAAGCAGCAGCGCCAAAAATCTGATTTTCCGCATCCCGCTCACCTCCCCATAAAGTACTTGGCAACGGCGATCGCCGCCACGGCGGCGGCGCAGCCCAGCATGCGCACCAGAAAATACGTCCGGCTCACGCCCTTGTCGATCGGCAGCGTGCCGACCACCTTGCCGCTCTGCCCGTTCACGGCGAAATGATACTTCTTCCCGTCGTGCGCAATGTCGAACAGATACACCGGCAGCAGCAGATATTTCGCCGTGATGTCCGCGCGCAGCGAACCGCCGGACCGGACCGCCGAGGAATAGCCTCTCGACGCCTCGCTCTCCGCGACCGCCTCGGCGGTGGCGCGCATGCGGCTTTCCGCGCGCGAGGCGATATCGCTTTTCGCCTGGTCGAAGCGGTCCGCCGTAAAGCCCGCGAGATAGCGCATGTCAAAGGGCTTCGTTTCCGCGAGGTCGAACGGCTCCAACGAATCCATCAGCTCGTCCTCGAGCCGGGCGCTGGCGTCCACCGGCAGGCCCTCGAACGACATCTCAACGTCGCGCGCAAGCCGGTAGTGCTTGGTCTCCGTGACCTCATAGTCGCCCTCCCGGTGTGTGCTCACGCGCGTCGCGCGATAGGAAAGCTCGCCGGAGAGCCGTCCGCCGAACACCCAGAACGGGACGTAAACGCCCGTGACCTTGCCCATCGTATTCTCGGAGAAAAACCGCCGCGGCAGCAGCACCTTGTCCTTGTAGAACCGCTGCATGGCGGCAGGCAGCTCCTTCGGCTCGATGCGGAACGGGACCACGCCGTCCGGGCGCAGCTTGCCGGACACCTTGTCCGTCAGCACGATGTTATTGGCGCAGTACGGGCAGGTCAGCGCCGCCTGCTCGGGCGGAGCGATGACCTCCGCGCCGCAGGACTCGCAGTTGTACACGGGCAGGTCGGCGGCGTCCGCCACCGTCGCCTGATCGTTGAGGGCGTTGAAGTCAAAGCCCTCCAGCTCGGTGGGCGTATCCAGCTCGTTTGAATTGATGTTGATCGCCGTACCGCAGTGGTCGCAGATCAATTTTCCCTTCTTGGGATCAAAGCGCATCGCTGCGCCGCAGTTGTGGCATTTTTGCTCTACGATCTTCTTCTCTTGCATTGCCGATCCTCCCTCTTCGTCAGGCAGACCATGCGGCGAAAACGCCGCATGGTCTGCCCGACCTGAGATGTTTTCTTTTTTCAGACGTCACTCACGCAGCTTGCCGCGCGCCGTCAGTTTCGAATCACCACGCCGTCGCAGGCGCCCGGCGAGAACGTCCCGTTCGCGATGACGGTTCCCGTGTTGCTGACCGTTCCGCCGGTAAAGCTCGCGCCCGGCGCAATCGCCAGCGTCGCGCTGTTGAGATAGTTTCCGTTGTTGACCGTCGTGCCCGAAAGCACCATATCCGCCGAGGAGGATACCGTGCCGTTGTTCGTCAGCGTGCCTCGGATCACCAGATCCGTGCCGCTGATGACCAGCGTCGCGCCCGCGCTGACGTTCACCATGCCGCCCGCTTCAATTATCAGGTTCGGCATGGTCACCCTGCCCGTGCCGACGATATTCAGCGTCTGTCCGGCGCCGACGGTCACATTCTCATACACCGTCGGCGTCCCGTTCGTGTAGAGCGTCGCGCTCCCGTTTTGAAGCGCCGCCATCAGCGATGAACTGTTGGCGGGGCTTTGGGGCTTGACCGGCTCGGGGGATGTGGACGGCACGGAGGGTGAAACCGGCGCGATCTCAACAGGCTCCCGATCCGGTTTCTGCGCCGCGGTCTGGGCAGGCTGTTCCTCCTTGAACTCCTCCGGCGGGACATGTTCCGGCTCCGATTCGCCGATTTCCTTCGTCTGCTCGGCGATCGCCTCCGCCGCCTCCTGCTGCTTTTCCTCTTCCCTGGCTTCCTCCTGCGCGCGCTTTTCGGGCGCGGTCTCGATGATCTCCTGCACGTCCAGCGTGGGAACGTCCTGCTGGAGCTGTTCCTGCTTCTCGGGGTCCGCGGCGATCTCCTCCGCCGCGACGGCTGGTATATCCTCCGTACGGATCGTGCTCTTTTCAAGCTTGCCCTGGACCTGCCCCGGCTCGCCCGGGACGGTTTCGCCCGGAATGGCGTCCTGCACCGTCAAGCGGATGCTCTCGCCGCTTTGCAGCTCCATCGACTCGATCTGCAGTTCACCCAGCATCTCGCCGAGGTAGGTGACGATGGAATGTCCGTGGAGCAGGCAGGACTCGAACGGATTTACCCATCCGAAGGAGCCGCGCACGCCCGTGACCATCGTGGAGGTGCGGATGTTCAGGCTCTCGTTCGAAGTCAGCGGCTTATCGACGTTGAAAAACAGATTGCCCGAAAGCAGATATATCTCCAACTTTTTGCCGCTCTTGCGAAGCTCGCACTTTCCGCTGCTGTCCAGCTTGATCGCCTTGGCGTCGTCAAGATTGATGTACGCGCTGCTTTTTGCGCCCGTCTCGATGACATAGCCGTTGTAAAGCCGCATCTCGCTGCGCACGTTCACCGTCTTGCCGGAGGCGTCCTTGACCGTCACCGTGCCGGAGGTCTCCGCGAGGCGGATCGTCGTGCCGACCGCGTCCGACGCGGCGTAAGCGGGCATCGAGCAGAGCAGCAGCACCGCCAGAAAAATCGAAAGAAACCGTTTCATCTCTTTGCGCCTCCTCTCTCAATTCAGACCGCACAGGTCGAAAGCGCCGTCGCCCTGGGCGCCCTGCACCGCGGGCCGGTTCGCGGTGCTCAGGCTGAAGCAGGCGTAAAACGCGCGCCTGCTCACGTCGCCGAACCTCGCCCCGCCGCCGTCCGCGTTCACCACGCTCTGCAAGGCGGCGCAGTAGGCGAAGGCGTAGTCTCCGACGCTCATGCCGACGCTGTCGACGCTCACGCTTCGGATCGCGCCGCAGGCGTAGAATGCGTAATTGCCGATGTGGGTGATCGGCGCCGCCGTGCTTCGGAACACGACGCTTTGTATCTCGGCGCGCCGCGCGAACCACGGCGCCGCGCTCTTGGTGTAATCCGGCATCGCGCCGGAGCCGGTGATCGTCAGCACGTGATTTTCCAGCGACCAATCGATCGAGTCGACGGGTGCGTTCTGCGTCCATGTCGCCGTATAGCTGCGCGCGCCCGTGCTGCCGGCGGGGATGGTGACGGTCATGGTCGCGGCCATCAGGTCCGTGCCGGTCCAGCCGGCGAAAACGAATCCCGTCTTTGTCGGGTTGTTGAGCGTGATCGCCGCGCTCGTGATGGTGTAAGCCTCCGGGTTTTCACTGCCGTTTGCCAGCGCGCCGCCGGCGAGGTCGTAGGTAATCTCATACCGGATCGGCGAGAATGTCGCGCCGACCGTGACCGCCGCCGCGGGCATCGTGAACGAGTATGCGCCGTTCGTCTCCGTGACCGCCGTCGCCGCGCCGCCCGTCGGCGTATAGCTCAGCGTATCGAGCTCATAGCCCGTCGCGGGCGCCGGCGTCAGCACAACGGCGTCGCCCGCCTTCGCTTTGGCGGCGGCCGCGCCGCCGACCGCGGCGGTCACCGCGCCGTTTTGAATGTCCGCGGATATGGTGAGCGCGTAATGCAGCGCGTCCGCAAACAGCGTGTTGTTCGCGCTGTCGCGCGCGATCTCGAACGCGCCGCCGTCATAGCTGAATTTCGCCGCGTCGGCGTCGGTGAGAGTGTAGGCGGAGGTGTTCTCCGTCGCCGCAGCGCCCTGCACGACCACGGCGCCTTCCGTGGCATTCTCCTTTGCTATTCCGATGCTCGCGGAGCTTCCGAGCGCACCGGTCACGGTGACGGGATTGCCGGAGGACGGAATGTACATGTTCTGGCTCGTCGTGCCGTCCGACGCCGTGTTCCCCGTTATGACCGCGTTTCCGGAAACGGAGGCAAAGCCAAAGCCGGTGTTCACGCCGCCGCCGCTGTTGCCGGTAATGCTGCCGCCGCTCATGGCAAAGGACGCCGCGTGCGCCGCCGCAGGGCCGCTGTAATAGGTCATACCGACGCCGCCGCCGGTATGCCCGCTGATCTCGCCGCCGGTCATAATGAATTTTCCGCCCGCGGGATTGGGGTTATAGGAGCTGTTGGTATTGGAGTCCGCGCTGACGCTGACGCCGCCGCCGCTGTTGCCGATGATCTTGCCGCCGTTCATCGTAAAGGTCGCGTGGTCCTGGACGATCACGCCGCCGACACCCTGCGAGGTGTTGGCTTTGATCTCGCCGCCGTTCATCGTAAACGCAGCGCTGCTCGAATAGCTTCCGATGACATATACGCCTCCGCCGCCGGAGACTTGGCCGTGGTTTCCGGTGATGATGCCGCCGTCCATGACAAACGTGCCGCCGTAAACGGAAACGCCGCCGCCAAGTTTGGCGGAGCTGTTGTTGCTGTTGCTGCCGCCGGTGATCGTGCCGGTATGTCCGCTGCTGGTGTCCTTGAGCGTCAGGCTGCCGCCATCGACGCGGATGACATAGCCGCCGTTATCGACCGGCGACTCGCTCGTGAGCCCGCGGTCGACGGTGAAGCCTTTCAAATCGAGCGTGACCGTCACGCCGCTGCCGATCGTCAGCGCGCTGTCGGTCGACGACGCCGTGACGTTCTGCGTCAGCGTGACCGTGCCGCCCGCGTTCAGCGCGGTTTGCAGGGCGCTCCATGACGTGATTGCGCCGCCCGACGCGAGGATCGCTTCGCTCGAAGCGTTCAGCGCAACGTGCTTTGTTTCGTCGTCGCTCGTAAAGTTTGCCGCCGCGCCCTTGCCGGAAAGCCCGCTCGTAAACGCGCCGGAGTAGCCCGTGCCGAGCGTCACGCCGATGGGCGTGGTATTCGTCAGCGCGCCCGTAACAGTGACGACCGTCTGGGCGTCACCGCCCTTGATCAGGCAGACGTTGTTCGCCGCGCCGTTCGCCGTGTTGCCGGAGATCGTCGGATTGCCGGAGAGTTTGAACTGCGCCGTGTAAGGATAGGCGTTCGAGGTGTTCCGGTTGACGTACACGCCGCCGCCGATAGAGCCTGTGTTGTTCGTGATGGACCCGCCGCTCATGTTGAGCACGCAGGTGCCGATGTCGGCGTAAAGGCACACGCCGCCGTACGTTCCGCCGTTGGCGGTGATGCTGCCGCCGCTCATCGTGAACGTACCGCCGGAGATATAGACGCCGCCATAGTTGTAGGTGGAGCTGCCCGCGGCTCCGCCGTTGCCGGTGATGGTGCCGCCGCTCATGTTGAACAGCGAGTAGGCGGCGGCGGAGGTGCTCACGCCGCCGCGCGTGTTGCCGGAGATCGTGCCGCCGGTCATGGTGAACGTGGGCTGGTAGCTCGAATTGTTGCCGCCCATGATTTTCACGCCGTAAGAACTGCAGCCGGAGATCGTGCCGCCCTCCAGGGTGAAGCTGGGGCAGGCGGTCGCCGTGCCGTCGTTGAGATAGACGCCGTAGGTCGTGCCGTTGCCGTTGATCTTGCCGCCCGTACCCGTGTCCTTGACCGTCAGCGCGCCGCCGGACTGGACGAGGATCGCCATGTTCGAGCTGCCGAGCGAAGTGCTCGCCGACATCGTGTTGTTGGCGGTGAGCGTCTTGCCGTTGAGGTCGAGCGTAGCCGTCACGCCGCTCGTAATCGCCAGCGGGCTGTCGTCTGCCGCCGCCGTCACATCCTGCGTCAGCGTGACGGTGCCGCCCGCGCTCAGCGCGGTTTGCAGCTCCGCCCAGGTCGTAATGCTCGACGAGGACGCCGCGGTGAGCACGAGCTTGTTGTTCGTGCTGTCGAGCGAAACGGCGAACGAATCACTGTCATAGCTGAATTTCTCCGCGTCGTCCGCGGTGAGGGTGTAGGCGGAGCCGCCCGAGGCGGGGGCGCCGCCCTGCGCGATCGCGGCGTCACTCTCGCTCGGATCGGCATAGGTCACGCCGATATACGCATCATCCAGCGCACCTATAACGGTAATACTCGCATATTCCAGATGGACATTATTTGACTGCTGTGCTTGCAAATTATCCATGATCTGCGGATTGTCGGACACCTTGAAATACCCGCCGGTATAGTTCCCGTTGCCGTCGTATTCGCCGCTCACATATACCCCGCCGCCTTCATCACGCGACTGGTTTTCGGTGATGGCTCCGCCGCTCATCACGAAAGTGGCATCCGAGTAGACGTATACACCGCCGCCATAATTTCCGGAATAATTGCCGGCAATTGTTCCATCGGTCATGGTAAATGTACCGGCGTAGACGCACACGCCGCTTCCGTACTCGCCGGCCCCGTTGCTATTCGTTGTATTGTAACAAATCTGGCCGCCGTTCATAACAAACCGGCTGCCGGTGCCCGAGAGGCACACACCGCCGCCATAGCCGAACGTCACGTTGCCGACAACCGAGCCGCCATTCATCGTGCACGTTCCGCCGGCAACGACATCTATACCGCCCCCGCCGACACTGGCGCTGTCGGAGGCGCTGCTGCGGCTTCCGCCGGTGATAACGCCGCCGGTAACGACAGCGGCGCTGTTGGTGACCGGATTTGTGATGCTGAGTCCGGTATGCTCCGAGTCTGAATCGCCATCCATCAGCGTCAGCGTTCCGGCAACCTGAATGACCGACCCGGGAACATCGTAATTGTAGCCGTCGCCGTTTTGCAGGCCGCGGTCGAGGATGTGACCGTTCAAATCGAGCGTGACGCTTTTGCCCGCGGGTACGGACAGCGCGCCGTCGGTCGACGCCGCGGTATAATCCTTGTACAGCGTCACCGTGCCGCCCGCGGCGAGCTTGTCGTTCAGCGCCGCCCACGGCGTCTTGTTGACGAGCTTCAAAGCGCCGCTGTCGAGCACGACCGCCTTGCCGCTGTCGCCGAAGAATTTTGCCGCGTCGGACTCGGTAAGCGTATGGCCGCTCGCCGCCGCGACGGTCACGGGCGCGGCGTCCGTGGGCACGGTCCCGGTCGAAACGCCGATGCTCGCGTCCGAGCCGAGCGTGCCAACGGCGGTGATGGTCGTGCCGGCGTACAGATGCACGTTATTCGCCTTGTCGCTGTTATTGCCTATGCCGGTGTTTCCCGTGATCGTCACATCGCCGGAGACATTAAAAGCGGCAGGGCTGCTTCCGGCGAAGTTGTTGAGGTACGCGCCGCCGCCCAGACCGACGTTGCCGCTGATTATGCCGCCGGTCATGGTAAACGTGCCGCCGTCGTCAACGTACACACCGCCGCCGTTAACCGCAGAGCAGCCGCTGATCGTGCCGCCGTTCATGGTGAACGTGCTGCCGCTGCCGACAAATACGCCGCCGCCCTTGTTGGCCTTATTGACCGCGATCGAGCCGCTTTCCAGCGTGAGGCTGCCGCCGCCGTCGACATACACGCCGCCGCCTTTTCCGTCGTTGTTGCCGTTGCTGCTGTTGTCGGTGTTGCAGCCGCCGGTGATGACGCCGCCCGCGGGCAGGGAGCCGTAGTCGCCCGCATGCGTCGCCGTGGGCGCGCCGTCCCGAATTGTCAGGCTGCCGGAAACGCTGATGACGTAACCGCATACCGTCGCCGCCGTCAGCCCGCGGTCGATGATATGCCCGTTCAGATCGAGCGTGACCGTCACGCCGCTCGCGACCGTCAGCGGGCCGGTTTCTGCCGCCGTGAGATTCTGCGTCAGCGTCACCGTGCCGCCCGCGCTCAACGCGGTTTGCAGCTCCGCCCAGTCGGTGATCGCCGCCCGCGCGCTCTGCTCCATCGCAGGCAGCATGCCCAGCAGGAACACCAGCGTCAGCAACAGGCTCCCCAGCCGCTTTCCCATCGAAGTCTTCATATCCTCGCCCTCCGTTTGTATCTCCAGCGCAGCACGCCGCGGCGGCGCCGGGCATGCGTCAAATTTTTCACCGAATAGCATTATATCACATCTTTTTGATTTTTGCATCGTACCATCGGGCAAAATTTCAAAAAATTTGATATAGCCCATCGGTCTTGCAAAAACGCGAGGCAGTGGTATACTGGATTCGACCCGCCGCAAAGGCGGGCAGGAAAGGGTTCAAGCGTATGAAACAGCTTCTGAAGAACGCGAAAATTTACGACGGCACCGGCGCCGACGCCTATGTGGGCGACATTCTCATCGAGGGCGACCGCATCGCGCGCGTCGGCGCGTCGATCGACGAGGCGGCGGATCGCGTGATCGACCTCGCGGGCAAGTCCGTCGCCTCCGGCTTCATCGACGGGCACTCGCACAACGACTGGTTCGCCATCAAGAAAGAGCCCCTGCCGTACTTCGAGCCGTTTATCCGCCAGGGCATTACGACCTTCGTGACCGGCAACTGCGGGCTTTCGACCGTGGGCTTCGAGCCGGGCTGCCGCTATGTCGACAAGCTCGGCGGCGGGCTTTTCGGCTTCCGCGATACGCGCGGCGAATACGGGACGGTGGAGGAGTACTTTGCCGCCGTGGACGGAAACATGCCCTGCAACATGGCGCTGCTCGCGGGCCACTGCTCGGCGCGCGCCGCCGTCGCGGGCTATGAGAACCGCCCGCTGACGGGTGAGGAGGAGGCGCAGATGCTCGCCATCCTCGAAAAGGCGCTGCAGCAGGGCGCGGCGGGGCTTTCGCTCGGGCTGATGTACGAGCCGGGCCTCTACGCGGACGCAGAGGAACTTAAAAAGGTCGCGGCGCTGTGCGTCAAGTACGATAAGCCGCTCACCGTCCACCCGCGCGCGGAGTCCAAGGTCTCGATGTCGTATCCGCAGCTCTTTGGGCGCTCGCACCTGCTGCGCGCCCTCGACGAGCTGGTGGAGGTCGCGAAGGGCACGAACCTCAAGCTGCAATATTCGCACGCGATCTTCGTCGGGCGCAGCTCCTTCAAGGACAAGGACGAGTTCCTGCGCATCATGCGCAAGCTGCGCGCGGACGGCGTGGACGCGATGTTCGACATCTACAACGAATGCCTGGGCGTTTCGGTCATCACGGTCATCCTCCCGACCTGGTATCAGGGCATGAGCCCCGC
>SVKM01000007.1 GCA_015068465.1 Oscillospiraceae bacterium | reverse complement strand
AAAGCCCTGCACCGCGTATTGAAGCGGCGGCACCGTCGTTTCCAGCCCCGTGCGGATCGCGGCGAGGTTTTCCATCGCGCCGACGTAGCCCTTGTCGTACATGCCGTAGCGCCCCGCGCGCCCGGCGATCTGCTGGATCTCCTCCGGCTTGAGCTCGCGGCGCTCCACGCCGTCGTATTTCTCCGTCTCCATAAAAAGGACGCGCCGGATCGGCAGGTTCAGCCCCATGCCGATCGCGTCGGTCGCGACGACGTACTCCGTGCGTCCGTCGAGAAAGCCGTCCATCTGCCGCCGCCGCGTGGCGTAGGGCAGCGCGCCGTAGATGATGGCAGGCTCCTTCCCCGCCGCACGCAGGTCCTCCGCGGCGCTCAGGACGCCGACCTTGGAAAACGAGATCAGCGCGTCGCCGGGGCGGACATGGTCGAAGTCCACCGTGTGCTGCATGCACACGAGCGGCGTTTTGCGCTTGTGTACCTCCACCTCATAGCTGTCGCCGCAGCTTTCGATAAGCCGGATGAGCAGCTGCTTTGCCTGCGGCGCGGCGCAGAGGTGCACTTCCGGCGCGAGCACGCCGAGGATGGCGCGCGTCCACGCGTAGCCGCGCTCGCGGTCGGCGATCATCTGGCACTCGTCGATGACCGCCACGTCATAGCGCGCCTTGAGATCAAGCTTCTCCGCCGTCGCGGCGACGTGGGTGTCGTCCTCGCGCACATCCTCCTCCTCGCCGGTCGTGAGGCTGCAATCCACCCCCGCGTCGAGCAGCGTCTCCTGCGCCTCGAGCGCAAGCAGGCGCAGCGGCGCGAGATAAACGCCCGTCGGCGCGGTCTTGAGCCGCTGGAAGCCCGCGTAGGTCTTTCCCGTATTCGTCCCGCCGAGGTGCAAAATGAAGTGCCGGCGCATCGCGCGCGCCTCGGGGTATTCATCCTTGGGGTTGAGCGCGAGCAGCAGCTTGAGGCTCGAGCGGATCGCCTGCGGCACATACCACACCGACCACACCGCGCCAAGCCCCTCCGTAAGCAGCTGCTGCGCGGGAAATCCCTTTTGGGACAGCATCGCCCGCCAGTCCGCCTCCGGCTGCGCCGATGCGAAATCCTCCGCGGCGCGCCGCGCCGCGGCGTGGAGCACATAGGGATAGCGCTCCAGAACATGCCGCGCCGTCAGCGAATCCGAAGCGAGGAATGTGCCGGTGCGCAGGAAGTGCTTGAAAACCTCCGGCAGCCGCCGGCTGTCGCAGCGCTGCTCAAGGGCGAGGAATTCGTTGAACCAGCCGGACGCCTGCGTCATCCGCAGGCGCCTGCCCAGGCGCGCCGAGCGCATGCGCGAAAGGATGGCGCGGTGATACTGCCCCGCGAGCTTCCACTCCGGCGAAGCGTCCCTCTGCGCGCCGTCCCACGCCTGCTCCAGCCGCTTCGCCGCACGCACGCAAAGCGGATCGGGCGCGTTTCCGCCGTCCGCGCCGTGTCCGCGGCGCGAATGCCGCCCCTCGTTCATGTGCTCCCCTCCCTTCGGTTTTCTTTTCTTCTCTATTTTACCCCGCGCCGCCGCCGCGTCAACCACATGTTTCCCCGGCAAAGCGACATAACACCGTGTTTTTTGCAATTATGACATGAAAAAACTCTTTTCCGCGAATTGGCTCGAAAAAAAACAGAAAAAAAGCAAAAAATTTATCCGATAAGACTTGACAACTCCCGCAAAATTCGCCATAATTTCGGTGCATCTAGCGATTACACTACAAACTGGAGGAAACAAACATGAACAAGACCGAACTCGTTGCCGCTATGGCTGAGAAGAGTGAGCTCACCAAGAAGGATGCCGAGAAGGCTCTCGCTGCTTTCCTGGAGTCCGTCGAGGGCGCTCTGAAGAAGGGTGACAAGGTCCAGCTCGTTGGCTTCGGCACTTTCGAGGTCAAGCAGCGTGCTGCCCGTACCGGCATCAACCCGCAGACCAAGAAGCCCGTCAAGATCAAGGCTTCCAAGGCTCCTTCCTTCAAGGCCGGCAAGGCGTTCAAGGATGCTCTGAACTAATTTGTTCATGAACATAGAAAAATCCCTAAAACCGTACGGTTTTAGGGATTTTTCTTTTGCTGTTTCGGAAGCTCAGACCACCTCGAGCCCCTTATCCGTTTCCGTGCAGATGACCTCGTCGCCGATATAGTAGGTCTCGTAGTGCGCCCAGGTCACGGTCAGCTCCTTCGTGCCGCTCGGGGTCTCCAGCTCAAAGATATACGTCGGCTCAGCCGCGCCGTCGGAATGATGGGTGTACTTGTTCTTGAGCGGATACGCGACGGTCTTGTCCGCGTCGGTCGGCGCGGCGGGACGCTCCGGCTCCGGTTTCGGCTCCGGCGCGGCGGGCGCTTCCTGCGCCCGATCCTGTCCGAGCAGCTTCACGGCGGCGTATGCGCCTGCCGCAAGCACGGCGGTCAGCCCCAGCAAGGTTCCTCTTTTCATGGCGTTTCCTCCTTTTGTATCCTCAGCGGGTCATATCTTCCGGACGATCAGAAGTTGTAGTTCGCGGCGTTTTCCGCCGTGAACACCACGCGCTCGGGCAGGAGCACGACGCCGTTGTTCTTCTCGGCGGTCTCCTGCCCCTCGGCGAGGGCGCTGTTGGCAAGGATCTCCACGCTGCCGATGCGCGGGATGTCGACCACGTCGCCGACGCGGACGTCGTTTCCGGCGGCGAGAAACGCCGCAAGGTAGCAGCTCATGGCGGCCTGCATGCCGCAGTCCCACAGCCCCCAGCGCGTGCAGACGCCCGCGTCGAGATATATCTGCATGGCGGACGGCGGGCAGAAGCCCGTGATGGTCAGGTTTTCCGCGCCCAACCCCTTATTATGCGCAGCCTGGCACTGTCCGGTCAGCGCCGCGCTGTCGCCGCACAGGATCAAGCCCACCGTGGGATAGTCCTCCAGCAGCGCCTCTGCCACGGCGACAGAATCCTCCTGCCCCGAACAATACGGCGCGTCGACCTCGACCCAAGCGGGATAATTTGCCCGGATGTGATCCTTCGCGGCGGCGTACCACGCCGGCAGGGACTCGTCCTCCGCAAGCGTGGAGCGCCATACATATAAGACCTCTTCGTTGACGTCCACGCCGCGCTCCCGGAGCGAGGCGACGCCCATTTCGACCAGCATGGCGCCGAGCGTGGATGCGCTGCCCTGCGCGACCATGAGCGCGCGGGCGTCCGGCGAGACGTCCGTATCCCACGTGCTGACGCAGATACCGGCGTCCATCGCCTCCTTGAGCTTATCCTCCAATCCGTCGGCGTCGCCGGCGGAAATGCAGATGGCGTCGACGCCCTCGTCGATCGCCTGCTGGATCGCGGCAAGCTGTCCGAGCTCATCCGGGCAGCGAAGCTCCATCCCCCATTGTGCGGCATAGCTCCGCGCGCCCTCCTTCGCGGCGGCGTAAAACGGATCGTCCGCCGACCGGGAAATAAAGGCGACGGTCTTGCCGTCCACAGGGCTCAGCGGCCCGGCGGCGACGGCCGGCTTTCCCGCCGTTCCGGCCGCCTCGACCGCCCCGCCCTCCGCGGCGCCGTCCGGCGCCGCGGCCCGTTTTGCGCAGGCATGCAGGGCAAGGAGCATGCAGGCGGCAAGGAAGATCGCAAAAATTCTTTTCATAACCGTTTCCTCTGTCTATCGCTATGCAAACGGCGCTTTTCCACCATTCGCACAAAAAAGCAAAAATGTTCGAATCGCCAAATATCAGTTTATCGTTTCATCCGCTCAATGTCAATACGCTTTCGCCGAGAAGTGCAGGCACTGCGGCAAAATCGCGCCGGGCGCTTCTGCGCCGCCCGCCTTTTGCATAGGATAAGCCGAAAGAAGGTGCTTCCTCTTGCGGCTTTTCCCTTACGACCGCGACGCGGCGGTGCGCTATGCGCACGCGTGGGCATACGGGCGCAACCCGCGCTTTTACGACTATGAAAACATCGGCGGGGACTGCACGAACTTCGCCTCGCAGTGCCTCTACGCCGGCGCGCGCGTCATGGACTACACCGAGACCTTCGGCTGGTACTACATCGACGCCAACCGCAAGGCGCCCGCGTGGACGGGCGTCGTGTACCTCTACAACTACCTCACGCGCGAGCATGCCGCCGTCGGCCCCGCCGCGCGCGACACGTCGCGTGCCGAGCTGCTGCCCGGCGACGTCGTCCAGCTCTCCTTCGACGGCGAGCGCTGGACGCACTCCCCCGTCGTCGTCGCCGTCGGCAAGGCGCGCACATTCGACGATATCCTCGTCGCGGCGCACAGCTATGACGCCGATTACCGCCCGCTTTCGACCTACGAGTTCACAAACGCGCGGTTCCTGCACGTTTTCGGCGTTTACAAATGAGAGGGCACGTGGTACGATGGAGAAAAAGTAAAAGGAGGCGTTCGCCATGGAAAACGAAAGCAAAAAGCTCCTGCTCTGCGCACGCGTCGGCATAGGGCTTCTTGCCGCGCTGCTCGTCGCGGTCTGCGTGATCTCCGCCGTGCTCGTGCCGAAAACGCTGCGCACGCTTGCGCGCGTGGACGAAACGCTCGCGGGCATCGACGCCCTCACCGGAACCGCCGAGGATGCGCTCACCG
This sequence comes from Oscillospiraceae bacterium, assembly GCA_015068465.1. Lineage (GTDB taxonomy): Bacteria > Bacillota > Clostridia > Oscillospirales > Oscillospiraceae > Hominicoprocola. The sequence goes on along the minus strand of SVKM01000007.1, from coordinate 22,727 downwards.
CGGCCAACGCCGCCGCAGACAGCGCCAACAAGCTGCTCGCGGAGAATGCCGACGCCGTCTCCGAGGCGATGGATAAGTTCAACTCCGTCGACTTCGACTCGCTCAACAAGGCGATCAAGGACCTCGCCGACATCGTCGAACCGCTGGCAAAGGTGTCGAACTTCTTCAACCAATGAAACACGGCTTTAAAAATCGCGGAACGGTCAACGCCGTTCCGCGATTTTCGTTGCGCTTCATCTGCGCTTTTTGAGCGCCCTGCCGGGATCGTATCCCTTCAGCATCCGTTTCTGCCGGTTCTGCGCGTCCTTCTGCACATGCGTGATCTTGCGAAGCTTTTTCGTCATGCCGCGCACCGCCAGCGTCGCGCCGAGCGTTCCCGCGGCGCGCAGCGCGCTGCGCGCCGTCAACGGCAACGAGAAGAACCCGTCGCCCTGCGCGCCCTCGAGCGCGAAGTTGAGCGCGTCCCCCTTTTTCGACTTCTCCACGTGGAGCTTGCCGAGCTTCATGTAAAACGTTGCCATTTCCGTTTTCCTCCCCTTATATATCCCGCTTGTCCAGTGCCGCGAGCCCGAAGCGCACCGCGCGCTCGATCCCCGCGCGCCCGCTTTCCGCCGCGGCGTCGTATTTTTCCTTCAGCTCGCGCAGGAACAGCCCCCGCAGCGAGTCCTCCTGCGCGCGCGCCCAGATGTCCTGCCGGATGTGCGTTTCGTCGCGCAGCTCCAGATGGAAAAAGTCCGGCGCAAAGCGCTCTTGGATTGATTTTATGTCAACTCCGCGCTCGTCCGTTTCGCCCGTGAACACCACGCGGCACAGATCGCTCGCCGCCGTTTCCGGCATGATTTCACGCAACGCATCCTCCGGTGCTTTGTCCGTCACGTCGGCATAGAGGATCTCATAGCGGCGTTTGGCAAAAGGAATAAATGTTATGTCTACTTCTCCGCTGCCGACCGTGCCGCAGAGGACGCCCTTGTCGCCAAGCTCGTCGAAGCCGCGCCCCTCGGGGCAGCCGGCATAGGCGCAGGCAGTCTTTCCCGCCGTCAGAACGCCGTCGAAACGGTGCGTGTGCCCCAGCGCGAGGTAGTCGAGGTTCGACGATGCGATCTGCTCGCGCGTGATGGGATCATAGCGCGCCTCGACGCCGCTCAGGTCGCCGTGGAGCACCATCAGGTGCACAAGCCCGTCATCCGGCGCGGAAAAGCCCTCCAGCAGCCCAGCCTCCTGCGACGCGTCGGTAAACGCCGCGCCGTAGACCGCGCAGCCGAGCTCCGAAAGCTCCACGCGCTCGATCTCGCGCGAGCGGAAGATATGCACGTTCTCCGGCCACGAAAGCGTCGCGTACGGCGAACGCGCGGAATAGTAATCGTGGTTGCCCGGCGCGATGAACACCTTTGCCTGCATGCTCCCGAGCGCGCCGATGAGCTGCTCGATCGTCTCCCGATAGGTCGTCGCGCCGTCGAACAGATCGCCGGCGAGCAGGACGAGCTGCACGCCATTTTGGTTTACATAATTTGCCAACCGTTCCAACAGCTGCCGGCTCTCGCGTCGGCGCAGCTTTGCCTGTTCGCTCGAAAGCCCCGCAAAAGGGCTGTCCAGGTGGAAATCCGCCGCGTGCAGGATTTTAATTGACATAATATCTATTTACTCCATTTATGTAAATTACATGGAATCCACTATCTGATGTCGATCCGCTCCACGCCGGTGCACAGTCCCGTCGCGTCGTCGAGTGTGAAGACCGCGCCCTGCAGCTTGCACGCGCCGCCCGCATCGCGGTAGCGCCCCGGCAGGCCGCCGAGGAAGCCCTCGATCGACTGCTGCGGCTCGACGCCGATCACGCCGCGCACGGGCCCGGTCATGCCGAGGTCGCCGATGTAGCCCGTCCCCTTCGGGAAAACCTCCTCGTCCGCGGTCGGGACGTGCGTGTGCGTGCCCCAGAGCGCGCTGACGCGCCCATCGAGATAGTATGCCATCGCGAGCTTCTCGCTCGTCGCCTCGGCGTGGAAGTCCACGAGCGTGAAGCGCGGCCGGTCGGCCGTCGCGAGCAGCTTGTCCGCCGTGCGGAACGGGTTGTCGGAGAGGTTTTTCATGTCGACGCGCCCGATGAGGTTCATCACGCCAATCTCGATGCCCCCGCAGCCGTAGACGCCCCAGCCGCGCCCCGGCGCTCGCTCGCCGAGGTTCGCCGGGCGGAGGATATACGGGCAGTCGTCGAGAAACTGTCCGATCTGCATGCGCCCGAAGGTGTGGTTGCCGAGCGTGACGACGTCCGCGCCGGCGGCGAACATCGCCTCCGCGTCCTCGCGGTTGAGGCCGACCATCTGGGCGTTCTCGCCGTTGACGACGGTAAAGCTGATCTCATACATTTTCTGTACGGCGCGGAGGTTCTTTTTGAGATGCTGCACGCCGCTCTGCCCGACCACGTCGCCGACGGCAAGGATACGATAAAGCATAGAAACGCCCCTGCTTTCCCATTTTTTCTCAGTATAGCAAACGAGCGGGAAAAAGACAAGCGCCGAATACCGCGACGTTATCCGTGCGCATATGCTGCGGGAGCGGGACCGGCATCACATAATCTATTTTCTGCGCGGCGGCAATATGGCATGCCTCTCTTTATCAAAAAATAACGTTTTTTGCAGCAGAGAACCGCCGCTCCGACATCGGGGCGGCGGTTCTCTTTATGCTCAAGTTTTCACGCGATGCAGAGTTTGTCGTCTTCAACGGTAATTGTTGCGTGGTCGCCGGTTTTCAGCTTGCCCTCGAGCATCCGCTCGGCAACGGCGTCCTCGACCTCGTTTTGGATCACGCGGCGCAGCGGGCGCGCGCCGTACATCGGGTCAAAGCCGGTCTTGGCAAGCTTGCGGACCGCGCCTTCGTCCGCCTCGAGCGCGATGCCGAGCTCCGCGACGCGCTTTTCGGTATTCGCGAGCATGCGCCGCGCGATCTCCGCGATATCGTCCTCGGTCAGACGGTGGAACACGACCGTTTCGTCGATGCGGTTGAGGAATTCCGGCTTAAACGTCCGGCGCAGCTCCTCCATGACCGCCTCGCGCACCTTCTCGTCGTCGTTCGCCTCCGCTTCGCCCTCGGCGTGGGTGAAGCCGAGCGTGCCGCCCTTGGCGGTGATGCTCTTGGCGCCGACGTTGCTCGTCATCACGATGACCGTGTTCTTGAAGTCGACCTTCCTGCCCTGCGCGTCGGTCACGACGCCGTCCTCGAGGATCTGCAGCAGGATGTTCCACACGTCCTCGTGCGCCTTTTCGATCTCGTCGAACAGCACGACGGAATACGGCTTGCGGCGCACCTTTTCGGTGAGCTGCCCGCCCTCGTCGTAGCCGACGTAGCCCGGCGGCGAGCCGACCAGGCGCGAGACCGTGTGCCGCTCCATATACTCGCTCATGTCGATGCGGATCATCGCGTTCTCGTCGCCGAACATCGCCTGCGCCAGCGTCTTGCAAAGCTCCGTCTTGCCGACGCCCGTGGGGCCGAGGAACAGGAACGAGCCGATGGGGCGCTTGGGGTCCTTGATGCCGACGCGTCCGCGGCGGATCGCGCGCGCGACGGCGCTGACCGCCTCGTCCTGCCCGACGACGCGCTCATGGAGCGTATCCTCAAGCTTCAAAAGCCTCTCGCCCTCGTCCTCGGTCAGCCGCGTAACGGGGATGCCCGTCCAGCCGGATACGACCTTCGCGACGTCCTCCTCCGTGACCGTGCCGCACTTGCCGCCGGACGCCTTCTTGCGGTTCTCGCGCTCCTGCTCCGCCTGCTCGCGGTAATTGAGCTCGATATCGCGCAGCTGCGCCGCCTTCTCGTAGTCCTGCGAGGCGATGGCGTCGCTCTTTTCCTTATGGAGCGCGCTGATCTTCTCCTCGATCGCACGCAGCTCGGGCGAAGGCGCCTGCGCCTCCATGCGAACGCGGGACGCCGCCTCGTCCATCAGGTCGATCGCCTTGTCGGGCAGGAATCGGTCGTTGATATAGCGACGCGACAGCTCGACCGCCGCCTCGAGCGCTTCGTCGGTGATGGTCAGCTTGTGGTGCGCCTCGTAGCGCGGGCGCAGGCCCTTCAAGATCTGCAGGCTCTCCTCCGGCGTCGGCTCGCCGACCGTGACCGGCTGGAAGCGCCGTTCAAGCGCCGCGTCCTTTTCGATATACTTGCGGTACTCGGCGAGCGTCGTCGCGCCGATGACGCGCAGCTCGCCGCGCCCGAGCGCGGGCTTGATGATGTTCGCCGCGTCGACCGCGCCCTCGGCGCTGCCCGCGCCGACGATCGTGTGCAGCTCGTCGATGAAGAGGATGACGCTGCCGTCCTTGACGATCTCGTCGATGACGCCCTTGATGCGCTCTTCAAACTCGCCGCGGTACTTCGTGCCCGCGACCATGCCCGAAAGGTCGAGCGACAGCACGCGCTTATCCAGCAGCTCCTCCGGCACGTCCGCCGTGACGATCTTCTGGGCAAGCCCCTCGGCGATCGCGGTCTTGCCGACGCCCGGCTCGCCGATGAGCACGGGGTTGTTCTTCGTGCGGCGGGAGAGTATCTGGATCGTGCGGCGGATCTCCTGCTCGCGCCCGATCACCGGGTCAAGCTTGCCCTCGCGCGCCATCGCGGTGAGGTCGCGCGTAAACTCGGCAAGTCCCTTGTTCTTCTCCTTGTCGGCGCGCTCGACGCTCTGGAGCTTCCCCGCGCCCGGAGAAACGCCGCGCGGCGTTTCGCTCACGAGCCGGCGCACGTTGTTGTAGAGCCGGCGCGGGTCGACGCCCGCGGTCGCGAGGATGCGCACCGCCATGTTCCCGCCGTCGCGCAGAAGGCCGAGCAGCAGGTGTTCGCCGTCGATAAGCGGCGCGCCCGAGCGGATCGCCTCGTTCGCGGCAAGCTCCACGGCGCTGCGCGCCCGCGGCGTCAGCCCCTGTTCGGGGTCGCCGCCCGCCATGCCGCGCCCGACGGCGCGCACGATCAGGTCGTGCACCATGCGCTCGCTCACGCCCGCCTCCGCCAGCGCGCGGTAGGCGATCCCGCCGCCGTCGCGCAGGATGCCGAGCAGGATATGTTCGCAGCCGACGTAGCCGTGGCCGAGGTCGCCCGCCGCCTCCTGCGCAAGCCTCAAAATGTTCTCCCCTCGCGGGGCAAATCTCTTCTCACCCATATCTGTCCACTCCTTTCGCGTGATGCTCCGTCAATTTCCGTCGAGTTTCTTAAGCTCGTCGCGCAGCGAGGCGGCGCGCTCGTAGTCCTCCGCCTCTACCGCCTCGCGCAGCTGCACCTCCAGCGCGTTGTGCGCGCATTCGCGGCGCAGCGCCTCGCTCTCCGCCTCACCGAGCAGGGATTCGGTCTCATAGACCGGCTGGTCGGGCGCGGGTGCCAATTGCAGGGTGCGGCGCGCCGCGGGCGTCAGCTGCGGCTCGGAGAAAAAGTCGCCGAATCCGCCGAACATGCTCGGCAGGAGCGAAAACACGCTGCCAAACGGCTCGTCAAACATATCTCCCAGCCCCGCGCCGGTGTCGTAGCCCAGCTCCTGCGCGCACCGCCGGCAGAGGTGCGCCTCCTCCGTATAGCCGTTGACCGTACTTTGATAGTGGAACGTCGCTTCGTTCCTTCCACAATGTTCACATCTCATGATTCTTGCCTCCTTTTGAGGATTTTATTCCCATTTGTTTCTTACACGCTGTGAATGAGCATCTGGCGCATCAGGTCGGCGCGCACCGCGCCGCGCTGCGCGCTCGGCACGTTTCTGAGCGCCGCGTCGCTGAGCGCCGCGAGCAGCAGCTCCGCCGCTTCGGCGCTCAGCGCCTCCGCGTCCGCGAGGTTGCGCACGATCGCGCCGGCGCTTTGCGCGTCGATCGTATCGCCGATCGAGTTGATGACCGACATCAGAAGCGTCGGCCGGTCCACCCGCACCCGCGAGATGCGGATATACCCCCCGCCGCCGCGGCGGCTCTCGACGATGTAGCCGTTCTCCGGGGAAAACCGGGTCGACATCACATAGTTGATCTGGCTCGGCACACAATGGAACCGCTCCGCCAGATCGTTTCGCTGCAGCTCCAGCACGCCGTCGGCGTCCTCCAGCGCGTCGCGGATGAAGCTCGCGATCAGATCACTGATCCCCATGTCGTGACATGCCTCCTTTCCAACCTCCACGTTGCTGTTTGACTTTCTTTGACCTTAGTATAGCCCGCCGTTTTTAAAAGTCAATAGCATTTTTTGACTTTCCCTGACCTTTTACAGTTCGTTCACATTTTTGCCCGCATGACCCGCCATGGCAGCTTTTTCGTCCGCTCTTTCGTTACCTATAGCTAACAAAAGAGGCGAATTTTTATAAAATATTTGTGAACTTGCGACTTTTTCGCGAACAACCCCTTGCAATTTTGAAAGTTCATGTTACAATGAATCCATCAAAGCAAATGGAGGTGCTTAACTATGGCTTATAAGATCGGTTCTGCTTGCGTCAGCTGCGGCGCTTGCGCGGATGCGTGCCCCGTCGGCGCGATCTCCCAGGGCGATTCCCAGTATCAGATCGACGCCGGTGCCTGCCTCGACTGCGGCACTTGCGCGGACACCTGCCCCAACGGCGCGATTGCTCCCGAGGGCTAAGTACATGCAGTGAAAAGGCGCGCCTTTGGGCGCGCCTTTTTCTTTCCTTCAAAAGAGTGCGAGGCTTTCATGAAATCTGATTCTCTCTGGCGCGGCGGCCCCGTTTTTTACTTCGACGCCGCCCTGTTCCCGCCGACGACCGATTCGTTCGCGCTGGGCTACTTCGCGCGCCCGAAGCGCGGCGACGCCGTGTGCGATCTCGGCTGCGGCACGGGGCTTTTGGGAACGCTGCTGCTCGCGCGCGAGCCGTCGCTGCGTCCTGTGAATGTCGAGCAGAACGCGGACGCGCTCGCCCTCGCGCGGCGGACGTTCGCGGAAAACGGCTGGGAGGCCGGCTTCCGCTGCGGCGACCTGCGCGACGCGTCCGTACTGCCCGCCGCGGGCACGATGGACTACTGCGTGTGCAACCCGCCGTACTTCAAGGCCGGCAGCGGCAAAAGCGCCGACGGTGCGGCGCGGCAGGCCGCCCGCGAGGAAGCCCAGTGTACGCTCGCCGACGTCTGCGCCGCGGCGGCGCGCGTCTTGCGCTATGGCGGCGGCTTTGCGCTCATCTACCGCCCCGAGCGGCTCGTCGACCTGCTCTGCGCGCTGCGCGGCAGCGGCATGGAGCCGAAGCGTCTGCGCTTCGTGGCGCAATCGGCGGACGCCGCGCCGTCGCTCGTGCTCGTCGAGGCAAAGCGCGGCGGCAGGCCGGGGCTGAAAGCCGAACCTCCGCTGCTCGTCGGCAGCGCGGAGTGGGAGCGCGTATACTTTCGTGAGGGATAAAAAAATGCCGCGAGTTACCTCGCGGCATTTTTTTATCCTTTGTCACACCCAGACGTTGACGCCGGGCTCGTACTTGTCTAGGATCGACGTGTCGAACTCGTCGCCCCAGTCGTTCCAGTTCTTGTCCTTTTCCTTGATGTACTTGCCGAGGCGGTCGGTCTCGTTCTCCCAGACCTTGTTCATTGTGTTGAGCGCCGCGGTGCGCTTGGACGGGTCGACGTCCTTGAGGTGCTCGTCGATGAGCTTCTTGCGCTCGGCGGCGTTCTTCTTTTCCTCCGCCTTCTTCTCGGCGTCGGTCTTCCCGACGGCATCTTTCTTCTTGACGCTGTTTTTCGCGTCCTCGATCGCCAGCTTCTGCATCGCCTTGGTCGCCTTGTCGGAGATCGGCGTGTAGCGCTCGCGGATATTGGGCGTCCGCGTGGAAGCGTCCGTGCGGGAGGCCTTTTCCTTCTCCTTTGCCGCGTCCGTGCGGGAGGTCTTCTCCGTTCCGGAAGCCTTCTTCGCCGCGGCTGCGTCGGTATTCTTCTGCACGCGCATCTGGTACTGCGCCATCTCGCGCACGGTGCGCCCCTGCAATCCGGAGATGCCCATGCTCTGCAGCATGCCGGTGATCTCGTCGTCGCCCTTGCTCTGGAGCGCAAGGCTGCCGAGGTTCGAAAGCTGCGACTTCATCTGCGTCCGATAGTCGCCGCTCGCGCTCTTGTTGATGAAGTTGTACATCATCTGCTGGTTGCGTGCCAGTTGGCTGATATTCATTTCATCACGCTCCTGTCCGTCGCATACCGCATATTGTTCCTATTGTTCTAATGATATTATAGTACGTTTTCCCGCGTTCGTCAAGCATCAATATGCGACGCCCCAGTAAATGTCGGTCGTGCATTCCTTGCCGCACACCGGGCACTTGCCGGTCGTGCCGCTCTGCTTGAGCGGCATGCAGCGGGACGAAACGCCCGCTTTTTCCTTCATGGCAAGCTCGCACTCGAGGCTTCCGCACCACTTCGTGCGTGCGAAGCCGCCCTTGCCCTGCGCCATGTCGCGCACCTCCTCCCAGGAGGTGAAGTCGAAGGTGTTGTCCTCGAGGTTCTTCTTCGCCATGGCGTACATGTTGTCATGGATATCGTCGAGCAGCTTTCCGACCGCGTCGACGATGCCGTCGACAGACGCGGTCGCCTTCTCGCCGTTGTCGCGGCGGACGAGGCAGCACTGCCCCGCTTCAAGGTCGCGGGGGCCGAGCTCGAGGCGGACGGGCACGCCGCGCATCTCATACTCGGCGCACTTCCAGCCCATCGACTGGTCGGAATCGTCGAGCTTCGTGCGGATACCGGCGGCGTTGAGCTTCTCCAAAATCGACTTGACCGTATCGAGCACGGCGGGGTTCTTGTGCGCGGCGATGGGAATGGCGACGAGCTGGATGGGCGCGATGCGCGGCGGCAGAACGAGGCCGTTGTTGTCGCCGTGGGTCATGATGACCGCGCCGATGAGGCGGGTCGTGGAGCCCCACGAGGTCTGGAACGGGTACTGCAGCTTGTTGTCGCGGCCCGTGAAGGTCACGTCATAGGCGCGGGAGAACTTGTCGCCGAAATAATGGCTCGTCGCGGACTGGAGCGCCTTGTGATCCTTCATCATGCACTCGATGGTGTAGGTCGCCTCGGCGCCGGCGAACTTCTCCTTGTCGGTCTTGCGGCCCTTGACGACGGGCATGGCGAGCACGTTCTCGCAGAAGTCGGCATAGCAGTTGAGCTGCTGCTCGGTCTCCGCCTTCGCCTCCTCGGCGGTTTCGTGGATGGTGTGGCCCTCCTGCCACCAGAACTCGCGCGAGCGCAGGAACGGGCGGGTGGTCTTCTCCCAGCGGATGACGGAGCACCACTGGTTGTAGAGCATCGGCAGCTGGCGATAGCTCTGCAGAACGCTGTGCCAGTGGTCGCAGAACATCGTTTCGGAGGTCGGGCGGAACGCCAGGCGCTCCTCCAGCTCCTCGCTGCCGCCCATCGTGACCCACGCGACCTCGGGCGCGAAGCCGTTGACAAGCTCGCCCTCCTTCTTCAAAAGGCTCTCGGGAATCAGCACGGGCATCGCGACATTCGTGTGCCCGGTCTTTTTGAACTCGGCGTCCATCAGACGCTGGATATTCTCCCAGATCGCATAGCCGTAGGGGCGGAGGATCGTAAAGCCCTTGACGCTTGCGTACTCGACCAGCTCCGCCTTGCGGCAGATGTCGGTGTACCATTGCGCGAAATCGTCCTCCATGCTGGTGATCTGTTCCACTTTCTTGTCCTGTGCCATCTCATATCTCCTTTGACAGTTGTGATTTCCGATGTATTATAATAACATAAGTAGGAAAAGTCAAGCTTGGCGGCGAGCGCGGGAACTTTTTTGAAAGCGCCTCCGTCAAATCGGTTACCAACGTCAAGGAGGAAACAAGGATGAAACGAATGATCGCGCTCCTGCTCTGCCTGTGCTTTGCCCTCGGCGGCTGCGCGCAGGGCAAAACGGAGTACCATACGGAAAACGGCGGCGCAAAGCCCGAGCCGTCCCCCGCGCCGATTGCGGCGGAGAGCTTTGAAGCCCTCGCGCTGGGGCTTGCAGCGGTGCCGGATTTGCCCGAGGAGCCGGACGAAAACGCGTTTTGGGAACAGACCGCCGCATTGGACTTCGACGCGCTCGGCGAGTCGAAGTACAACGAGGCGTACGACAAGCTCTGGAACGAGTTCAGCGCGAAGCGGGACGCCTATTATGAGGCGGTAGACGCGCTGCGCGGCGAGGGCGTCGACCCCGCGCTGACGGGCGCGTTCGCAAGCTATACGCTTCGCACGGCGCGGCAGCTGATGGAAAACGAAACCGAAAAGAACGTCGTCTACTCGCCCGCGAACCTCTACCTCGCGCTGTGCATGCTCGCCGAGACCGCGGACGGCGAGAGCCGCGCGCAGCTTCTGGAGCTGCTGGGGCTCTCTGACGTCGAGCAGGCGCGCAAGGCGGCGAACAGCCTCTGGCGCAGCCTGTATCGCGACGGCGCGGACGGCAAAACGCTGCTTGCCAACTCGCTTTGGCTGAACGAGCAGGTCAGCTTCAAACAGGAAACGGTCGACAGGCTGACGAACGACTACTTTGCCTCCGCCTTCCGCGCGAAAATGGGCGAAGGGGCGACCGACGAAGCCATCCACGCCTGGATCAACGAGAACACCAACCACCTGCTGGAAAACGCCGCGAACGGCATCCAAACCGACGCCGACACGCTGATGCTGCTCATTTCCACGCTCTACTTCAAGGGCACCTGGGCGGATCAGTTCAGCGAGGGCGCGACGAGCGAGGACACGTTTACTTCCGCGAGCGGCGCGGAACAGAAGATCGACTTTATGCATACCTCCAAAAACGGCACATACTACCGCGGCGAGAACTTCACGGTCGCGTCGCTCCCGTTCACGGACGGCACGGCGATGTGGTTTTTGCTCCCCGACGAGGGCGTGAGCGCGGACGAGCTTTGGCCGAAGGTGCAGGGCCTGCCGATGACGGCTGTCACGACGACGGAGGGCTGCTACGAAGCGCCCGCCTTTGATCTGCTCGCCCAGGAGGGCTACGGCGAGATCCACTGGAGCGTGCCGAAGTTCGACGTGGATTCCGACCTCGACCTGATCCCGGCGCTGCGCTCGCTCGGCGTGACCGACGTCTTTACCGACAGCGCCGATTTCTCCCCGCTCACCGACGTCGACGCGCTCCTCTCCGCAGTCAAGCACGCCGCGCGTGTAAAAGTCGACGAGGAGGGCTGCGAGGCGGCGGCGTTCACCTCGATGATGGTGGGCGCGACCTCCGCGATGCCGGAGCCGCTGCCCGTCGTCGAGATGGACTTGAACCGCCCGTTCGGCTTCCTCATCACCGGCGCGGACGGCCTGCCGCTGTTCGTCAGCATCGTCAACACCGTCGAATGATCGTAAATATGTCAAAAGAGGGGCTGCGCTCGCAGCCCCTCTTTCATTTTGTTTACGCCTCGTTCAGCCAGCGGATCGCGTTCGCCGCGTGCAGCCACGCGCCCAGCGGCAGCGCGCGCTCGTCGACGTCGAAATCGTCGCTGTGGATGTTGTGCAGCGTCTGCGGGCGCTCCGGGTCTCCCGTGCCGAGATAGGCGTACACGCCCGGCACGTCCAGGATGTACTCGGCAAAATCGTCGCCCGTGAGCGAGATCGCGCGGTCGGTCACGACGCGCTTTTCCGGCCAGTTTGCCTGCGTCAGCTCCGCCGCCTCCGCCGCGGCTTTTTCATCGTTGACGAGCGGCGAGGCGATCCCGTCCCAAAAAAGCTCCGCCGTACCGCCGTAGAGCTTTGCGGTCTCGGTTGCGAGCGCCGTGATCTGCGCTCGCAGTTTCTCGCGCGTTTCGCGCGTGACGGTGCGCGTCGTGCCCTCGAGCACCGCGGTCTCGGCGAGCGCGTTGTAGGTCGTGCCCGCGTGGAACGTGCCGACGCCGAGGATCACAGGCTCCACCGGATCGACGCGCCGCGTCGCTATCGCCTGCAGCGCCACGACGATCTGCGTGCCGATGTAGAGCGCGTCCACGCCGAGGTGCGGCGTCGCCACATGGGTCGAGGCCCCGTGTACGGTGATCGTGAAGCGGTCGACGCCCGCGTTGTTCGGCCCCGGCTTGAGCCCCACCGTGTCGGAGAGCAGGTCGGGCGCGCAGTGGAGCCCGAACACGCGCCTGACGCCGTCCAAATAGCCCTCGGCAAAGAACGCCGGCGGCGTGTTGCCGAACTCCTCCGCCGGCTGGAACGCGAGCCGCGCCTCGCCGCCGAAGCGCTCACGATTGCCCGCGAGCAGCTTCGCCGCGCCGAGCAGGCAGGCGATATGCGCGTCGTGCCCACAGGCGTGCATCACGCCCTCGTTTTGCGAGCGGTACGGCGCGCCGCCCTTTTCGCAGATCGGCAGCGCGTCAATGTCGGCGCGCAGCGCCACCGCGCCGCCGCCCGCGCCCGCGCCGCGTATCGTCGCCCACACGCCGGTCTCGCCGATGCGGCGGTGCGCGACGCCGAGCTTGTCCAGTTCTTCTTCAATGCGCGAGGCGGTGCGGAATTCCCGCAGGCCCAGCTCCGGGTGCATGTGAAAATCGCGCCGCAGCGCAACGAGCTCGTCCTGCATGGCGAGCGCCTGTTCCTTAAGTGTCTGCATATCCTTCTCCATCCAAAAGTCTTGCATGAATTTGCACTTCATTATAGCAAGAATTCTGTCCATTTTGCAAGAGTCTGGCTCTTGCGCGTCATTTTTCCGAAAGAAAGCCTTGATATTACGGGAAGGTGTGGTAAAATATGATCATGTCAAAACATATGGGCAAACCATATTGAGAAAAGGAAGGTACATATTATGGCAAAGCTGGATCTTACCAAGTACGGCATCACCGGCGCGACTGAAGTCATCCACAACCCGTCCTTCGACTTCCTCTTCGAGGAAGAGACGAAGCCGGAGCTCACGGGCTTCGACGTCGGCAAGGTCAGCGAGCTGGGCGCCGTCAACGTCATGACCGGCATCTACACCGGCCGCTCCCCCAACGACAAGTTCATCGTCATGGACGACCGCTCCAAGGACACCGTGTGGTGGACCACCCCCGAGTACAAAAACGACAACCACCCCGCGAGCGTCGAGACCTGGAAGGCCTGCAAGGAGATCGCCGTCAAGGAACTCTCCGGCAAGCGCCTGTTCGTCGCCGACGCGTTCTGTGGCGCGAACAAGGACACCCGCATCGCGGTGCGCTTCATCATGGAGGTCGCCTGGCAGGCGCACTTTATCAAGAACATGTTCATCCAGCCCACCGAGGAGGAGCTGGAGAACTTTGAGCCCGACTTCGTGGTCTTCAACGCCTCCAAGGCGAAGGTCACGAACTACAAGGAGCTCGGCCTCAACTCCGAGACGGCGGCGATGTTCAACGTCGGCGACCGCGAGGCGGTCATCATCAACACCTGGTACGGCGGCGAGATGAAGAAGGGTATGTTCTCCATGATGAACTACTACCTGCCGCTCAAGGGCATCGCGTCGATGCACTGCTCCGCCAATACCGATATGGATGGCAAGCACACCGCGATCTTCTTCGGCCTCTCCGGCACCGGCAAGACCACGCTTTCCACCGACCCGAAGCGTCTGCTGATCGGTGACGACGAGCACGGCTGGGACGACAACGGCGTCTTTAACTTCGAGGGCGGCTGCTACGCCAAGGTCATCAACCTCGACAAGGATTCCGAGCCCGACATCTACAACGCCATCAAGCGCAACGCGCTGCTGGAGAACGTCACGCTCGACGAAAACGGCAAGATCGACTTTGCCGACAAGTCCGTCACCGAGAACACCCGCGTCAGCTATCCCATCGAGCACATCGCGAAGATCGCCAAGAACGTCAACGGCAAGTCCGCCGGCCCCGACGCCGAAAACGTCATCTTCCTCTCCGCGGACGCCTTTGGCGTGCTGCCTCCGGTCAGCATTCTGACGCCCGAGCAGTGCAAGTATTACTTCCTCTCCGGCTTCACCGCGAAGCTCGCCGGCACCGAGCGCGGCATCACCGAGCCGCAGCCCACCTTCTCCGCCTGCTTCGGCCAGGCGTTCCTGGAGCTGCATCCCACCAAGTACGGCGAAGAGCTCGTCAAGCGCATGGAGAAGTCCGGCGCGAAGGCGTACCTCGTCAACACCGGCTGGAACGGCACCGGCAAGCGCATCTCCATCAAGGATACCCGCGGCATCATCGACGCGATCCTCAATGGCGACGTGCTCAAGGCACCGACCAAGACCATCCCCATCTTCAACCTGACCGTTCCGACCGCGCTGCCCGGCGTGGACAGCGGCATTCTCGATCCGCGCGACACCTACGCCGATCCCTCCGAGTGGGACAAGAAGGCAAAGGACCTCGCCGGCCGCTTCATCAAGAACTTCGAGAAGTACACCTACAACGCCGCCGGCAAGGCGCTCGTCCCCGCCGGTCCGAAGCTGTAAGCGCTTCCCATACGGGTATAAAAATAACAGCCGCTATGAAAGCGGCTGTTATTTTTTGCTCTGATCAGTTCTTCGCTTCCAGTCCGAGGATGCCGAGCGCCTTTTGCGTCGGCGCGAGGAATTCCTTATCCGTTTCGAATTCCACGCTCGCGCCGACCGAGGCGGGCACGTCCGTGCGCACGACGCGCAGGCTGCCCTTGCACTGCACCGCGATCGACGACGCCGCGCCGTCGCGGATATCGAGCCGGACCGTTCCCTCGCCGAGCGACAGCCCGAGCGTCTTCGTTTCCGGCGCGATCGCCGCGGCAAAGTCGAGCATCTCCGACTCGTTCAGCGTGATGGAATAGCGCCAGCCGTTCGTGGTCTCCACGCACTCCGTCTCGCCGAGCAGGAACGCCTCGTAGGCAAGGCGCAGCAGCTTCCCCGTATCCGTGAACGCCGCGCCGCCCCGATCCACCGCGATCCCGCTGCCCGTGCAGGCGGCGTCGTCGGTGTAATAGACCCGCGCGCCGCGCCGGGAAACGCAGGAAAGCCGCGTCCCGTTCCAGTTCGTGCGCTGCCAGGAGAGCGTTTCGTCAAGCAGCAGCGGCCCACAGTTCGCCGTGAGCGACACGTCCGCGCTGAGCGGGTCGCGCGTGGCAAGCTCCGTCCATGTGAGGATGAAGCGCTGCAGCTCCGGCCCGATGTCCTCCGCCTCCGTGTACTCGCCGGACTCAATCGCCGCGCGCACCTCCTGCGGCAGCGTGTGGTCGCGCTCTGTCGACGCGCGGCGCAGCTCCGCCCGCGCGTCGCCCGCCGCGCCGTCCCATGCAATGCGCAGCGTCCTCGGCTCGCCGTCGGTGAGGCTGAGATCCATGCTGACCGTCTCGGTCTCCGGAACATCGGGGGCGTTTTCGCTCAGCAGCACCGAAAGCAGCTGCTTTGCCGCCTCGCCGCGCGCGACGGCGTGATAGACCTTGTTGCCGTTTTCCTCGCTCGACGTGACCTCCACCGCGCGGAACAGGCCCGCGACGTGGGACATCAGCTTGGAGTAATCCGCCAAAACGCCCTCGGCGCGGTATGCCTTGCCGTTCTCGAGCAGCATCACGCCGTCGCAGTAGTACAGCGGGATATCCTCCCACATCACGCAGGAGACCCGTTTTTCGCCGCACATCGTCGTAAAGAAGCCGACGTCCGCGTCGAAATTCTTCTCGTTCACGCGCGCGGTCACGCTGAGGTCCATGTCCACATCCGTGCGCTCGGCGTAGTTGCGCAGCAGCATGTAAAGCCCCATGCTGTCCGTCAGCCCCGGCGCCAGCATCACAACGGCGCCCGCGGCGACGCCCAGCGCGAGCGCGGATGCAAGGAGCACGATGCGGACGGTCTTGCGGCGCTTTCTGCGCTTTGCCTCTTTCGCCTTTTCCTCGTCGGTCAGCTCGCGCTTCGGCTTTTTGCGGATCAGCAGCGCCGCCAGAAGCGCGGCGGCTGCCGCCAGAAACGCGCCCACAAGCGTCCAGACCCACCACGGCGTCGCCGTGGAGATCACGGTCAGCTCGACCGCGTCCGTGCCGGTCTCAAAGGTCAGATAGCTGCCCATCTTCCCCGTGTCGAGCTTCTTCCACGCGCCGTCCTCGAGCGCGTAGAGCTCGATGTGGTCGGAGATCCCCTCCGGCGGCAGATAGCGAATGGTATGCGTTTGCGCGCCGTCGTCCGGGATCGTAAGCTGCCACTGTTCCAAAAGCGTCTTGCGATAGGAGCGCAGACGGCTCCAGAAGCCGGTCTCCCCGTCGCTGAAATCGTAGATGGCGGGCGAGGCGTCGATCGCCGCCGCGTCGTCGAAATCGCCCTCGGCAAAGAACGTCGGGCGCGAGGCGCTGCGCGTGATGTCGCTGGCGAGCGCCGTGACGCAGGGCTCATAGACGGCGGTGACCGTCGTGTCGTAGCGCAGGTCGTTCAAGTCCGTGCGATCCCAGTACGCGAACTGCCCCTCGACCGCCGGGATCTCGGGAAATACCGAGGCGTCGAAGCTGTCGCCGTAGCGGAAGTCCACCGTGCGGATCGTTTCGCCGCCCGCTACGAAGCGGAGCGCGAAACTGCGAAACGCCTCCGGCAGGCCGCCCTCCGCGAGCAGCTGCTCATACGCCACCGGCTCCGCCTTGCCGCGCACGCTCACACGGTCGACGCCCGCAAGCGTGCCGCTGACGAACAGGTTGCCGGAAAGCGCGCCCGTGTCGGTGCCGATAATCGCGCCCGCGTACTGCGCGCACTCCGTGATCTCCACAAGCGAGCGGCAGTCCTCGACGCGCAGGTTCGAGCGCTCCGCCTTGCCGGAGCCGACGACGCCGCCGATGTTTTTCGCGCCCGCGAGCGTGCAGCGCGACCAGCACTTGCGCACGGTGTTGTCGCCGTAGCCCGCGACGCCGCCGACGCAGTCGCCGCCCTCGCTGCGCGCGGAGCCGTACGCCTCGCAGCCGCTGATGACGCCGAGCGTCCCGCTGCCGCAGACCGCGCCGACGTTGTCACGCTTGCCCGTGACGGTACCGCTGTTGACGCAGTCCTGCAAAATGCACTTGAGCTCGTAGCTCCTGTGGAACGCCGAGGAGAGCGTGTCGTCGTCGTTTTCGGGGTCCAGCTCGTTGTAGACCATCATCGCGCCGGCGACGCCGCCGACGTCGATGTCGCCGCTGACCTCGCCCGCGTTGGCGCACAGCAGCACCTTGCCCTGCATGACCTCGTCGACGTCCCGGTCGGAGGTGTCCTCGACCACGGAGGACACGGAAACGCCCTCCGCCTCCTCAACCACGTCGAGCAGCGTGTTCATCATCACCGTAAACTGCCGGTTGATCGCCCGCACGTCCTCCAGCACGACGTCGGTGGACGCCTTTGCCTCCTGATTGAGCAGCTCAATGTTGTTGGAGATGTCGTGCATCGCGTCGTAAAGCGCGCCCGCCTGAGCGTCGGTCTCCTCGCCGAGCGTTTCAAAATTCAGCGCGTCCTGGCGGCTGAGATAGTCGAGCATCGAGGTCGTCTTGTCCAGCGCGCCCGTCATGGCGTTCGACGCGTCGCGGAAGCGTTCGAGCGCCGCGGCAAGGTCGCTTTTGGGCTGCTGCGCGGCGTCAATATCGCCCTGCAGCGCGTCCGCGTCGCGCGCGGCGTCAGCCGACGCGGTCTGCAGATGCCCGAGCGCGTCGGAAATGTAATCGAACGCGCCGCCGCGGTCGCCCGTGCGCCCGTCCGCCATCGTGTGCAAGCCCGCGCGCACGCCGGCAAGCCCGTCCGATGCGTTCTGCGGCTGGACCTCGGTGTTGTCCTCGATATTCTTGAGCGCCGCGTCCGCGTTTTGGATGCCCTCGCCCGCGTTTTTCAGGTCGTCGTCGATGGGGTGCTCGTCAAAAAACTCGTTCAGCCCCGCGATATCCCGAATGGTGCCGTCGCTCACCTGTTCGGTCAGCTCGCCGAGGACGGCCGCCACGCTGCCCAGCGCGGAAGCGGACTGGTGCAGCCCGCTGCGCACCTTGTCCAACTCGCCGCCGGAGCGCTTGCCGTCGGTGCCGGCAGGTCCGTAGACGAGGTCGCGCCATTCCTCCTCGCTCATGCCCTCCTTGGGCGAGATCGTGTTCTCAAGTGTAGTCAGCCCGTTTTCGATCTGCTTCGTGCCCGCGTCGAGGATCTGCATCGACGTGCGCAGATCGCCCGCCATGGCGGAAAGCTCCGTCAGCGCCGCGCCGTTGATGCCGCCGGGGAGCTGCGCCTCGCGGATCGCCTTCTCCAGATAGCCGAGCGCGTCGGTCATCGTATCCGAAACCCCGGTCAGGCTGCCGGAAATGTCGCGCAGCTGCGGGATCACAACGCCGACGATCTCGCTGCCGCGGTCGATCTCCGCAACCGTGCCGTCCCAGTAGTCGCTCAGGCTGTCGGTCAGCGTTTTGGCGCTGCTTTGCGCCTCGTCGACGCTCTCGTTGATGGCGCTCAGGCGCGCCGAAACAGTCTGCGAGCCGCTCTCGGCGTCGTTCACCGCCTTGTCGATCAGTCCGCCGAGCGCGTTGAGCTCATGCCGCACGCGCTCGATCGCGCTCTCCTGCACGTTGCGCTTGACATACGGCTCCGCCATGCCGACGACGCCGCCGACCTCCCGGCGCCCGTAGACGCGCCCGTCGTTCTCGCAGGAGGAGACATGCCCGCTGCTGCGGCCGGCGACGCCGCCGACGTTGTAGCCGATGTGCTGATAGCCGACGCTGCCGTAATTGTGGCAGCCGAGCAGCGCGCCGTCGGAAAAGCCCGCGACGCCGCCGCTGTCGACGGTGACATTGTAGGTATCCGGGCTCTTGAGGCTGTCGAGCCCGTTTGCCATGCTCAGATCAAGCTTGTCGAACGTAACGGACGGGTCGATCGTATTGGTGTTGACATAGGCGCGGTTGACGCACATCGAGACCGCGCCGTGGTTCGCGCCCACGACGCCGCCGGTCATATTCTTGCCGAACACGCCGCCGCTGACGTCGCAGCGGCGGATGGCGCCGCTCGCCGCGTTCTCGCCGGCGATGCCGCCGGTGCGCTTTTCGCCGTCGATCGAGCCGACAAACGAACAGCCGACGATCGTGCCGCGGTTGACGCCCGCGACGCCGCCGACGATATCGGCGCTGCCGCCCGGGGCGACGCTGCCTTCGACCGTCAGGTCGCGCACGACGCCGGTCTCGGCGACCGTTCCGAAGAGCCCCGCCGGCGAAACGCTCGCCGTGACGCTCAGGCCCGAGATCGTGTGTCCGTTTCCCTCAAAGGTGCCGCCGAAGCTCGCGATCGGCAGGAAGTCCCCGCCGCCGAGCGCAATATCGCGCTGCAAAACGACCGTCTTTCCCTCCGACCACGCGTCGTAGGCGCACTGCTCGGCAAAGGCGCGCAGCGACTCCGCGTTGGTCAGATACACCGTGTCGGGATCCCCGGCGGCGATCGCGGGCGCGCAGAGCTGGAAGAGCAGCGCGCACAAAAGCGTCAGGCTCAGCGCGCGGAAAAAGCGTTTAGTTTTCATCGCCGTCCGCCTCCTCCACATTGCCGGAAAGCAGCTCCAGTTTTGCCTCGCCCTCGACGGTGGCGTGCATGATGCCGGTCACCGTGCCGGAGATCTCGCCGCGCACCATGCCGTCGATCGCGATGCGCCCGCGCGATTCGTGGTGCCGCAGCGCCGCGGGCACGGAGAACGAGGTCTTCTCGATCACGCGCGCACCGAGCAGCAAAATCTGCGGCAGGCAGAACATGACGAGGAAGATCGAAATGATCGTGCCGCGGCCGAGGCTCTGGCCGATGCCGACGATCGTGCCCTCCGAGCTGATCCTTCCGAGAATAAAGCCCGCGGAGGCGAGGATCGAACCGGAGGTAAGGATCGTCGGGAAAGCAAAGTTCATCGTTTCGATGATCGCGTCGCGCGGTTCCATCTGGTGCTGGAGCTCCATGTACCGGCTCGCGATGACGATGGCGTAGTCGATGTTCGCGCCCATCTGGATGGACGAAACGATCAGATAGGCTATGAAGAACAGATCGACGTGTGTGAACACCGGGATCGAGAAGTTGATCCAGATACTGCCCTGGATGACCAGGATCAGCAGAACCGGCATACCCGCGGATTTGAACGTGAAGAGCAGCACCACCAGAACGATGAGGATCGACATGACGCTGACGACGACGTTGTCGTGCGCAAACGATTTTTTGAACTCATAGGCGTTGGTGGAGTTGCCGACGACGTAGATGCGCCCGTCGGGGTACTGCTCCTGCGCGGTCTGCGCGATAAGGTCGGTAAACGCGTAGGTTTCGTCGCCGCTCTCAGGGAGGTTCAGATAGATCAGCATACGGCTGTAGTCCTCGCCCTGGAGCTGGAGCTTGCCGTTTCGCATCTGCTGCGCCGCGTCGTCGAGCTTCGCGCGCGTCTCGTCGCTGAGCGTCACAAAGCCCTGGTCGACGTAGTCGCAGACGTAGAGGAAAATGTCGATCAGCGGCACGCCGTAATTCGCAACGCCGCTGACCAGCTTGCCGTACTCCTCGTGCTCGGTCGCGTACGCGGTGTAGACGAGCTGCGCGAGCTCGTAGTCGATGTCCGCGAGCTCCGCGAACTGGCGCGGCGTAAGCTTGTCGGTGAGCGTATAGCCGTCGAGCGCCTCGATGTTGGCAAGCCCCATCGTCGAGTTGACCTGCTCCATGGCGTCGAGCTTGTTGAGGATCGCGCGTTCCTTTTCATAGTCGCCCGCGGGCACGACGAGCGCGACGAGATTGGAGGACGTGAAGTTCTCCTTGATCATGTTCGCCGCGACCTGCTGCTCGTTGAGCTTGGGCGTGACAATGGTGTCGTAGCCGTAGACGTAGGGGCATTTGCTCGAGCAGAAGTAGCCCGCGACCACAAGCCCGGCAAAGATGAAGGGGACGATAAAGCGCGTGGCGTAGTCGAACTTGCCGACAAAGGGGATCTTGGGGATGAAATTCTTGTGCTTGGTCTTGTCCATCAGCGGCCCGAAGAGCACGAGAAGCCCCGGCATGAACACGAACACGGAAAAGAGCGCGTAGAAGATTGCCTTGATGAGGCAGATGCCGAGGTCGGGGCCGAGGCGGAACTGCATGAAGAGCATCGCGACCAGGCCGCCGATGGTTGTGAGGCTGCTCGCGCCGATCTCCGGGATGCCCTTGCTCAGCGCGATGATCGCCGCCTCGCGGATATCATGCGTCTGCCGCTCCTCCTTGAAGCGGTTGGAGAGGATGACCGCGTAGTCGAGAGACAGTGCGAGCTGGAGGATGCTCGTAACAGAGTTGGAAACGAAGGAGATCTTGCCGAGCAGGAAGTTCGTGCCCATGTTGAGCACCATGGCGCTGACGAACGTCAGCCCCAGCACGGGGATCTCGGCGTAGGTCTGGGAGGTCAGTGTCAGCACCGCGACGACGATGATCGCGACGATGACCATGATCACATTGACCTCCGACTGGATGATCTCCGCGAGCTGGTTGCCGAGCGAGGTGCTCAGGTATGTATCGTACGCCGCGTAGCGTTCCAGGATCGCGTTGAGGGAATCAAGGCACCGCCCGTCCTCCTCGGGATAGTCAAACGTGATGTCATAGAGCGCGGAGACGTTGTTGTAGTGGTCGGTGCTGCCGTCGAACGTGACGCCCTGCACGCCGTCCGTCGCCGCGATCTCGTCCGCGATCTCCTGCGCGCGCGCGTAGGTGACGTTCGCCACCATCAGCTTCGCCGAGCCGAAGGTCGTGAACTGCTCCTTCATCACGTCGAGGCCCTTGCGCGTCTCCGAGGTTTCGGGCAGATACGCGGTCAGGTCGTTTTCGACCTCGACCCAGCCGCTGGCGATCACGGAAAAGATCAGCGAGATCCCCATCAGCAGGAAAACAAGGTTGCGCTTATCCACAATGAACGTGGCGAGCTTCATCATAAAGCTCGTCTGCTCTTTTCCTGTCTGCTTGCTCACACAGCCATCTCCTTGCGGGTGATAATTGCATTGTTCAACCTTTAAGTATATCATTATATCAAGGAAAATCAAGCCTTCCAGCCGGTCCAAAATTCCGTGCAAAAACGCTTGCTTTTTTGTGCCGTTTCGCTTATGATAGCGACAACTGAACAGGCCCCCTGGGAGCCGGGTCACGTTTGTGACAGTAGATTCATAGCATCTACGGGACAGTGGTCGCACTGCCCGGGATGTTATTTTTTTATTGTGGAGACGATCGGTATGGAAAATCAAACGCAAGTCGCGCTCAAGGTCTCATTCGTGAGCATCGCCGCCAACATCGCGCTTTCCCTTTTGAAGCTCGCCGCCGGCATTTTCGCGCGCTCCGGCGCCATGATCTCGGACGCGGTGCACTCGGCGTCCGACGTGTTCAGCACGGTCATCGTGATGATCGGCGTCAAGCTCTCCGCCAAGGAGTCCGACCGCGAGCACCCCTACGGGCACGAGCGCATGGAGTGCGTCGCGGCGATCGTGCTCGCCGTGATCCTGCTCATTACGGGCATTTTCATCGGCATGGAGGGCGTGGAGAAGATCACGCACGCGGGCGACGCCGCCCTTCCCGTCCCCGGCGCGCTCGCGCTCGCGGCGGCGGCGCTGTCCATCGCGGTCAAGGAGGCGATGTTCTGGTACACGCGCCACTACGCGAAGGAGATCGACTCCGGCGCGCTGATGGCGGACGCCTGGCACCACCGTTCCGACGCGCTTTCCTCCGTCGGCGCGCTCATCGGCATCGGCGGCGCGCGGCTCGGCTTTCCCGTGCTCGACCCGCTCGCGAGCGTCGTGATCTGCATCTTCATCGGCAAGGCGGCGGCGGATATCTTCATCGACGCCGTCAACAAGATGGTCGACCACAGCTGCGACGAGGAAACGGAGGCCGCGATCCGCGCCTGCGCCCTTGCGCACGAAGAGGTCGCCGGCGTCGACCTGCTGCGCACGCGCGAGTTCGGCAAC
>SVKM01000006.1:18533-30230 GCA_015068465.1 Oscillospiraceae bacterium | reverse complement strand
GGCGTTGTTATAGACGAGCTGGATATTGGAATCGAGGCTGTCGCCGCCGGTGAGCTCCTTGACCTTGGCGAGCAGGAACGGCGTGACCGCCTTGCCGTGGACGTTCTGTGCCTTCGCCTCGGCGAGCGCGGTGTCGATCGCCTTGTCGATGACTGCCTTGTCCATGCTGTACTGCTCGGGGATGGGGTTCGTGACGAGCATACCGCCGCGCATGCCCAGCTCGCGCTTGACGTGGAACGCCTCCGCCAGCTCCTCGGGCGTGTCGAGCTCATAGTCGACGCCGAAGCCGCTCTTTCTCGTGTAGAACGCGGGCAGCTCCTTCGTGCCGTAGCCGATGACGGTCACGCCCTTGGTCTCGAGGTATTCGAGCGTGAGGCCGAGGTCGAGGATCGACTTCGCGCCGGCGCAGATGACCATGACCGGCGTCTCGGCGAGCTCCTCGAGGTCGGCGGAGATGTCCATGGTGGTCTCCGCGCCGCGGTGCACGCCGCCGATGCCGCCGGTGGCGAAGATGCGGATGCCCGCCATCGCGGCGATCATCATGGTCGTGGTGACGGTGGTGGCGCCGTCCATCTTCTTCGCGACCAGCACGGGCAGGTCGCGGCGGGACGCCTTGGCGACGCCGCTGCCGGTCTTGCCGAGATAGTCGATCTGCTCGGGGGAGAGGCCCGCCTTGAGCCTGCCGCCGATGATGGCGATGGTCGCGGGCACGGCGCCCGCCTCGCGGATGATCTTCTCGACGTTGAGCGCGGTCTCGACGTTCTGCGGATAGGGCATGCCGTGGGAGATGATGGTGGATTCGAGCGCGACGACGGGCTTGCCCGCCTTGATTGCCTCGGCGACCTCGGGCGCGACGTCCAGATATTTGTTCAAACTCATAAAAAAGTCTCCTTTGTCGGTTGATTGGTTCATTTTATTCCCTCGCGCGCCAAAAGTCAACGCGCGGGGCTTGAAAAAAACGACAAATCGGCATATAATAACACCACTTTTTGTATGAAGGTGGAAAACACTATGGAACGTATGAGGATCGCGGCGGTCTTTGCCGACGCCGCATCGCTGGACGGAAAAGAGATCACCGTCATGGGCTGGGTCAAGAGCGTGCGCGACATGAAGGAGATTGCCTTCGTCACGCTCAACGACGGCTCGTGCTTCAAAAGCCTCCAGGTCGTGCTCGACAGCAAGACGCTGGACAACTACAAGGATATCGCCGCGCAGAACGTCGGCGCGGCGCTGATCGTGCGCGGCACGGTCGCGCTTACGCCCGAGGCGAAGCAGCCGCTGGAGCTGAAAGCTTCTTCCGTCGCCGTCGAGGGTGCGTCCGACCCGACCTTCCCCGTGCAGAAGAAGGGGCTCTCGCGCGAGTATCTGCGCACGATCCAGCACCTGCGCCCGCGCACCAATTTGTTCTCGGCGGTGTTCCGCGTGCGCTCTGCCGCGGCGTACGCCGTGCACGAGTTCTTCCAGGAGCGCGGCTTCGTTTACATCAACACCCCGCTCATCACCGGCTCCGACGCCGAGGGCGCGGGCGAGATGTTCCAGGTCACGACGCTCGACCTCGAGAACCCGCCGCGCACCGAGGACGGCAAGATCGACTACACCAAGGATTTCTTCGGCAAGAAGACGAGCCTGACCGTTTCCGGGCAGCTCAACGCCGAGAACTTCGCCATGGCGTTCGGTGACGTCTACACCTTCGGCCCCACGTTCCGCGCGGAGAACTCCAACACCGCGCGCCACGCCGCCGAGTTCTGGATGATCGAGCCGGAGATGGCGTTCTGCGACTTAAACGGCGACCTCGCCGTCATGGAGGCGATGGTCAAGCACATCATCCGCCGCGTGATGGAGCGCTGCCCGGACGACCTCGCGTTTTTCAACGACTTCGTCGACAAGGGGCTCATGGAACGCCTTGAGCACGTCGCGTCGAGCGACTTCGGGCGCATCACCTACACCGGCGCGGTGGAGATTTTGAAGCAGCACAACGACCGCTTCGACTACAAGGTCGACTGGGGCACCGACCTCCAGACCGAGCACGAGCGCTTCCTCACCGAGGAGATCTTCAAAAAGCCGGTCTTCGTCACGGACTACCCGCGCGAGATCAAGGCGTTCTACATGCGCCTCAACGACGACGGCAAGACCGTCGCGGCGGCGGACTGCCTGGTGCCGGGCATCGGCGAGATCATCGGCGGCTCGCAGCGCGAGGAGCGGCTGGACGTGCTGGAAGCCCGGATCAAGGAGCTCGGCATGAACCCGGACGACTACTGGTGGTACTGCGACCTGCGCCGCTGGGGCACGTGCCGCCACGCGGGCTTCGGCCTGGGCTTCGAGCGCATGGTGATGTACCTCACGGGCGTGAGCAACATCCGCGACGTGGAGCTGCACCCGCGCACGGTCGGCAACGCGGAATTCTGATTTGTTGCCGTAAAACATGCAAAATACCCCCTTTGCACGGTATCGGTGCAAAGGGGGTATTTTTATGGACACTTATTCTGACAAGCCCACATTGGAGAAGTGGAACGCGATGCCGGCGCGCGGGCAGCTTCTCCCTCTACGGCAGAGCGTGACAAAAAGGGCCCTCCCCGGTCGGGGAGGGCCCTTTCGCGCGATGGTTGGGGTTTTGCGATTTGCCTTACGGATTAGGCGGAGACAGTCACCTTGCCGTCAGCGGCGAGGGTGATGGTCTTGTTGACGAGGTAGTTCTCGTTCGTACCGTCAGTGTCCGCGCCCTTGATGTCGGCAGTCGCGGCGCTGGTCAGGGTGATCGTGTTGCCAGCCACCAGAGCGTCGCCCGTGAAGGTGAGCTTGATGGTCTTGCTGTTGACGACCTCGACCTCATACTTGACAGCGGTGTTGCCCTTCCCGCCGGCATTCCAGGTGTACTTCGCGAGCAGTGCAGCGTTGCTCGCAACGAGCGGAGTGCCGGACTCGGTCACGACATCCTCGTTGAACACGATCGTGACGCTGTGCGCATCCCACTTCGTCTCAGCAGCGACGACGTCGAGCTTCGCGATCGGGGTCACGGTGATGTCGTCGACCGTGATGACCTTGTCGCCGGTGATGGTGAAGGTGCCACCTGCGAGCGCGGTCGCGGTCTCATCCTTGGCGATGACCGTGGTCGTGCCGAAGCCCTTGACGCTGACGATGTAGCCGTAAGCCTTGGTGAAGGCTAGAGCACCGCCGGCGGCTTCGGTGATCGTGATGGTCATGTCGGTCACGTCATAGGTGTGGTTCTTCGCCTTGTTCGCGGCAGCGGCCGTGACGGCGACCGTCAGTTTCGCGGCAGCGTCATAGTCCGTGCCAACGCCGAACTCGCTCAGAGCGACGCCGGTGGTGCGGAGGTCCTTGCCGGTGGTGTTGTCGACAATGATGGAGTACGTGGTCTTGTCGGTCAGAGCCGCGCCGAGCGTGACGGTGACGTAGTCATCGCCGGTCGGGACGAGGTTGCTCGCGTCAGAGGTGTTCGCAACCACAGCGGTGGCAGCGGCGCCGGGAGCCACGGTGGCGACCGGACCGGTCTTGCTGACGGTCGCGCCCGCGCCGGCAGCCTTGAGGCCGGTGACGGAAGCGATCGCAGCGCCCGCGCTGTACTTGCCGGTGCTCGCGTCAGCCTTCAGGGAACCGTCAGCGATACCGGCAGCAGCGATGGTGGTGTGGCTGGTGATGATGTCGGTGGTCGCATCGGCTTTAGTCGTCAGAGCGGAGGTCAGGAGGTTGCCGTCCGCGTCAATGAAGCGAACATTGACGGCATTGGCGGTCTCGTTGACGACCTTGAAGGTCAGGTTGGCGTCCTCATAGAGGTTCGCGGAACCGGTCAGGGCGATCTTGTCGGTCTTGCCGTCGGTCAGCGCATAGGTGCCGGCGGGCATGCCGGTACCGGGCGTCAGGGTCTGGATCCACTTGCCGTTGGAGTCATAGACCTCAACGTCGAAGGTCACGTTCGCGTTCTTCGCGACGTAGAGCGGCGCGGTGTAGTCGATGCGTGCGGTCATGGAGCCGTTCTTGCCGACGCGGACGTCATAGATGTTCGCGGCGGAAGCCTTGTAGGTGCCCGCGTTCGCGGTGCCCTTGGCAGTCGCGGCGGTACCCGCGGCGACGACGCCGGTGCCGGTGCCGATCGCGGCGACCTGGAAGACGACCGTGGTGGCAACGCCGGTGCTGCCTTCGCAGTCAGCGTAGACGTTCTGGATGTAGGTCTTGCCATCCACGTTACCGGCAGCGAGAGCCGCGCCGGCGCTGGTGAACTTGGTCCAGGACGTGCCGCCGTTCTGGTTCACGAAGTAGACGGTCTTGCCGTTGGTCAGGATGTAACCCTCGTTCTGGTTGTTGTTGGTGATCCAGAGGGTGTTCTCCTTGAGGGTGACCGTCTTGGTGGTGGTGTTCAGGCTGAGCGCCACAGCATAGCCGGCCTTGCCGTTGCTGTTGGTGTCGAGCGTGTGAACAGCAGTGTTGCCGTACCAGACATAGTGCTCCTCGCCCTTGCGCATGATGTACAGGGTGTTCGGGTTGAGCTTGGTGTCGTTGGTGCCGGTGGAGGTGCAGTCAACCGTGATCTTGGTGACCTCACCGTTCACGATGGCGTTGTAGGTGTCGACATAGCCCACGCCCGCGATGTAGTCACGACGCGCCTGGCTGATGATGTACACCACATCGCCGCCCTTGCTCTCGGAGACGACGACCGCCGCGAGAACATAACCGGTATCACCGTTGTACAGGAAGTAGGTGTTCGCGTAGTTCTGCGCGAGGTTCTGCAGGCCGTTCGTGGCGGTCTTGCCGGTGCCCTGGAAGTTGGCAGCGAAGCCGCTGTAGTTGCTGGCGGTAGTGTCCAGAGCCTGGATGTTGGTGGTGTCGATGCGCGCGTTCTTGACGCCGGTGACGACGCCGTTGACCTTCGCGATCGCACCGCCGGCGATGGCGCAATCCTGCTGGCTCTTCGCCTCGACCGTGATGTAGACGGTCTTGTCGTTGCCGAAGGCATAGCCGCCATTCTTGTACTGCAGGGTCGGGTCAGCCGCGCTGATCTCGATGTTGTTGCCGGCGGCAACGAGGTTCAGGGAAGCCTGATTGACAGCGTTGGTCTTGTTGGTGCCGCCGACCAGATAGCCGCAGGCGTTGTCGAGGACGACCGCGCCGTTATCGGCCTTGCTGTAGGAGAACCAGGTGTTGACGGTCGCGCAGCCCTTCTGGTTGGCGGGGTCGGACGCGGCGGCGACAGCCTGCAGGTAGGTGCGGGCAGTGCCGTTGTCGGTCAGGCCGAGGGAGATGGTCTCCATCTTGCCGTCCATCCAGATGACGTTGGCCTTGCAGGTGGTCGCGGTCAGATAGCTGCTGGTGAACTCGAAGCCGGTGACGAAGACATAGCTCGTGCCGGTCTTGTTGTACTCGATGCCGATGACGTTGCCGTACTGATCCTTCCAAACGTCATAGGTGAAGTTGCGCAGCTGCTGCAGGTTGTAGTTGCGGAGGATATCGCTGTTGGTGTGCGCCTTCTCGGCGAGAGTGTTGTCCTTCTCGTCGACGCGGATGCTGACCATCTTGGTGCCGGCGCGGTTGGCGGTGTAGCCGCTGACATAGGTGTCAGAAGCGAGCTCGGCGGGCAGCACGTGACGGACAGTGCGCTTGTTGGAGGCGTTGTCGGGGTCGGTCATCTGGACGAGGACCTTCTCGCCTTCCTTGAAGGCGGTCATATCCTCGGGAACGACCTTGTCGGAGGCCTTCATGGCGGTGCCGCCGTTGTCGGCGACGTCACGCATGTAGACGTTCAGACGCAGACCGTTGTTGTTCATGTCCGCGGTGACCTCGGCGAGCCAGGTGTGGGTCGTGACGAGGGTGATCGCGGTGATCTTGTTGGAATAACCGTCATCCCAATAGCTCTGGTCGTCGACAAAGACCTCGAAGAGGGTGCCGGCGCCGGAAGTGGCGGGACCAAGATCATCAACGGAGAGCTCGGTGTCGTTGTTGCGGAGGATCTCGTTGCGAATCTGCGCGGTGGTCGCCGCGTTCTGGTTCACACCGTCGATGTAGACGTTGAAGATGAAGTCTTCACCGGCGACGTTGTTCGCCATACGGACGAGCAGCTCAGCGCCGATCGCCTTGTAGACGTCCTCGCTGGTGACAGCCTCGGTCTCGGACATCACGCGCATGGTGGTGTTCTTGTAGCTGTCGATCTTGTTGCGGTTGTAGGTCCAGGTGGTGCAGGGGTTGCCCCACTCGTCGACGTCGTGGGAGTCACGGACGAGAGCCGGGAAGTGACGCTCGGCGAACTCGACGAGGTAGGTGCCGCGAGCAGTACCATCGTTCGCGAGAGCGCGGCTGATGGTCTGGGTGTCACGGGCGTTGGTGGTGTCATAGATGGCAGAGGTCTGGCCGACGGCAAAACCGGCGGGGACCATGTTGCTGCCGCTCCAACCGTAGGTGACCAGCGGGGTCTTGAGGGTGTTGAACGCGAACTGAGCCGCGTCAGCACGGGTGACCTTGTCGGTCGCAACGGGGTTGCTCGCACCGGCGAACAGGCCCGCGCGGTTGGCGAGGGACATGACGTTGATCTGCCAGTCGGGGCCGAGGAACTTCTCGGTCTCGGCGTTGTAGCCGAGGGAGACGAGGAGCATCTTCGCGAACGCCGCGACGGTCAGGTCGCCGTTCGGATCGAAGGTGCCGTCGCCACGGCCGGCGATGATGCCGGTGGAGGCGCAGTACTCGATGTAGCCGGCGCCCTTGCCATCCCAGAAGTTGGCGGGGACATCGGTGAACTTGCTGCCGACGCCGGTCAGGCTCTCAGCAGTGGTCTTGCCCAGGTTCAGGCGGGCAATGATCGCAGCGGCCTCAGCACGGGTCAGCTGCTTGTCGGGGTTGAGGTTGCCCTCGTTGTCGCCCTCGATGACCTGAATGGCATTGAGGACCTGGAAGGCCTCTTCGCGATCCGCGGCCACCTTATCGGTGTCCTTGAGGTCGCTCCAGTTGGCGGCGTTGGTGCCAACGGTCGCAAGACCGAGGGTCATGACGAGCGCCAGGACCAACGCGAGTAACTTTTTCATAAGGAATTCTTTGCCATGAAACGCACTTGATAAGCGGGTTTGCGCCATTTCGACCGCCCAAAACGCATACATTATATAATATGCTTTCCGCGGAATGTTACAGTCAAATTGCTGTAATGTTACGGCTCTGTTACAATTCACAAAAAGCTCTTGCAATTTTTGTGCGAATCGGTTATCTTATGCTTGCCGAAGACCAGAGGGGGTATTGGAATTCCCGGCTTTGTTACGGGAACGGCTAGCCCCGGTAAGAGAGCCGGAACCCACATAACTCCGATGGTTTTTGAGCAAATTTTAGAAAGGAGAGTAACTGCTTATGAAAAAGTTACTCGCGTTGGTCCTGGCGCTCGTCATGACCCTCGGTCTTGCGACCGTTGGCACCAACGCCGCTGTCGACACCGAGCTCAAGGATGCCGACAAGATCTCCGACGAATTCACCGAGGCCGTTGACGTTGTCAAGGCTATCGATGTCATGGTCGGCGACAATGAGGGCAATTTCCGTCCTCAGGACAAGCTCACCCGTGCTGAGGGCGCGAAGATCGTTGCGTACCTCAACGCCACCAACAAGGTTGCCGCCGACCTCGTCGGCACCGGCAGCAAGTTCTCCGATATGCCGGCTGACCACTGGGCTTCCGGTATGGTCGAGTACTGCGCCGTCAACAAGATTCTCGACGGCGTGGGCAACGGCAAGTTCGACCCCAACGGCGAGCTGAAGGTCGTCGCTTTTGCGAAGCTGATGCTCACCTCCCTTGGTTATGATTCCAAGGCCGAGGGTTATGTGGACAACGCTGACTGGGCGACCCACGTCATGACCCGCGCGCAGCGCATCGGTCTGCTTGCCGGTCTGTCTGACCTCAAGCCCACCGACACCATCAATCGTGAGCAGGCTGCTCAGATGCTGTTCAACGCTCTCAAGAGCCCGATCGTCGAGTACGACCAGAAGCTCTACACCCAGGATGGCAGCGTCCTCGTCGGCAGCAGCAACGCCAAGCCCGTCACCAACGAGGAGAGAAATAAGCAGACCATCTTCTCCACTCGCGTCAACGCTCAGCAGAACGGCAACGGCGCTTTCGTCGTCGAGTTCGCCGAGCAGTATTATCCCGGTCTGGTCCTGACCACCGACGAGGACGACTTCGGCCGTCCCGCGAACGTTTGGACCTATGGCCGCTATGAGATCGGCAAGTGGGCGAACAAGGACCTGCTCGTCACCACCTGGACCGAGGAGATCAAGGGCGTCAAGGTCTATGATGCGATCGGCGCTCTCGCCTACACCATCAGAAACCTCAACTACAACCGCGACATTTATGTCGACGGCGTTCTCACCGAATATTCCTATTGGAATGGCAACGGCTGGACCACCAGCAAGAGCACTGCCGACATCGACCGGATCGCTAAGGACGGCACCTGGCTCGACTGCTCCGGCGAAGGCACGCTGATCGAGCTGTATGTCGACGATGAGGCTGAGTACGCCCGTCTGGTCGTCATCAACACCTATCTCGCTCAGGCGCTGACCAACTACAACGCCAACACCAAGAGCATTTCCCTCGGCGTCTATGAGAACGCTTGGGACGCTCAGGTTTCCCGCACTGCCGAGCTGTCTGACGAAAACGACATTGCTGACCTCACCGTCGGCGACTATGTCCTCGTCACCATGACCAGCCCGCGCACCACCGATTATGAGATCCAGACCGTCGAGCTGGCTGAGGCGAAGAGCGACGTTGCGCTCGCTGCTTACAAGTCCACCAGCAAGGGTGCGGCTGCGGATCACATGACCTATGTCAAGCTCGCTGAGGATTCCGAGTTCACCGGCATCGCCAAGTGGGCGCGCTACAAGCAGGAAATCCTCAAGGACTACAGCCTTGAGAAGCTCAAGAACACCACCTATGACGTCTACTATGACGCCTATGGCAACATCATCGGCATCGACTACTTCAAGCAGGACACCAACTTCGTCTTCGTCGTTGGCGCCGAGGTGAAGAGCTCCTACATCGCTTACACCACCTACACCGCGAACCTGATCTGGCTGGACGGCACCATGCAGAACACGGTTGTCAGCGCGAACAAAAACGGAACTGCCAAGGCTGCCCTTGATGGTCTTGTCGTTGGTCCTAAGACCGGCAGCGCTGTCGTCAACGCCTGGTTCACCTACAGCAAGGAAGACAACGGCAGCATCATCCTCAACGACGTCGTCCCGACCATGACGGCGGCGACGGCTGCGGGCAAGACCTATGCCGTCTATCAGTCCGCGCAGGCGATGGCGAACAATGCCGCCTACATTGACATTGACTCCGCGCACACCACGCTCAAGACCGAGACCGAGGCGACCGCGAGCTATGCCTATGGCAACGACAAGTCCGTGTACATCACGGTCGGCGTTGACAAGACCAACAACTACATGGGCGGCACGGGCGCGATCAACGAGGTCAAGAGCGTCAGCACCGGCATCAAGAACACCGCGATCGATCCCGAGAACGTTGCCGCGCTGACCAACTTCAACACCACCGCTGATAGACCGTCTCTCGGCGTTGTGAACGCCAACACCTACTTCCTGTACAGCAACAAGGGCTTCGTGCTCGCGGCTGTCGTGATCGGTGAGGACGCCGGCGTTGGCCGCAACTTCGTCTACGTCATTTCCGGCCCGACCCAGCGTGCCTATGACGGCCGTTACCTCGACACCTACAAGGTGATCAAGGACGGCACGATCACCACGATCGACGTCGACACCCAGAAGTCCGGCACCACCAACCTCGCGGATAAGCTTGCCGCGAAGAAGCTGCACGTGGTCGCCTATGACGACAAGAACATTGTCGTTGCTGTTAAGGATGTTCCCGGCACCGGCCTTGCCGTGACCCCGAACACCACGATCAACACCGACGCGAACAAGAAGACCGGTTACACCTACAACACGGTTGCCTCCGACGCGGACGTTGATCTGCAGGCGAACACCCTCGTTATCAAGACCGTCGGCGACAACGTCGCTTACGTCCTGATCGGCGAGAAGGCGAAGTTCTTCGTCTACAACCCGACCACTGCCGCGTTTGAGGAGTACAGCGACGCTGCGACCGCGCTGACCATGGCGAAGGCGCAGGACGGCAGCAAGCAGCGCAACATCGTCTCCATCGCTTCCGTCATTGAGGGCGCGACCGGCTTTGCCAACACGGTCATCTTTATGACCCAGTATGCTGCCGCGCCGGCGGTCACCGCGGAGACCACGGTCACGGTCGATGCCACCACGGGCACCATCACCGTCACCAGCAAGAAGGCGCTCACCAACACCGAGGCCGCGAACCTCGCCATGGCGAAGCTCGCCGCGCTGGGTTACACCGACATTGAGGTTAAGGACAACGGCGGCGCCTTCGTCTTCACCGCGAAGAAGGACGGTATCCCCGCAACTCTGACGCTCAACAAGGCCACCGGCATCGTTGTCGGCTCTGACAAGACCGTCACCGTTACGCTCGACGGCACCTCCACGGTCGCTGACGCGACCAAGACGGTTCAGGATCTGGCGAACAACGGCGAGACCGTCGCAGCCGCGACCGGCTTCATCAAGGTTGTGGATGGCGTCGAGGTCACATTTGTGGACAACGCCACCGCCACCGCCACCCCGCTCAAGGACGGCTTGAAGATCACCAGCGGCTACGTCCAGATCCCGGCTGCCACGCTGGCGAACTATGACGCCACTAAGCTTGAGATGGCGACCAGCGTCGATACCAACGGCTACGCGCTCAAGACCGCCACGCTGAGCAGCATCCTCAAGAGCGGCGCGAAGGGCTCCGGCGTTGACGTCGGCGCCGGCAAGTACATGGCTGCGACCGCGACCCTCGCCGCGATCGACGCGGTGGACGGCACTGCGAAGAACGGCATCCTCAATATCGCCACCTTCGAGTGCTGGGCTCTGACCGTCGTGGACGACACCGTCGGCGTGTCCAAGAACCCTGTTGTCAAGGCGTATGCGGACGGCACCACGCTTAACCAAGCCGTCATCGGCGTTACCGAGGGCACTCATATGTTCGTCGGCAGCGACACGACCGCGACTGTGATCACCGGCAACACCGGCAAGCTCACCGCGGACACCACCGTTAAGGTTGGTTATGTCAAGATCGCGACGCTCACTGACGCGACCGTCGACGGCACCGTTGGTGACGTTGCGTGGAGCATCGAGGCGAACGACGTGGTTGCGGTCGGCAGCGAGGTCACTGCGACCGTGACTGCCACGACTGCTTACACCGCAACCGCTAATTGCACCGTTACCGGTTCCACGGATGGTGCTGGCACGGTGGTTGTTGACGGCTCCAAGGCGACGCTGACCAACACCTCGACTTCGAGCGAGTTCTCTGGCGCCACGCTGACGCTGAAGAACGGCGACAAGGTCCAGGGTACGTTCGTGTACACCTTCACGGTTGCCAAGGACGACACGACGCTCACCGTTGTGCTCGCCTAATCTCCCGCATCCCTAAAAACTTATCCAAATAAGTTCAGAGGCTCCCTTTCGGGAGCCTCTGTTTTTGCATCCCCTTCGTCACCGTGTATTTCCCGCATTTGACGCGCCGCCGCTTTTGTGCTATACTATTGTCGCAAAAAAACCATTGGGAGGTTCGCCATGAACATCTTTCGGCGGCTCGCCGCCTTGCTTTTGACCCTGCTCCTGCTGCCCGTCGTCCCCGCCCGCGCCGCG
>SVKM01000006.1:0-18523 GCA_015068465.1 Oscillospiraceae bacterium | reverse complement strand
GCCCGAAAACCACTGGGCGTATGAGAGTATCTGCCGCGCGACCGAGCTGGGGCTCATCGGCGGCGTCGGCGGCGGGAAATTCGGCTTCGGGCAGGAGGTCACGCGCGCGCAGTACGCGACCATGCTCTGCCGCCTGATGGGCTGGACGATGCTCTCGCCCGACAAGGGCAGCTTTGCCGACAACCAGGACAAAAACGCGTGGTACTACAGCGCCATCGAAACCGCTTACGCCAACGGCGCGATTTTGAAGCTCGGCCAGAACTGCCGCCCCGGCGAGGCGATCGCCCGCGAGGAAATGGCGGCGATGACCGTCCGCGCGCTCGGGTTCGCGCAGCTCGCCGGCGTCGTGCAGGACGACTGCCACTTCGCCGACGTGACGACCAATCCCGGCTACATCGCGCTGGCGTACCACATGGGCTTTATGAGCGGCGTGAGCGAGACGAACTTCCAGCCCAAGGCGTCGTCCAGGCGCGAGCAGGCGGCGGCGGTGCTGCTGCGCGTCTACGACAGGATGCACGCCGCCGTCAAGACCGGCACGGGCTCGTCAGGCGTGCGCGCCGAGGCGATCGACGACCTCAGCGGGCGCATCCCGATGTGTCCCCGCGCGCCGCTGGAAAACGTTTACGACGCCGCCATCAAGGCTGGCAAGGGCGGCGCGGTCGTGCTGCGTACCGCGCCCTGCGCCGTCGAGGTCAAGAACGGCAAGGCGCTCCCCGCGCTGACGCTGACCGAAAAGGAGCTTGCCGACTATCTCGAAAGCGACGGCGCGACGACGTCGCGCTCCGCGCGCTACGCGAGCTCGTACCTCGTCCACACGGTCTCCGCGAACGACAAGGTCTACGTGTGGTACGAATCGGCGGAGGATATCGCGCTCAAGGTCGAGCTGTGCCGGCTCCTCGGCGTCGCGGCGGTGTATACGGAATAAGAAAAAGCGGCTTCTCAGCGAGAAGCCGCTTTTATCACGTGCTGACAGAGCATCGCGGTCGTCAGCGAGCCGACGCCGCCCGGCACGGGCGTGATCGCCTTTACGATGGGTTCGACCTCGTCGAAGCGCACGTCGCCGCAGAGCGAGCCGTCCGGATTCGTGTGGATGCCGACGTCGACGACCGCCTGTCCGGGCCGGACGTGCTCCGCGCCGACGAGGCCCTTGCATCCGGCCGCGACGACGAGGACGTCTGCCTCGCGGCACAGCGCCGGCAAATCGCGCGTGTGCGTGTGCGCGATGCTCACCGTCGCGTTTTCGCGCAGCAGCAGCATCGACACGGGCTTGCCGATGACGAAGCTGCGCCCGATCACGACCGCGCGCGCGCCGTCGAGCGGGACGGAGTAATGCTTCAAAAGCGCGATGCACGCCTCCGCGGTGCACGGCGCGAAGCCGTCGCGCGTGCCGGCGTAGATCGCCGCCATCGACGCGTTCGTGACGCCGTCGGCGTCTTTTTCGGGCGAGACCGCCGCGCAGACCGCGGCGTCGTCAAGCGGCTCCGGCAGCGGGCGAAAGAGCAGGATGCCGTGGACGTAAGGATCGGCATTGAGGTCCGCGACCGCGCGCAGCAGGTTTTCCTGCGAAACGCCTGCCGGCAGCACCGCGCGCCGCACCGCGACGCCGCACTGTTCACAGCGCTTGAGCGCCGCGCGCTCGTAGGCAAGGTCCGCCTCGCGCTCGCCGATGCGCACCATCGCGAGCACCGGCGTCACGCCGCGCGCTTTCAGCGCGTCCGATTCCTCGCGCAGGCGCTCCGTGATCGCCTTTGCGACGCTCGCGCCCTTCAAAAGCTCAGCCATGACGGCACATCCTTCCATCAAAAATCGTAAAAGAGGCTGCGAAAATGGATATTTCCGAACAAAAAAAGGCGCTGCGCGCCGACGTCCGCGCGCGGGAGCGCGCCCTCGATCCCGATTACAAGGCGCGCAGCGCCGCGGCGATCTGCCGCGCGCTCGCGGACTTGCCCGCATTTTCTTCGGCGGGGACCGTGCTCGCCTTCTGCGGCACGGCGCGCGAGATCGACACCCGCGCGTTCCTCGCCGAAACGCTGCGCCGCGGCAAAACGCTGCTCCTGCCCCGCTGCGAGCCGGAGCGGCAGCTGTCGCTTTGCGTCGTGCGCGACCTGGACGCCGACCTCGAGCCGGGGGCGATGGGCATTTGGGAGCCGAAGCGCTCGTGTGAGGTCCTGCCACCGGAGGCGGCGGAGCTCGCGGTCGTCCCCTGCACGACCTTCGACCGCGCGGGGAACCGACTCGGGCAGGGCGGCGGGTACTATGACCGTCTGCTGCCGCGCCTCAGATGCCCGAGCGTGTGCATCTGCCGTGAAGCGCTCCTCGCGGAGCGCGTGCCGGTCGAGGCGCACGATCTCAAGTGCACGCGGTATCTGACGGAAAACGGCGTTATTTGAGCAGCTGGTCGATCGCGCGCTCCAGCTCCTCGATCGCGGTCTGGTCGTGTTCCTCGATCGCGTCGACGATGCAGTGCTCCATGTGGTCTTTTAAGATGATGCGGCTCGTGGACGCGAGCGCGGAGCGCACCGCGGCGAGCTGGATGAGCACCTCGGAGCAGTCGCGCCCGTCGAGGACCATGCCCCGCACCGACTCCAGATGCCCGATCGCGCGGGCGAGGCGGTTCGCGACCGCCTGGGTATGCTCGTGGCTGTGGGTGTGGGGATGCGTGTGTTCGTGCGTATGTTCACTCATGTGGATCACTCCTTTGACAACACGAAAATTCTATCACAAACATTTTTCCGATGCAACCTTGTCCTTTTCCGCGCTTTGTGGTAAAGTGACGGTGCACAAATTTTGATATGGGAGGCATTTTCCATGTTGACTGTTGATACTTCCAAGGCGGTCTCGTTCCTGTCCAAGTCCTGCGAGGACGCCCAGCGCCCGCTTCTGGAACAGGCGGCGGACTGGCTGCAAAACGGCGGCGGCAAGGGCAGCGATTTCCTCGGCTGGGTCAAGCTGCCCGAAAACTACGACCGCGACGAGTTCGCGCGCATCGAAAAGGCTGCGAAGAAGATCCAGGGCGACTCCAAGGCGCTCGTCGTCATCGGCATCGGCGGGTCGTACCTCGGCGCGCGCGGCGTGGTCGAGTGCCTGTGCTCCCCGAACTACAACCTCAAGGCGAAGAATACCCCCAACATCTACTTCATCGGCAACGGGCTTTCCTCCGCGGCGCTGCGCGAGGTGTACGAGCTGGTGGAGAACGTTGATTTCTCCGTCAACGTCATCTCCAAGTCCGGCACGACCACCGAGCCGGCGGTCGCGTTCCGCTTTTTCAAGGCGCTGCTGGAAAAGAAGTACGGCAAGGACGGCGCGGCGAAGCGCATCTACGCCACGACCGACCGCGCGCGCGGCGCGCTCAAGGGCCTCGCGGACGCCGAGGGCTATGAGACCTTCGTCGTGCCCGACGACGTCGGCGGGCGCTACAGCGTGCTGACCGCCGTGGGCCTGCTGCCGATCGCGGTCGCGGGCGTCGACGTTTCGGAGCTGATGGCGGGCGCGGCGGACATGATGAAGCTCTGCCGCACCAACGATTTCACCAACCCCGCGTGGCAGTACGCCGCGACGCGCGGCGAGCTGTACCGCGCCGGCAAGAAGGTCGAGCTGCTTGCCTGCTTCGAGCCGTCGTTCCGCTTCATGGCGGAGTGGTGGAAGCAGCTCTACGGCGAGAGCGAGGGCAAGGACGGCAAGGGCATCTTCCCCGCGAGCGTCGATTTCACCGCCGACCTGCACTCGATGGGCCAGTACATCCAGCAGGGCGAGCGCTCCCTCATGGAGACCGTCGTGCGCTTCGACCCCGACGACAACCAGATGATCGTCCCGCGCGACGAAGCCGACGGCGACGGGCTCAACTTCCTCGCCGGCAGGACGCTCCACGAGATCAACACGCAGGCGATGGACGGCACGCTCCTCGCGCACGTCGAGGGCGGGGTGCCGAACATGATCGTGCGCGCGGGCAAGCGCAGCGCACGCACGCTCGGCGAGCTGATTTACTTCTTCGAGTACGCCTGCGGCCTGTCCGGCTACGCGCTGGGCGTGAACCCGTTCGACCAGCCGGGCGTGGAGGCGTACAAGAAGAACATGTTCGCGCTGCTCGGCAAGCCCGGCTACGAGGCGATGGGCGACGAATTGCGCGCGAAGCTGGCGAAGTGAAAAAGATTTCACATTTTGCGCATTGCAAAAACCCCGCGCGTATGATATGCTCATGGTACGAGCTTTGAAAGGAGTGATCCCCAATGGTTAGAGTCATCATGGGTGAAAAGGGCACGGGCAAGACCAAGAAGCTGATCGAGCTGATCAACGACGCCGCTTCGCAGGAGGCGGGCAACGTGGTCTGCATCGAGGCGGAAAAGACCATGACCTTTGACATCCACTATCACGTCCGTCTGATCGTTGCCGGCGAGTATCCGATCGCGTCGTACGAGGCGATGCGCGGCTTTATCAGCGGCCTCTACGCCGGCAATTACGATATTTCGCACATTTTCATCGACAACCTGCTCTCGATCGTCGACGGCAAATGCGACCACGAGGCGGAGAAGTTCCTCGACTGGGCTGAGAAGTTCAGCGCCGACCACGGCGTGCGCTTCACGGTTTCGATGTCCGAAGACCCCGCCCACGCGACCGACGGCATCAAGAAGTATCTGTAAGGTGTCATAGCACATACAAAACGCCCCCTTTGCACGGTATCGGTGCAAAGGGGGTATTTTTATGGCGAAAACACATTCCGGCACGCCGTCATTGTTCCGCGGCGAACGCGCGGATGGCTTGGAGCGCCTGCTCGTTCTTCCCGCGCAGCGCCGCGACCTTCGCCGTGACTTCGTCGTCGCTCAAAATGCGCTCGTTGCCGGGGCGAAACTCCTCGGCAAGCTCGCTCGCGTCTTTGCCCAGCGCGTCAAGCCCCAGGTTCGCGCACACGCCCTTCATCGCGTGCGCGCCCTCGAACACGCCTGCGCCGTCGCGCTTGTCCCACGCCGCGCAAAGCTGCGCGCAGGACGCGTCGTCCAGATATTTGACGATGAATTTCACGATCAGCTTGTCGAGCTGCATCACGCGCTTCGCGCTCTCGTAATTCCCGCCGATCTTCCCGTAAAGCTCCTGTACGGTCATGCTCCCGCCTCCCCACAATGCGCTTTCAAATATTCCTCATACTCGTCCACCGGCAACGGCTTGGAGAAATAATAGCCCTGAATGTAATCGCAGCCGAGCACCTTCAGCGCCGCCACCTGCTCCGCGGTCTCCACGCCCTCCGCGACGGTCTTGAGGCGCATGCCGTCCGCAAGCAGCGTCGCAAAGCGCAAGATGCTGTAATCGTTCGTCGCCGCCGCCTGGCGGATGAGGCTCATGTCGATCTTCATCACGTCAAGCGTGAGCGTATTGAGACTTGTCAGGCTCGAATAGCCCGCGCCGAAGTCGTCGAGCTCGATGTAAAAGCCGTTGGCGTGCAGCTCCTCGAGCGTGTCGGCGATCTGGTCGGGGTTATCGGAGTACATCGACTCGGTCAGCTCGATGTGCAGCAGCGCGTGGTCGAGGCGGTACTTGTCCGCAATCTCCGCGATGCGCGATGCGAGGTCCGGGAACTCGAAATCGCGCCGCGAAACGTTGACCGACACCGGCACCACGGGCAGATGCAGATTGATGCAGCGGCGCAGCTCGCGGCAGACCTCGTCCCAGATGAAGAAATCGAGATTGGTGATAAAGCCGTTGCGCTCAAACAGCGGCACGAACTGCCCGGGGTTGACGAAGCCCATTTCGGGGCTGATCCAGCGCACAAGCGCCTCCGCGCCGCCGACCAGGCCGGTGTGCAGGTCGTGCTTGGGCTGGTAGTAGACGACGAACTGGCGCTCGGCAAGCGCCGCCTCCATTGTCTGCTCGATCTGGTGGTTGCGCAGCTGCTCGCTGCGCATATCGTCGTCGTAGCGGGCAATGTTGTCGCCGAATTTCTGCTTGATCTTGGAGATCGCAAGCGTCGCGCGGTCGCAGATCGCCGCGGCGGAAAGCGTGTGGTCGATGTCGGAGTAGAGCCCGATCTTCACGACGAACCTGCCGTAGAGCTCGTCGAACTCCCCCGGCTCCAGCGCCGAGCCCCAATCGCCCTGCTGATGCTCGGTCAGAAACGCGAACACGTCCGCGCCGATGCGTCCGCCGAAGAGGTACCCCGGCAGGCGCTTGGTATAGTCCTCGCTCAGCGCGCGCAGGAATCGGTCGCACTGCTCGGTGCCGTAGCGGTCGTTCATCACGCGGAAGCTTTCCACATCGCTGCACACAAGGTCGAACTTCGCGTCCGGGCGGGCGCGGAGCAGCTCCTCCAGCTCGTGATAGAAAAACTCCTTGCTGTAGAGCCCCGTGAGCGTGTCCGTTTCGAGCCTTCCAAGCATCGCCGACGACTCGCGCAGGCGAATGAGGCTCTTCATGCGGTTTTTCATCACCTCGACGTTATAGGGCTTGGTGATGAAGTCGCTCGCGCCGAGCTCCAGACAGCGGATCTCGTCGTCGACGGTGTTGCTCGCGGTCATCATGATGACCGGGACGGTGTCGAAGCGCGGGTCCCTGCGCTTGCGCTCGAGGAACGAAAAGCCGTCGCACTCGGGCATATAGACGTCGAGCATAATGAGCGCGATGTCCGCGCCGTGCGCATCGAGCTGCTCCAGCCCCGCGAGGCCGTTTTCCGCCTCCAGCACGGTATAGTCGTCCGCCAGCAGGTCGCAGAGGATGCCGCGGTTCATCTCGTTGTCCTCCACAACAAGGATGGTCCGCTTTTGCGAGAAGTTGTTGTCGCTTGTCATAGCCGCCCTCGATTCTTCGCTCACGGGTGTCTTCCTATGTGTGGTGATTATAGCAAAAACGCCGCCGGAAATCAACCGCAACCGATTTTTTGCTTTTCTCTTGCCCTTTGCGCCAAGTTTTGTTATAATAATAAGTTGAAATAATATGCTGCGGTATGTTTGCCGCATGGAAAGGAGGCGCGCCGCGTGAAATACGAACAGTGGAACATTCCTTCGCTCGACGAAAAAACCGTCGGTTCCCTGATGGACGCGGGGTACCCCTATCTGGTCGCTTCCGTGCTTGTCTCGCGCGGCGTCGCCACCGCTGAGGAGGCCGCTGTCGCGCTTGAGCGCGACCGCACGCTTACGCACTCGCCGTTTTTGATGCGCGATATGGACAAGGCGGTCGAGCGCATCCAGACGGCGCTCGCAAACGGCGAAAAAATCGCCGTGTTCGGCGACTACGACGTCGACGGCATCACCGCCACGTGCCTGCTCACCGACTATCTCCGCTCGCGCGGGGGCGACGTCGTCATGCACATCCCCGGCCGCTTCGACGAGGGCTACGGCCTGAGCTGCGAGGCGATCCGCTCCCTCGCCGAGCGCGGCGTGAAGCTGCTGATCACCGTCGACTGCGGCATCACCGGCGTGGAGGAGACCGAGTTCGCCAACTCCCTCGGCGTGGACGTCGTCATCACCGACCATCACGAGTGCAAGGAAACGCTGCCGCCCGCCGTCGCGGTCGTCAATCCGCACCGCCCGGACTGCGGCTATCCGTTCAAGTATCTCGCGGGCGTGGGCGTCGCGCTCAAGCTGGTGCTGGCGCTCGGCGGCGACGACCGCGAGGACGCGCTCTTCGCGCGCTACTGCACGCTCGCCGCGATCGGCACGATCGCCGACGTGATGCGCATGGAGGGCGAGAACCGCACCATCGTCAGCATGGGGCTTGAGACCATCGACCACAGCGACTTCACGGGCCTTCACGCGCTGCTGCGCGAGGCGGGGCTCGCGGGCAAGCAGATCACGTCGATCCAGGTGGGCTTCGTGCTCGCGCCGCGCATCAACGCCGCGGGGCGCATGGGACGCGCCGCGCTCGCCGCGGAGCTGCTGCTCACGAACGACGAGCAAGAGGCGGAAAAGCTCGCCCGCGAGCTGTGCGACCTCAACCGCGAGCGCCAGAGCGTCGAGCAGGAGATCTACGCCAAGGCGGTCGAGCAGCTCGAGGCGCTCCCGCCGGACGAAAAATACGCCCTCGTGCTCGCGAGCGACGACTGGCACCAGGGCGTGGTGGGCATCGTCGCCTCGCGGCTGAGCGAAAAATATTCCTGCCCGAGCTTTATGATCCACCTCGCCGACGGCGTGGGCAAGGGCTCGTGCCGCAGCTACGGCGGGTTCAACCTCTTCGGTGCGCTTGAAGCGTGCTCCGATCTGCTGCTCGGCTTCGGCGGGCACGAGCTTGCCGCCGGGTTCACGATCGAGGAGGCAAACATCCCGGCGTTCCGCAAGAAGATGAACAAATACGTCCGCGAGCACACGGGGCGCGCGCGCCCGGTGTCCTCGCTCGCGATCGACGCGGAGCTCACACGCCCCGCGCTCGTCACGCTTGAGGAGGTCGAGCGCCTCGGCGAGCTGGAGCCCTACGGCTCGGGCAACGACCGCCCGGTGTTCTGCCTGCGCGGCGCGATGCTCGAGTCGGTGCAGAGCGTGGGCCAGAACCGGCATTTGAAAGTCCGGCTCCAAAAGGGGCATACTTCCTTCGAGGGCATTTTCTTCTCCGTCTCGCCCGAGGACATCGGCGTCGCCGCCGGCAGCCGCGTCGACGCGGCGTTCTATTTGCAGGTCAACGAATTCCGCGGCAGCCGCGCCGTACAGCTGCAACTGCTCGATCTGCGCGCGGCGCGCTCGCCGAGCGCGCGCGAAGCGGAGCTGCTGGCGCTGCGCGAAACGCTTATCTCCGGCGGCGCGCTCTCCGCGCGCGACGCCGTGCGCCTGCTGCCCTCGCGCGAACAGTTTGTGCGCGTGTGGCGTATTCTGGAGCATGAGGCGGGGGACGGCGCGCTGTGCGAGCCGGAGCTTCCGCTGCTGCGCCGCATCGCCGCGGCGCTGCCCGGCGCGGAAAGCTTTCTGCGCGCGGCGCTGTGTCTGGAGATATTCGCCGAGCGCGGGCTTTTGTCGCTGGAGCGAAACGAAGACATGATCTCGCTGCATCTGGTCAACGGCAGGAAGGTCGAGTTGGACGACGACCCGTATTTGCAGCGATTGCACGATATCTTACAGGAGAAAGGCAGGTGAACGGCATGACGGTCCAGGAGCAATACGACCATCTGGTCGAAACCATCCGCGGCTACAACCCCGGCGCGGATTTTGCAATGATTGAGAAGGCGTACCGCTATGCCGTGCTGCACCACGGCGAGCAGAAGCGCAAGGACGGCTCGCCGTACGTCACGCACCCGATCGCGGTCGCGCAGATCGTCGCAGACGAGCTGCATCTCGACTCCGAATCCATCGTCGCGTCGCTCCTGCACGACTGCATCGAGGACACCGACGCGACCTACGAAAACATCTCCAAGGAGTTCTCGCCCACGATCGCGAATCTGGTCGAGGGCGTCTCAAAGCTCACCCGCGTGGTCTACACCACGAAGGAAGAAGAGCAGATGGAGAACCTGCGCAAGATGCTCATGGCGATGTCCAAGGACATCCGCGTCATCCTCATCAAGATCGCGGACCGCACGCACAACATGCGCACGATGGAATACCAGTCCAAGGAAAAGCAGCGCCAGAAGTCGCTGGAGACCATGGAGATCTACGCGCCCATCGCGCACCGCCTCGGTATGCAGCGCATCAAGTGGGAGCTGGAGGACACGTCGCTGAAGTACCTCGACCCCGTGGCGTACGAGGAGATCGAATCCTCGCTCGAGAGCAAGCGCGAGGAATACGACGCCTTCCTCGCCCGCGTCACCAAGCAGATCGAGGACCGGCTGCGCGACATGCACGT
Source organism: Oscillospiraceae bacterium (assembly GCA_015068465.1). GTDB lineage: Bacteria > Bacillota > Clostridia > Oscillospirales > Oscillospiraceae > Hominicoprocola. Next base: position 8,776 of record SVKM01000006.1, on the reverse strand, counting down.
GCCGTTCCGCCGCGTCTACGGGCGCATGAAGCACCCGTACTCCATCTACCGCAAGATGTACGTCCAGCAAAAGACGATGGCGGAGGTGCTCGACCTCTTCGCGTTCCGCGTCATCGTCGACACGGTCGCGGACTGCTACAACGTGCTCGGCATCATCCACGACCTCTACCGCCCGCTGCTCGGCCGGTTCAAGGACTATATCGGAACGCCCAAGCCAAACATGTACCAGTCCCTGCACACGACCGTCATCGGCAAGAGCGGCATCCCGTTTGAGGTGCAGATCCGCACGCAGGAGATGCACGAGGTCGCCGAGTACGGCATCGCGGCGCACTGGAAATATAAGAGCGGCGTCAACGGCGAGGCGGACGAGGGCACCTACGAGTGGGTGCGAAAGCTCCTGGAAAATCAGGAGAACACCGACGCCGAGGAGTTTATCCACACGCTCAAGGTCGATATGTTCGCCGACGAGGTGTTCGTCTTCTCGCCCGCGGGCGACGTGACGAACCTGCCCGCCGGCGCGACGCCGATCGACTTTGCCTACAGCGTCCACAGCGCGGTCGGCAACCGCATGGTCGGCGCAAAGGTCAACGGGCGCATCGTGCCGCTGGACTATCAGCTGCAAAACGGCGAGATCGTCGAGATCCTGACCTCCAAGACCGCGCGCGGCCCCAGCCGCGACTGGCTGCGCATCGCGCAGTCGAGCGAGGCGCGCAGCAAGATCCGCCAGTGGTTCAAGAAGGAAAAACGCGAGGAGAACATCGTCAACGGCCGCAGCGCGTTTGAAGCGGAGCTGCGCCACGTCGGCGTCGCGCTCTCGGCGGTGCAGGGCACGGAGCTTGAAACCGCGCTTTTGAAAAAGCTGCCCTACAACACGATCGAGGACATGTACGCCGCGATCGGCTACGGCGGCTTCACCGCGCAGAAGGCGGTCACGCGCATCAACGAGGAGCTCACGCGCCTCAAGCGCCAGCAGCAATCGGACAAGGACGAGCCCGAGGAGGAGGCGAAGCCCGTCGTTCCCGTGCGCCCCCAGCGCTCCAAGAGCGAGCAGGGCATCGTGGTCGAGGGCCTTTCCAACTGCCTCGTCAAGTTCTCCAAGTGCTGCACGCCCGTCCCCGGCGACGAGATCGTCGGCTTCATCACGCGCGGCTACGGCGTCTCGGTGCATCGCGCCGACTGCCCGAACGCCGCGCCCGAGCGGCGCAAGCCCGAAGAGGAGGCGCGCTGGATCAAGGTTTCCTGGGGCGACGACGTGCGCGAGGCCTACGCCACCGCGCTCGACGTTTACGCCAAGGATCGCATCAATCTGGTGCTGGACATCTCCACCGCGCTGTCCACGACGCAGATCCGCGTCCAGTCGCTCAACGCGAACATCCTGCCGGACAGCACCGCGCTCGTGCGTCTGAGCGTCATGGTCTCGGACAGCGAGCAGCTTGCCTCGCTGATGCGCAAGCTCAACCAGATCAGCGGCGTGATGCGCGTGGAGCGCCCCGCCGGCTGACACCCGAGAGGGGGAAGGAGCCTCTATGAGAGCTGTATTGTCAAAAGTGAAAAGCGCCTGCGTGCGCGTGGACGGAAACGTCGTCGGCGAGATCGGCGAGGGCTTTTTGATCCTGCTCGGCGTCACGCATGAGGACACCGAAACACAGTGCAGAAAGCTCGCGGACAAGCTGTGCTCATTGCGCATCTTCGACGACGAGAACGACAAGATCAACCTCTCGCTCGACGACGTGGGCGGCGAGATCCTGGTGGTCTCGCAGTTCACGCTCTACGGCAACTGCCGCAAGGGCAGGCGCCCGGAGTTTCTCAGCGCCGCGCGCCCCGAGCTCGCGATCCCGCTCTACGAGAAGTTCATCGAGCTGTGCCGCGAGAAGGGCTACCGCGTCGCAACCGGCGAGTTCGGCGCGCACATGGAGGTCGAATCCGTCAACAACGGCCCGTTCACGCTCATCGTGGACACCGACGATTTGAAATAACGAGGAGGTCGCGCCATGAAAGTCATCCAAAAGGTCCTCGGCGAGCTTTCCACCAACTGCTATCTCCTCATCGACGAGGAAACGAACGAGGCGGCGGTCATCGACCCCGCCGACAGCGCGGAGGCGCTGCAAAAGCTGATCGCCGAGCAGGGCGTGACGCTGCGCTACATCCTGCTCACGCACGGCCACCGCGACCACACGCTCGCGGCGCCGAAGCTGCACGAGCTGTTCCCGGACGCGGCGGTCTATATCCACCCGAAGGACAAGGGCGAAGTCGGCATCTACCATTATCCGATGGAGGAGCTCATCGGCGCGGACCTCAAGTTCTACGACGACGGCGACACGCTGCCGCTCGGAAACCTCACGATCGAAGTCCTGCACACGCCCGGACACACGGGCGGCTCGGTCTGCCTCAAGTGCGGCACGGCGCTTTTCACCGGCGACACCCTCTTTGCCGGCTCGATGGGCCGCATCGACCTGCCCGGCGCGGAGCCGGAGAAGATGCAGGGCGCCCTCAAGCGCATCGCCGCGCTCGAAGGCGATTACGACGTCTACCCCGGACACATGGAAACGACGACGCTCGCGCAGGAGCGGCGGTACAATATGTATCTCAAGATGTTCAAATGAAGCTGGAGCTTATCGGACACAACGAAAAATACGCGCTCGAGCAGAGCCTGCTCGCCCTCTTTCCCGACGAGCGGCCCGTCTACGGCGCGATCGAAGACGGCGATACGCGCTGCGCGCGCGTCACGATGACGGAGGACGCGCAGCGCGTCACGTTCGTCACCGAGCTTTCCTTCGACGGCAGGCGCGCGGAGAAGCGCTATTCCTATCCGCTCTCGGGCGACGACTACACGCGCGAGGGCCAGCGCCGCCACGCGCTGGGGCTGAGCTTTTTCGGCGCGGCGAAGGACGCGCTCGGCATCGAGCCGCCGTGGGGGAGCCTGACCGGCGTGCGCCCCACCAAGGTCGCGCTCGCGCTGCTGCGCGAAGGCGGCCGCGCGCTTGCCGAGCGCGAGCTCGCCGAGACCTACTGCGTCACGCCCGCGCGCCGCGCGCTCGCCATCGAGGCGGCGGAGGCGGGGCAAAAGGCCGCCGCCGCGCTCCGTCCCAACGACATTTCGCTCTACGTCGGCATCCCGTTCTGCCCCACGCGCTGCGCCTATTGCAGCTTTGTTTCGCAGAGCGTGGAAAAGACCCTCGCGATGGTCGAGCCGTATCTGGACGCGCTCGAAAACGAGATCGAAGCGGCGGGGGAGATGGTGCGGGAGCAGAGCCTTCGCATCAAGTCCTTTTACATGGGCGGCGGCACGCCGACCACGCTGAGCGCGGCGCAGATGGACCGTCTGCTGACCGCGCTGGAAGCGCGTTTCGACTTCGCCTCGCTCGCGGAGCTGACGATCGAGGCGGGCAGGCCCGACACGATCGCGCGGGACAAGCTCGACGTTTTGAAGCGGCACAGCGTCACGCGATTGAGCGTCAACCCGCAGTCGATGAACGACCGTGTGCTCGCCGCCATCGGCCGCCGCCACACGTCGGAGGACGTCCGCCGCGCGATGGCGCTCGTGAAAGAGGCGGGCTTTGCCCACGTCAACATGGACCTCATCGCGGGGCTTTCCGAGGACACGCCCGAGAGCTTCGCCCGCTCGCTCGACGAGTGTCTGGCGATGGGCGCGGACAACATCACGGTGCACACGCTCTCGCTCAAGCGCGGCAGCCGCCTCACGCTCGAGCAAAACGCGCCCGACGGGCGCATCCCCGGCGCGGAGGACGTCGCAAAAATGCTGGACTACGCGAACGGCACGCTGCGTAAGCATGGATATGCGCCCTACTATCTCTACCGCCAGAAGTACATGTCCGGCAGCTTTGAAAACGTCGGCTGGACGCTTCCGGGCGCGCAGAGCCTGTATAACATCTACATCATGGAGGAGCTGCACGGCATCCTCTCGCTTGGCGCGGGCGGCTCGACGAAGATGGTCGGGCGCAGCGATAACGGCGACGCGCTGATCCGCCGCGCGTTCAACGCGAAGTATCCCAAGGAGTACATCGAGCGCCCGGAGAAGTGGCGGGCGAACCTGAAGGAATTTTCGGATTTCTATTCTGAGAAACGTTCCTGACGCCGTTTCTTCCTTTTGACACGACAAAAGAGAAACGGTTTCAAAGAAAAGAGGCTTTATGGCACAGTCCAAAAAACAATCCTTCTTCGGCGGCGCGGCGATCCTCGCGGTCGGCATCGCGCTGGTCAAGGTCATCGGCGCGATCTTCGCCATCCCGCTGTTCAACATCGTCGGCGAGGCGGGCGCGGCGGATTTCAACAACGCCTACAACATCTACTCGATGCTGTTGATGATCTCCACCGCCGGGCTTCCCGTGGCGCTGTCGAAAATGGTGTCCGAGGCGAACACGCTCGGGCGCGAGCGGCAGGCGCGGCGCATCTTCCGCGTCAGCTTTTCCGCGTTTTTGGTTCTGGGCGCGTGCTCGTTCCTCGTGATGTGGTTCGGCAGCGGCTGGTGTGCGAACCTCCTGCACAACCCCAACGCCGCCGCCGGCATCCGCGTGCTCGCGCCCGCGGTCGTGTGCGTGGGCTGCCTGTCCGCGTTCCGCGGCTACGCCCAGGGCAGCATGCGCATGACGCCCACCGCCGTTTCGCAGATCCTGGAGGCGCTGTGCAAGCTGTTTCTCGGTCTCGCGCTCGCCAGACACTTCATGGACCTTGGACGCGGCGAATCCGTTGCCGCCGCAGGCGCCATCGGCGGCGTGACCGCCGGCACGATCGTCGCGCTTGTCTACATGGCGCTGGACTACGCGCTCCATCGCGCGCCGCCGCGCTCGAATGACATTCCCGAGAAAAACGGCGTCATCCTGCGAAAGCTGCTCGTCCTCGCCATCCCGATCACGCTCTCGTCCTCGATGGTTTCCGTCATCACGCTCATCGACACCTCGCTCGTGCAGGGGCAGCTGCAAAACGCGCTCCACTACACGCTCGACGAAACGCGCCGGCTCTACGGCACCTACAGCGCGGTGATGAAGCTCTACAACCTGCCCGCGTCGCTGATGGTGGCGCTGACCGCGTCGGTCATTCCGTCGCTCTCGGGCGCGCTCGCGGCAAAGGACCGCGCGCAGGCGACGCGCGTGACCAACGCCTCGCTGCGCGTCACGGCGCTGCTGGCGTTTCCGATGGGCCTCGGGCTCTGGTCGCTCGCCGAGCCGATCACGCGGCTGTGCTACCCGAAATATGACGCAAAGCTTGGCGGCGAGCTGCTGGCGGTGCTCGGCATCGCGTCGCTGTTCGTGTGCCTGACGCTCATTTCCAATTCCATTCTGCAGGCGCACGGCGCGGTCAAGGTGCCGATCCTGAGCATGTTCGTCGGCGGCGTCGCGAAGATCGTGCTCAACTACAACCTTGCCGCCGTCCCCTCTGTCAACATCCACGCCGCGCCCATCGGCACGCTCGTGTGCTTCGCGCTCTCGACGCTCGTCAACCTGTTCTTTGTCTGGCTGATCGTCAAGGAGAAGCCCAATTACTTCACGCTCTTCGTCAAACCCCTCGCCGCCGCGCTCGTCATGGCGGCGTGCACCAGGGGCGCGTATGCGCTGGTGCATCTGAAGGTCGCGTCCAACCTCGCGTGCGTCGGTATCTCGGTCGTGCTCGCGGCCGTGGTCTACGGCGCGCTCGTGCTGGCGCTGCGCGTCATCACGCGCGACGATCTCTTGCTGCTGCCCAAGGGCGAAAAGCTCGCGCGGCTGCTGCATGTCAAGTGAGGATAAGCGATGGTACACTTTGAAGAAAAGCCCGTCTACGACATGGACGACCTTGTGAAGCTGCTGCGCATCCTGCGCGCGCCGGGCGGCTGCCCGTGGGACCGCGAGCAGACGCATCTTTCCAACCGCCGCAACTTCCTTGAGGAGGCATACGAGGCGGCGGAGGCGTTCGACCGCGACGACCCGGAGATGATGTGCGAGGAACTCGGCGACATGCTCATGCAGGTGCTCTTCAACATCCACATCGAGGAGGATGCGGGGCGCTTCACGACTGACGACGTGACCGACCACATCGTGCGCAAGCTCATCTACCGCCACCCGCACGTGTTCGGAACCGCCGAGGTCGAAAGCACCGACGAGGTGCTTGCCAACTGGGAGCAGCTCAAGCGCGCGGAGAAGGGGCAGAAGTCCGCCGCCGAAACGCTCGACGCGGTCGCGCGCTCGCTGCCCGCGCTCTGGCGGGCGGACAAGCTGCAAAGCAAGGCGGAGAAGGCAGGCTTCCGCTTCCGCGACGCCGACGGTTCGCTCGACAAGCTCGAGGAGGAGGTCCGTGAGCTGCGCGAGGCGGTGGAAAACGACGCCAACATCGAGGAGGAACTCGGCGACGTGCTCTTCGCCGCCGTGAACGCGGGGCGCTACCGCGGCGTCGACCCCGAGGACGCGCTCAACGCCGCCTGTGAAAAATTCATCCGGCGCTTCCGCGCCGTCGAGGACGCCGCCGCCGCGCAGGGCAAGACGACGAACGAGCTCGAAAACGAGGAGCTTGCCGCGCTGTGGCGGCAGGCCAAGCAAGGAGAAAAGCAGCATGAGACTTGATAAGTATTTGAAGGTTTCGCGCCTGATCAAGCGGCGCACCGTCGCCAACGAGGCGTGCGACACGGGCAGGGTCGAGGTCAACGGCAAGATCGCCCGCGCGTCCTACGACGTCAAGGAGGGCGACAGGATCACGATCCGCTTCGGCGAGCGCGCGCTCTCGGTCGAGGTCGTCAGCGTGCAGGAGACCGCCGGCAAGGCGGAGGCGTCGGCGCTCTACCGCGAGATCGCGCCGTAAACGAGGCATATTTGCAAAGGGTGTTCCGTACAATGTATGGAACACCTTTTCTTTTTACCGAAAGGAGCGCAAAAATGGCTTACGATACCGACTTTTCCGCCCCGGCGCACCGCGTCACGCTCGAGGGGCGCGACCGCCTGACCGTCTCCGGCGTCGAGGACGTCGACCGCTTCGACGAAAACGAGATCGTCATGAACACCGCCGAGGGCACGCTCGTCGTCACGGGCGAAAACCTGCACATCGACAAGCTCAGCCTCGACGGCGGCGAGCTGCACGTCGACGGGCGCGTGGAAACGCTCAGCTACGAGGACGCCGGACCCTCGCACGGCGGCGGGCTGCTCTCGCGCCTCTTCGGCGGCTGAGATGCGCGTCGCCATCGACGAGCAGGTCCGGCTGCTGAGCGCGTCGCTGCTGCTGGGTATGGCGCTCGCGCTGCTCTACGACCTGCTGCGCGCCCTGCGCCTGCGCCGCCGCACGCAAAAGGGCCTCACCGCGGCGCTCGACGCGCTCTACTGCGCGATCCTCGCGGTTTCGTTCTTCCTCTTCGCCCTGCGCATCGGCAGCGGCGAGCTGCGGCTTTATACGCTCGTCGCCGCTGCGCTCGGCGCCGCGCTCTTTTTCGGCGTTTTCTCGCCGCTTCTGCGCCCGCTGTGGGATTTTTGGGCGCGCGTGCTGTTTGAATTGCTGCATCTTTTAAAGCTTCCGGCGATAACGTTGAAAAATCTTCATAGAAATTTACATAAAATCGCAAAAAGGGTCTTTCTTTTTTCTCGCCGTTCCCTTATAATAAGCGCGTATCGGAATGATGCGCTGCGCGCGCGACGCAGCGCCGAACGGAGGGAGGGCGTCCGCTATGGCGGCAAGGTCGAAAAGTCAAACAAGCTTTTTTGCGGTGATGTTCCTCCTGGTCGTTCTGCTTCTCGTGGGATTCCAGCTGATGGGAATGCGCGCCAAGCTCGCCGCGGCGCAGTCGGAGCGCGCCGTCCTCGCCGAGCGCGTCGCGCGCCAGACGCAGGAGAACCGCTCTCTCGAGGCGGCGCTTGAGCGCGCGGAGGATCCCGAGTACCTGCAGCAGCTCGCACGCGAGCAGCTCGGCATGGTCTCTCCGGGCGAAAAGGACTTTTACGACGTCAGCAACTGATTTTTGAAAAGACGCGCACGGCGCGTCTTTTTTATATGCCCGCAGATAAAAAGGGGCCGCCGGCGGTTTGCCAGCGGCTCAAAAAGTGGGTGGGATATTGGAAAGCTTCCGATGCGTATGATACCCGACTTGTCCGAAAAGATGCGTCGATGTGCGTCGAACGCTCCCTTTTCGGCGTTTTGACCAACCGACGGATATTTTTTATGTTACTGTTTGACATTTCGCCAAAGTGTGCTATAATCAATTAAAGTGAAGAGGGAGTCGCCATCGGCTTCCTTTTTGCTTCCGCAAAAGCAAACATCGGAAAGGAGCGCAGCGCTATGAAATTTACATTTGCCTGCAAGAAGATTTCCCTCAACGACTCCGTCAAGGCGTATGCCGAAAAGAAGATCGGCAAGCTTGACAAGTATTTCCGCAGCGAGCCTGACGCAACGATCACGTTCGCGGTGGAAAAGAAGAACCGCTGCGTGGTCGAGGTCATGCTCAGAAGCCCGGACGGCACGATGTTCCGTGCGGTCGCCGAGGACCCGGACGGCGATATGCGCGGCGCGATCGACTCCTGCGAGGCGCAGATCGACCGCAAGATCCGCAAGAACAAGACCCGTCTTGCCAAGAGCCTGCGTGAGGGCTCCATCAAGGCGGAGGTCCCCGAGGAGTTCGACGTCCACGAGGAGCGCGATTTCGAGGTCGTGCGCACCAAGCGCTTCGCGGTCAAGCCCATGAGCGTCGAGGAGGCGATATTGCAGATGAACCTGCTGGGCCACAGCTTCTTCGTCTTACGCAACACCGAGAGCGACTCCGTCGACGTCGTCTACAAGCGCAACGACGAGGGCTCCGGCCTGATCG
>SVKM01000005.1 GCA_015068465.1 Oscillospiraceae bacterium | reverse complement strand
AAATCAGTATTAGTTATCACCGCCTTTGATATAGCTGCAATCCATGTAAATTCAACGTTGTAACTTGATATTATCACGCAAGAGTCATCTTGTCAAGTTATAGTTAGAAACTATGTTCTATTTTGCAATTGTCATCGGCAGTGCCCGGTTTTCCCGTCCATACAAGCGCAAAAAAGGGCAGCCGCCAAGGGACGGAAGCTTTTCCGAAGCCCTTGACGGCTGCGCTTATTTGCTTAACAGGATGTCATTCGCTGTAAAGCGGTCTTTCTCCGGTATGAAGCCGGATTTTTTACTTGTACATCTCCACGAGCTTGAGTAGGTGCTCGTAACGCTCCTTCGCGGCCTCCTCGTTGCGGGTAAAGAGCATCTCGGAGCGCTCGGGGAACTCGCGGGTCAGACGGCTGTAGCGCGCCTCGTTCATCAGGAACTCGCGATAGCCGCCCGCGGGCGCCTTGGAGTCGAGGGTGAACTTCTGCTCGGCGTCGGGGTTGAAGCGGAACAGGTTCCAGTAGCCGCACTCGACCGCCTTCTTCATTTCCTTCTGGCAGTTCATCATGCCGCCCTTGATGGAGTGCATCTCGCAGGGGCTGTAGCCGATGATGAGGGACGGGCCGTCGTAGGCCTCCGCCTCGGTGATCGCCTTGATGGTCTGCGCCGGGTTCGCGCCCATGGCGACCTGCGCGACGTAGACGTAGCCGTAGCTCATCGCGATCTCGGCGAGGCTCTTCTTCTTGACCTCCTTGCCGGCAGCCGCGAACTGCGCGACCTGACCGATGTTGGAGGACTTGGACGCCTGTCCGCCGGTGTTGGAGTAGACCTCGGTATCGAAGACGAAGACATTGACGTTCTTCTTCGAGGCGAGCACGTGGTCCACGCCGCCGAAGCCGATGTCGTACGCCCAGCCGTCGCCGCCGAAGATCCACACGGACTTCTTGTTGAGGTAATCCTTCTTGTCGAGGATCTGCGCGACCAGCGTGCAGGCGGAGCAGTCGCAGAACTTCTCGCCCTGCGCCTTGCGCTCCTGCGCGTGCGCGAGGCCCTTCGCCGCCGCATCCGCGCCGAGGACGTCCTTGGCGGGGCCGCTCATGAAGGCGATGGTCTCGTCGATGGTGGAGATGTTCGCCATCAGCGCCTTGACGTACTCTTCGCTCGCGGCCTTGTTCGCCTCGCCGTCGTTGAAGGTGTCGAGCCACTTCTGGGCGGCTTCCTTCAGTTCCGGACGGGTCTGCGGCTGCGCGATGAGCTCCGTCGTCTTCGCCTTGAGGTCGTCGCGGATGCTCTGCTGGCCGATGTAGAGGCCCAGGCCGTGCTCGGCGTTGTCCTCAAACAGGGAGTTGATCCACGCGGGGCCGCGGCCTTCCTTGTTGACCGTGTACGGGCTCGTGGCGCCGGGGCCGCCCCAGATGGACGAGCAGCCGGTGGCGTTGGAGATGAACATGCGGTCGCCGAAGAGCTGGGTGATGAGGCGGGCATAGCTCGTCTCGGCGCAGCCGGCGCAGGAGCCGGAGAATTCAAGCAGCGGCTTGCGGAACTGGGAGCCCTTGACGGTGTTGTCCTGCATATCCGCCTTGTCGGAGACCTTGTCGACGCAGTAGTTGAAGACGTCCTGCTGGGGACGCTCCTGCTCCTGCGGCACCATGGTCAGCGCATCCGCCGGGCAGGCGCCGACGCAGACGCCGCAGCCCATGCAGTCGAGCGGGGAGACCGCCATCGTGAACTTGTAGACGCCCTTGCCCTTGCCGGCCTTGACGTCGACGATCTTCGCACTCGCGGGAGCCGCCTTCGCCTCGTCCTCGGTCAGAGCGAACGGACGGATGGTCGCGTGCGGGCAGACGTAAGCGCACTGGTTGCACTGGATGCACTTGTCCTGGTTCCAGGTCGGGACGGACACGGCAACGCCGCGCTTCTCATAGGCGGCGGCGCCGAGCTCGAACTGGCCGTCGACGTGCTTGGCAAACGCGCTGACCGGCAGGCTGTCGCCGTCCATGCGGTCGATCGGGTCGAGCAGCGTCTTGACCTGCTCGACGACTTCGGGACGGCCCTCGCGCACGGTCTTGTCGTCCTCGTCCTTGGCGTTCGCCCAGTCGGCGGGGACGTCGATCTTCTTGTACGCGGTGGCGCCGAGGTCGATCGCCTTGTGGTTCATATCGACGACGTCCTGGCCCTTCTTGAGGTAGGAGTGCGTCGCGGCGTCCTTCATGTACTTGATCGCCTCCGCCTCGGGCATGACCTTGGCGAGGGAGAAGAACGCGGACTGGAGGATCGTGTTGTTGCGCTTGCCCATGCCGATCTCGATGGCGAGGTCGATGGCGTTGATGGTGTAGAGCTGGATGTTGTTCTTGGCGATGTAACGCTTGGCGTCCGCCTTGAGGTGATGGTTCAGCTCATCGAAATCCCACTGGCAGTTGATCATGAACACGCCGCCGGGCTTGACGTCGTTGACCATCTTGAAGCCCTTGGTGATGTAACTGGGGTTGTGGCAGGCGACGAAGTCCGCCTTGTTGATGTAGTACGGGCTGCGGATGGGCTTGTCGCCGAAGCGCAGGTGCGAGATCGTCACGCCGCCGGTCTTCTTGGAGTCATACTGGAAATACGCCTGAACGTACTTGTCGGTATGGTCGCCGATGATCTTGATGGAGTTCTTGTTCGCGCCGACGGTGCCGTCGCCGCCGAGACCCCAGAACTTGCACTCGATCGTGCCTTCCGCGGCAGTGTTCGGGCAGTCCTTGTTCTCGGGCAGGGACAGGTTGGTCACGTCGTCCACGATGCCGATGGTGAACTGACGGCGCGGCGCGTCCTTCTTCAGCTCGTCATAGACGGCGAAGACGGAGGACGGCGGCGTATCCTTGGAGCCGAGGCCGTAGCGGCCGCCGATGACGGTCTTCTGGATGCCGGCGTTGGCAAGCGCGGTGACGACGTCGAGGTAGAGCGGCTCGCCCTGCGCGCCGGGCTCCTTGGTGCGGTCGAGGACCGCGATCTTCTTGGCGCTCGCGGGGATCGCCTCGATCAGGCGCTCCGCCTTGAACGGACGGTACAGGCGGACCTTGACAAGGCCGACCTTCTCGCCGTGGGCGTTGAGGTAGTCGATGACCTCCTCGGCAACGTCGCAGATGGAGCCCATCGCGATGATGACGCGGTCGGCGTCGGGCGCGCCGTAGTAGTTGAAGAGCTTGTAGTCGGTGCCGAGCTTGGCGTTGATCTTGTCCATGTACTTCTCAACGACCTCGGGGAGGGCGTCGTAGTACTTGTTGCACGCCTCGCGGTGCTGGAAGAACGTATCGCCGTTCTCGTGGGAGCCGCGCATGTGCGGATTGTTCGGGTTGAGGGCGTGCTCACGGAACGCCTTGACCGCGTCCATGTCGCACATGTCCTTGAGGTCCTCATAGTCCCACACCGCGATCTTCTGGATCTCGTGGGAGGTGCGGAAGCCGTCGAAGAAGTTGATGAACGGCACCTTGCCGGTCAGCGCGGCGAGATGCGCCACCGGGGAGAGGTCCATGACCTCCTGCACGTTGCCCTCGCAGAGCATCGCGAAGCCGGTCTGGCGGCACGCCATGACGTCGCTGTGGTCGCCGAAGATGTTCAGCGCGTGCGTGGAAACGGTGCGCGCAGAAACATGGAACACGCTGGGGAGCTGCTCCGCCGCGATCTTGTACATGTTCGGGATCATCAGCAGCAGGCCCTGGGACGCCGTGTAGGTCGTCGTCAGCGCGCCGGCGCCGAGGGAGCCGTGCACCGCGCCGGCGGCGCCCGCCTCGGACTGCATCTCGACCACCTTGACCTGCGTGCCGAAGATGTTCTTCAGGCCGTTCGCAGACCACTGGTCGACCAGATCCGCCATCGGGGACGACGGCGTGATCGGGTAGATCGCCGCAACCTCACTGAACGCGTACGAAACGTGCGCGGCAGCGTTGTTGCCGTCCATGGACTTCATTTTTCTTGCCATGTCAATGAAACCTCCTGTTTTTTGTGCCGTCTCGCGGCGGCATAAGTACATAAAACGGTATGCGACGACGGAATGATCGCCTCGATCCTGCCGGAACCGCACACACAATAACAATATAACACAAAAATTTCCGGGTGTAAACGGCAAGGATGCAAGTTTTTTTACATTTTATGCATTTTTTGATGCAGCGCGCGCTTTCCTGTGCGTTTACGTGAATTTTTCGCTTCGTTTTTTGATTTTTGGGATTTTCTTTCTCCCCATCCTATGATATGATAGTGGGTCGAGAGAAAGAAAGGGGTCCTCGTATGGTCACAACGGTTCGTTCCCTGGGTCTGCACGGCATCGCGGGCTATGAGGTGTCGGTGGAGTGCTTTTTGTCGGGAGGCCTGCCGAGCTTTGACGTCGTCGGCCTCGGCGACACGGCGGTCAAGGAATCGCGCGAGCGCGTGCGCGCGGCGGTGAAAAACTGCGGCGCGAAGTTCCCGGTCTCGCGCATCACGGTCAACCTCGCCCCCGCGGGCCAGCGCAAGGAGGGCACGGTCTACGATCTGCCGATCCTGCTGGGCATCCTGCGCTGCGCCGAGGAACTGCCGGAGCTGCCGGCAAACGCGGCGTTCATCGGCGAGTTGAGCCTCACCGGCGGGCTCCGCGGCGTCAACGGCGTGCTGCCGATGGCGATGGCGGCGGTGCGCGCGGGCATCACGGAGCTCTACGTCCCCGCGGTCAACGCCGCCGAGGCGACGCTCGCGGAGGGCGTCGCCATCTACCCCGTTTCGGACGTCGCCTCGCTCGTGGCGCATCTCAAGGGCGAGGAGCCGATCGCGCCCGCGCCGCGCTGGGAGAAGACGACCGCGCGCGGCGGCGGCCCGGACTTTTCCGACGTCATGGGCCAGGAGAACGTCAAGCGCGCGCTGGAGATCGCCGCGGCGGGCGGGCACAACGTGCTGATGATCGGCTCGCCCGGCGCGGGCAAGTCGATGCTCGCACGACGGCTGCCGTCGATCCTGCCGGACATGACGCGGAAGGAGGCGCTGGAGGCGACCGAGATCTGGTCGGTCGCGGGTCTCACGGACGCGAACAGCCCGCTGCTCGTCGAGCGCCCGTTCCGCTCCCCGCACCACACGCTCTCGTCGGTGGCGATGACCGGCGGCGGAAGCTTTCCGCGCCCGGGCGAAATTTCGCTGGCGCACAACGGCGTGCTCTTTTTGGACGAGCTGCCGGAGTTCCCGCGCGACGTGCTTGAGGCGCTGCGCGCGCCGATCGAGGACGGCGAGGTGACGATCACGCGCGCCTCCGGCTCGATCACGCTGCCGAGCCGGTTCATGCTCGTCGGCGCGATGAACCCCTGCCGCTGCGGCTGGTACGGGCACCCGTCGGGGCGCTGCACCTGCACCGAGGCGCAGGTGAAGAAGTACGTTGAGAAGATCAGCGGCCCGATGCTCGACCGCATGGACATCCACGTAAGCGTCCCGAGCGTCGAGTACGAGGCGATGCGCCGCCGCGAAACGGCGGAGAGCTCCGCCGAGATCCGAAAGCGCGTCAACGCCGCGCGCGACATTCAAAAGAAGCGGTTTGAGGGAACGGAGGTCCTGTGCAACGCGCAGATGACCCCCGCGATGGTCGGAGAGTACTGTAAGCTCGACGCCGCGGGGGAAAAGCTCCTCAAAAACGCCTTCGAGCGCCTCGGCCTCACGGCGCGCAGCCACGACCGGCTGCTGCGCGTGGCGCGCACGATCGCCGACCTCGACGGCGCGGAGGACATCGGCGCGGCGCATCTGGCGGAGGCCATCCAGTACCGCAACACGGACATCCTGAAGGGTTCCACGTGAAGAAAAGGAAACAGACGACATGGAAATGATACTCTGCAAGCTCGGCGAGGTGGTTTTGAAGGGCCTCAACCGCCGCAGCTTTGAAGATAAGCTGATCTCGAACCTGCGCCGCCGCGTGTCGAAGTGCGGCGCGTGGCGCATCTACTCCAAGCAGTCCACCATCTACGTCGAGCCGGCGAACGACGACTGCGATCTGGAAGCCGCGTTCGCCGCCTGCCGGCAGGTCTTCGGCGTGATCTCGGTCTCGCGCGCGCTGCCCTGCGACAAGGACGTGCAGGCGCTCATTCACACCGCGAAAACGTATCTCGCGGACGAGCTGCGCGCGGCAAGATCGTTCAAGGTCGAAAGCAAGCGCGCGGACAAAAGCTTCCCGCTCACGTCCATCCAGCTCTCGCAGCAGGTCGGCTGCGCGCTGCACCGGGCGTTCCCCAACCTGACCGTCGACGTCCACGACCCGGAGCTGACGGTCTATCTTGAAATTCGCGACGACGCCGCGTTCGTCCACGGCCCCGCGGTCCCCGGCGCGGGCGGGCTGCCGCTCGGCATGGGCGGCAGCGCGGTGACGCTGCTCTCGGGCGGCATCGACTCCCCCGTTTCGTCGTGGATGATGGCGAAGCGCGGCGTGACGCTCGAGCCCGTGCACTTCTTCTCCCCGCCCTATACCTCGCAGGCTGCGAAGGACAAGGTCATCGAGCTCGCGCGCGAGCTGACGCCGTGGTGCGGGCGGATGCGCTTGCAGATCGTGCCGTTCACCGAAATTCAGGAGGAGATCCGCCGCAAGTGCCCCGAGGATTTCTTCACGCTCATCATGCGCCGCTTCATGATGCGCATCGCCCAGCAGTGCGCGGACGAGGCGCACGCGAAGGCGATCGTCACCGGCGAGTGCCTGGGCCAGGTCGCGAGCCAGACGATGGAGGCGCTGTCCGTCACCGAGGACGTGGTTTCGCTGCCCGTGCTGCGCCCGCTCATCGGCATGGACAAGGAGGAGATCGTGCGCATCTCGCGCAAGATCGGCACGTTCGACACGTCGATCCTGCCCTATGAGGACTGCTGCACGGTCTTCACGCCGCGCCATCCCAAGACCAAGCCGCACCTCGACGAGGTGCGCGAGGCGGAGAGCGCGCTCGACGTCGGCGCGCTGTGCGCGCGCGCGATGGAAAACCGCGAATTTGTACGCATCAAATTATAATTTTGGAGGTTTTACCATGAAAAAGGTCATGTTCGTGATGTCCAGCGTGATTCTCGGCGTCGCCGTGGGCAACTTTGTCCTCTCGCTGATCCACATGGTCAAAAAGGAAGGCTGAGATGGCGCACAGGGCGGAATTGATCGCGGTCGGCACGGAGATTTTGCTCGGCAGCATCGCCAACACCGACGCGCAGATCCTCTCGGAAAAGCTCGCGGAGCTGGGAATCGACGTCCTCTACCACACGGTCGTGGGCGACAATCCCAAACGGCTGCGCGAGGCGCTGGAGCTGGCGCGCACACGGGTCGACGTCATCATCACGACCGGCGGGCTGGGCCCGACCTACGACGACCTCACCAAGCAGACCATCTGCGAAACCTTCGGCAGGAAAAACGTGCTGCACCCGGAGCTGGAGACCTGGCTGCGGGAGCTGTTCGCCCAGCGCGGCAGGCCCATGACCGAGAACAATCTCCAGCAGGCGTACCTGCCCGAGAACTGCACGATCTTCCACAACCACAACGGCACCGCGCCCGGCTGCGCGTTCTGCGAGGGCGGCGTGCACGTGCTGATGCTGCCCGGCCCGCCGCACGAGTGCGCGCTGATGTTCGAGACCGGCGCCGGAGACTATCTGCGCGCGCTTTCCCGCGACGTCATCGTTTCGCACACGCTGCGCATCTACGGCAAGGGCGAGAGCGAGATGGAGATGCTGCTGCGCGACAGGATCGAAAAAATGACCAATCCCACCGTCGCGCCCTACGCCAAGCCCGACGAGTGCATGCTGCGCGTGACGGCGAAGGCGGAAAGCCGCGAGGAGGCGGAAAAGCTCCTCAAGCCCGCGGTCGACGAGCTGATGGCCGTCGTGGGCGAATGGGTCTACGGCGTCGACGTGGACAACCTCGAATCGGTCTGTCTCGACCTTCTCAAGCGCCGCGGAGCGACGCTCGCGGCGGCGGAGAGCTGCACCGGCGGGCTGATCGCCAAGCGGCTTACCGACGTGCCCGGTGCAAGCGCGGCGTTTCGCGGCGGCGTGGTGAGCTACACGAACTACGTCAAGAACCACGTCATCAACGTTCCGCAGGCGGTTCTGGACGAATACGGCGCGGTGTCGGAGCAGACGGCGCGCGCGATGGCGGAGGGCGTAAAAACCGTCACCGGCGCGGACTACGCGCTCTCGGTCACGGGGCTCGCCGGCCCCGACGGCGACGACCGCGGCAACCCCGTGGGGCTTGTGTACATCGGGCTTGCCACGCCCGAGGGCACGACCGTCAAGGAGTGCCGCTTCGGCAAGCGCACGCGCGAACACATCCGCCAGCAATCGGCGAACACGGCGTTCGACATGCTGCGCAGGGCGCTGCAATAACGGCCTATGGAATACGTCGATCATGATACCTGGCCGCGCAGGGAGGTCTTCGACCACTTTTCCGCCTGCTCGAACCCGTTCTACTCCGTCACCTACCGGCAGGACGTGACGGCGCTCGTCGAGCATTGCAGGGCAAGCGGGCTTTCGTTTTACCTCTCGCTCGTGTGGCTGAGCACGAAGGCGCTCAATTCCGTCGAAAACTTCCGCTATACCGTCGACGGCGGGCGCGTCGCGCTGCTTTCGGAGCGTATTCCGAGTTTCTGCGACCTGCGCCCGGGCAGCGAGCTGTTCCATATCGTGACGCTCCCAGCGGGCGGCGACATGGCGGCGTTCTGCGCCGCGGCGCGGGAAAAAAGCGCCGCGCAGACGGTGTTTCTCGACCAAACGAGCGAGGGCGCGTCGCTCATCTACTTCTCCTGCGCGCCGTGGTTCGACCTCACGGCGCTGACGAACGAGCGCGATTTCGACCGCGACGACGCCATTCCCCGCGTCGCGTGGGGGCGATACGTTGAGGAAAACGGCCGCAAAACGCTCGGCATGTCGCTGGAGGTGAATCACCGCTTCGTCGACGGGTACCACATCGGCAAGTTTGCGGAGGAGCTGACCAAACGTATCGACTCGCTCGCATAGGCGCGAACCGCAAGAAAAAAGGACGGCTGAAGCCGTCCTTTTTTTCGTTATTCCGCTTTCGCGCTCTGCTTATTTTTGTCGTACGCCACGACCACGCGGCGGTTCGGCTCGGTGCCGATGGAGAAGGTCGAAATGTCCTTCGTGTCCTGGAGCGCCGTGTGGATCACGTGGCGCTCGTAGGCGTTCATCGGCTCGAGCGTGACGTTGCGGCGGTACTTGAGCACCTTCGCCGCGACCTTGTCCGCGAGACGCTCGAGGCTCTGCTCGCGCTTTTCGCGATAGTTCTCCGCGTCGACCTGCACGCGCGCGCGGTTCTTCTCGCCGCTGCGGTTGACCGCGTAGCTCGTGAGCTGCTGGATGGCGTCGAGCGTTTCGCCGCGGCGGCCGATCAGCGCGCCGAGCTTTTCGCCCTCGAGAATGACCTTGTAGCGGCTCTTCTCGACCTCGTAGACCTTGACCTCCGCCTCGCTCTCCATGTGCTGGAGAAGGCCGGTGATAAAGGCGCGGATCTTCTCGGATTTCTCGTCGTGGGCCTCTTCGCCGAGCTCGACCTTGACGGCGGGCTCGCGCCTGGGCTTGTCCTCGCGCGGCTTCTTCTCGCGCGCGGGCTTTTCGCTCTTTTCCTTGTTCTGCAGCACCTCGGGCTGGAACTCCTTGGGAAGCTCCACCTTCGCGGCGTTCTTCTTCGCCTCGGCGGCGCGGCGCTCCTTCTCCGCTTTCGCGGCCGCCTCCTCCGCCTCGCGCTCTTCCTTGGTCTTGCGCTTTTCGGGCTGGAACGTGCCGGTTGTTTCCGCCTTGGGTTCGGGCCTTCCGTCGTCATAGCTCACGCGCACGCTCGCCGGCGTCGCGCCGATGCCGAGAAAGCCCGCCTTCGCGCGCTCGAGGATCTCGACCGAGACCTCGTCGCGGTCTTTACCGAGCTGGGAGAGCGCTTTTTCGATAGCTTCCTCCTCCGTCTTGCCCGATACGTCGATATATTGCATCATATGAGGGATTACTCCTTAATCAATTATTCCCCGTAGTGGTCGGGGCTGTAGGATCTGCCGCGCGCGTACGGGCGGTCGCCGATGCGGCCCGCCTCGCTGGTGGATGAGCCCTTCTTGCTCTCGCTCTTTTCGCTCTGCGGCTTCTTTGCGGGCTTAGAGCCGCCGTTTTTCGCCTTGGCAGCCGCCTCCTGATAGGCGCGCTGCTGCTCGCGGGCAGCCATCATCTTGGCGACGCGCGCCTCACGCTTCGCCCGCTCCTTTTCGGTCTCCTCCTGCTCCATGCGGGTGGAGAAATACTTGTTGAGAATGACGTCCTGGATGATCTGGAAGACGCTGTTCGCGATCCAGTAAACGCCCAGCGCCGCCGGGAGCGTGAAGCCGATCCACAGCGACATCAGCGGCATCATCAGCATCATGGACTTCGACGAGCGCGCCGCGGCGTCGTTGGAATCCTGCTGGCCGTTGCCCGCCATGGCGACCTTGGACTGGAAGAAGCTCAGCGCCGCCGAGATCACGGGGATCAGCACCAGCCCGATCACGGGCCAGCCGCCGGTGAAGAACTGCTTCCACACATCGCCCGGCATCTGCGTGAGGTCGAGGCCGAGGAAGCTGTAATCCATGCGGATCAGCCCGTCGACGCCGGTAAAGCTGGCAAAGTGCTCGTTGATGAACTGCGCGAGCTGGATCTCCTCGTAGAACGAGGCGCGGCCCTTCGTCTGCTCCATCACATAGCCGAGGCCGGACGCGATCGAGCGGACTTTTTCGATCGTGTCCGCGCTGAGCAGCATGAAGCGGCTGAGCGGCTGGCGGATGATCGAATACAGCGCGATGATGATGGGGAACGGCAGAAGAGACCACAGGCAGCCGCTCATGGGGTTGATGCCCTCCTGGGCGTAGAGAAGCTGCAGCTCCTCGTTCATCTTCTGCTGGTTGTTCGCGTATTTCTCCTGGATCTCCTTCATCTTGGGCTGGAACTTGCTCATGCGGATCATGCTCTTCTTGCTCTTGAGCTGGAAGGGCAGCAGCACGAGCTTGACGACGAGCGTGAAGAGGATCAGCGCCCAGCCGTAGGAGCCCGTCAGATTATAGAACGCGCGCAGGATCCACGCGAACGGGATACAAATGTAGTAGCCGAGTGTAGAAAACATCTTGTGTCTTCCTCCGAAAAAATTTGGGAAGCCTGCTTGTTAAGGGACTGGGTCAAAAATTTTGCCCCCACGATAGAACGGATGACAGCGCAAAAGACGCCTCAGCGTAAGATAGCCGCCCTTCATCGCCCCGTACTTCTCGATCGCCTCGAGGGCGTATTCCGAGCAGGTGGGGATAAAGCGGCAGCAGGGCGTGCGCAGGGGCGAGATATTCTTGCGGTAGTACCGCACGAGCCACAAAAGAAAGCGTTTCATGCCTGCTTCTCCATCAGCTCCAGCTTCTCGCAGAGCTTGCGATAGGCGCGCGAAAGCTCGTGGTGCGACGCGGTCACGGCGCGCGAGCGCGCGACGAGAACGACGTCGTACCCCTGCTTCATCTGCCCCTGCGAGAGCCGGAACAGCTCGCGCAACCGGCGCCGCGCGCGGTTGCGTACGACCGCCTTGCCGAGCTTGGTGCTCACGGTGACGCCGAGGCGGTTTCTTCCGCTGTGATTCTGCCGCGCGTAGACGACGAGAAACGGTGAAACGCCGGATTTTCCCTTGTTGTAGACCCGGCGAAACTCGTAATTCTCTTTTAGTGTCGTTTCACGTTTCATCCTAGCTTTGTAGGGACGGCGAGAAATCACTTTTCTTCGTCCGTCCCTCTATTGATCCATCATGGTTCCCTTGCTTCGTCCTTCGACCCCGATCAATAGGTCAGGCGGGCGCGGCCTCTGGCGCGGCGGCGGGCAAGGACCTTGCGGCCGTTCGCGGTCTTCATGCGCTTGCGGAAACCATGCTCCTTGGAGCGCTGGAGCTTCTTGGGCTGATAGGTGCGTTTGGTAGCCATGTCGTGTTCCTCCTTCTTAAAAAATACCGGCGGCGGCTTACTGTCGCCGCACTTACTCGACGCGAGGGAAACGCTGTTGTCTCCGCTCACGCAGTAAACAAAAACCTCCCCGCAAATGCGGAGCATCCGCCATTATACAGGCTTTTATTTTTTCTGTCAACCGAAACTTGCACAGTTTTTGTTTTCTTTTGTAAAATTCGGCGATGCTTTATATTTAGAATATGAAGAAAATCTTGCAATCCTGTTTGCTTTCTGATATAATTAATGAGTTAAATAGAAACCGCTTTTGGAAGGTGGGAATCCGCTTTGAATTCTATTGCCGATATCTGGCAGGTCGTTTTGGAAAAGCTCCGCGGCACGCTCTCGGACACGACCATACACACCTGGTTCGACGAGGTGGCAAGCGTCGATCTGCAGGACAAGACCTTTGTCATCGTCTGTCCCAGCAAATTCAAGCGCGACATGATCTCCTCGCGCTACGCGCCGCAGATCCAGGCGGCGCTGCGGGACATTTTTTCCGACGACATCGCCGTGCGCCTCGTCTCCGGCGAGGAGAAGGAAGCTGTCAGTAAACCCGTCTCCCTCTTTGAGCGCGACGATTTCACGTTTGACACCTTCGTCGTCGGCGAATCGAACAAGCTCGCGCACGCTGCGGCGCGCGCGGTCGCGGACGGCGCAAGCGCGCACTACAATCCCCTGTTCATCTATGGCGACTCCGGGCTTGGCAAAACGCATCTGATCTACGCGATCTCGCACCAGTTTCGCAAGCGCCTGCCCGACGCGAAGATCATCTACATCAAGGGCGACGATTTTCTCAACGAATTCATTTCCCTCGTTCGTTCCAACCGCGGCGACGAGTTTCGCGCAAAATACCGCGACGCCGACCTCCTGCTCGTGGACGACGTGCAGTTCGTCGCCGGCAAGGAGCAGTCGCAGAACGAGTTTTTCCACACCTTCAATACGCTCTATGAAAACGGACGTCAGATCGTGCTGACCTCCGATCGCCTGCCGAGCGAAATGACGCTGCTCGACGACCGCCTGCGCACGCGCTTTGAATGGGGCCTGATGGTCGACGTGCAGGCGCCGGATTACGAAACGCGCGTCGCCATCGTCAAAAACAAGGCGAACCAGCGCGGCTTCGTCATCGACGACAAGAGCGCGGATTACATCGCGCGCAACGTGACAGCGAACGTCCGCCAGATCGAGGGCGTCGTCAATATGATCAACGCGCACCGCGAGCTCAACAAGAAAAACATGAGCGACGAGGAAATCGAAAACATCGTCCGCGAGGCGGTCCAGAAAAACAATGAGGCGATCCCCACGCCGGACGCCATCATCGCCGAGGTCGCGCGCTTCTTCGGTTATGACGAATCCTTCATCCGCGGCCCCGCGCGCAGCCGCCAGGTCGTCAACGCACGCAACATCGCGATGTATCTCATCCGCAACATCACGGGCCTTTCCACCATCGAGATCGGCAAGATATTCGGACGCGACCACTCCACGGCGGTCCACTCGCTCGACCAGGTCGACGCGAAAATCAAGAGCGATCCCTCCTTCTCCCAGCAGATCAAGGACATCACACTCAACATCAACTACAAACGCTGAGTTTTCCACAAAATTCACAGTTGTTTCACGTGAAACTCTGTTGGCAACTTTTTCCCCGCTATTTTCCGTGCAAAACCTCCTCTTTTTTCCACCGGATAAAAGGCTCTCACATTCCGTTTCATTTCGCCTTTTCCGAACCATTTCCACAATTTCCCGCCCTCTACTACGGCTTCTAAAAAAATAATCATATCTTTTCTTTCAGAAAGGAAAATCGTTATGAAATTCTCCTGCGAAAAGGTAGTCCTGCAAAACGCCATCTCGACGGCGAGCCGCGCCGTCGCCGCCAAGAGCTCCATTCCCGCGCTTGAGGGTCTTCTTCTGGTCTGCTCCAGCGAGTCCATGACGGTGACCGGTTACAACATGCAGCTCGGCATCCGCACGCAGTTTGCCTGCGATGTGGAGGAGGAAGGCAAGCTTGTGCTCAACGCGCGGCTGTTCGGCGACATCGTGCGCCGCATGCCGGAGGATACGGTGACGCTCGTGAGCGATGAAAAGCTGACCGTCAAGGTGCACTGCGGCGACGCGGATTTTGATATTGTCGGACTGCCCGCGGAGGATTTTCCGGACCTTCCCGAGGTCGAGGAGAAAAACGTCGTTTCCCTTCCCGAAAAGACGCTGCGCGCGATGATCCAGCAGACCAGCTTTGCCGTTTCCACCAATGAGGCGCGTCCGGTCCACATGGGCTCCCTCTTTGAGATCGGCGGCGGCGAGCTGACGATCGTTTCGGTCGACGGCTTCCGCCTTGCGCTGCGCCGTGAGAAGCTGGAGGGGTCGGCAAACGGCGAATTTTCCTTCGTTGCGCCCGGCACGGCGCTCAACGAGGTCGAAAAGGTCTGCGAGGACATCGACGACCTTCTCAAGATCACGCTCGGCGACCGCCACATTCTCTTTGAGATCGGCGAAACGGAGCTGATCTGCCGCCGGCTTGAGGGCGAGTTCCTCGATTATAAGAATGCGATTCCGCGCAAGAATCCCATCGGCATCACGGTCGACACCCGGACGATGATGGAGAGCCTCGACCGCGTGAGCGTCGTCATCAGCGAAAAGCTCAAAAGCCCGGTGCGCTGCGTATTTTCCCAGAATAAGGTCACGTTTTCCGCCAAGACCGCGAGCGGCGACGCGAAGGACGTGTGCAAGGTCGACGGCGACGGCAGGGACTTGGAGATCGGCTTCAACAACCGCTATCTGAGCGAGGCGCTGCGCTACGCGCCCGCCGACACGGTTCGGCTTGAGCTCAACTCCGGCATTTCCCCCGCCATCATCGTGCCCGTCGACGGCGACGAGAGCTTCCTTTATATGGTGCTCCCCGTGAGATTGAAGGCGTAAAAAAATGGATACTGTCACCATCACAACCGAATATATCAAGCTGCAGGATCTGCTGAAGTTCACCTCTCTCGTTTCCACGGGCGGCGAGGCGAAGGTCATGATCTCCGAGGGCGAGGTCATGGTCAACGGCGAAATATGCCTGCAGCGCGGCAGAAAGATCCGTCCCGGCGATCTCGTCAAGTACCACGGGCACGACATTTCGGTGAAATATGCGGATTGACCGTCTGACGCTGCAAAACTTCCGCAACTATGTCGAGCAGCGCGTGGAATTTTCACCGGAGAGCAACGTCATCGTCGGCGAAAACGCGCAGGGAAAGACGAATCTGCTCGAAGCGATCGTCTATCTGTCCTGCGCGCAGTCCGAGCGCGCGCACGCCGACCGCGAGCTGCTGCGCTTCGGCGAGAGCGAGGCGCGAATCTGCGGCGAGATATTTTCGCGCGAACGGGATTTCACGGTGGATGTTCGCCTCTTTGCCGGAAAGAGAAGAAAAATAGAGATCAACAAAGTGCCCGTGAAGCGTGCAAGCGAACTGTCCGGCGTGCTGGGCACCGTCTTTTTCTGTCCCGAAGACTTGACGCTTATCCGTCAGGGCGCGGCGGCGCGGCGGCGGTTCATGGACCGTTCCCTCTGCCAGCTCCGCCCGCGTTACGCGCAGGCGCTTGCGGAATACAACCGCCTCTATGAGCACAAAACGCGCATCCTGCGCGACAGCGAAGAACACCCCGGCCTGCGCGACACGCTGCCGGACTTCAACGCGCGCATGGCGATCGCCGGCGCGGTGCTGATCCACTACCGCGCGCGCTTCTGCGACCGGCTCGCTGATTATGCCGCCGCCGCGCACCGGGAATGCTCGGGCGGGCGGGAAGAGCTTTCCCTTCGCTATGAGACCGTCAAGACGGTCAAAGACCCGTTCGCCGAGCAAAGCGTGCTCATTGAACAGCTGGCGGCGCATCAGAAGGCCCACGAGCAGGCGGAGCTTGCCGCGCGGCTGTGCCTGTCGGGCCCCCACAAGGACGACATCGCCGTCGACATCGGCGGCGAGAACGCGCGGCAGTATTCCTCCCAGGGGCAGACGCGCACCGCGGCGCTCGCGTTCAAGCTCGCCGAGCGCGAGATATACAAGGAGATCACCGGACAGGCGCCCGTGCTGCTGCTCGACGACGTGTTGTCCGAGCTGGACGTCAGGCGGCAGGAATACGTACTCAGCCGCATTTCCGGCGGGCAGGTGTTCATCACCTGCTGCGAGGAGGACCGCCTCGGCGCGCTCGGCGCGGGCAAGGTGCTGCACGTCTCCGAAGGGCGGGTGGAATAGCCGTGTACTTACACATCGGCAACAATCAGATGATCCCCGAGCGGCACGTCATCGGCATCTTTGATCTGGAGATCACGTCCCAGTCGAAGACGACGGCGGCATTTCTCAAAAACGCCGAGCGCGAGGGCGTCGTCATCGACGTCTGCGAGGATATCCCCAAGAGCTTTCTGGTCTGCGATCATCCGTATCACGCCCAGATCGTCTATTTATCGCAATTGAATTCCCGAACTCTTCAGGGAAGAGTGGAAGAACAGGAGAAGAGAGTATGACTGAAAACAACGAACAGAACTTGGTCACTGCCGTCGAGCAGGAGTACAACGCCTCGGAAATTCAGGTCCTCGAGGGTCTGGAGGCGGTGCGCAAGCGCCCGGGCATGTACATCGGCTCGACGTCGGTGAGCGGACTGCACCATCTGGTGTACGAGATCGTCGACAACTCCATCGACGAGGCGCTCGCGGGCTACTGCACCGAGATCACTGTGCAGATCAACGAGGGCGACACCATCACGGTCGTCGACAACGGCCGCGGCATCCCGGTCGACGTGCAGGCGCAGACCGGACGGCCCGCGCTCGAGGTCGTCTTTACCGTGCTGCACGCGGGCGGCAAATTCGGCGGCGGGGGCTACAAGGTTTCCGGCGGTCTGCACGGCGTCGGCGCGAGCGTCGTCAACGCGCTTTCCGAATGGCTGACCGTGCAGGTCCACAAGGACGGCAAGATTTACGAAATGCAGTTCTCCCGCGGACACATCACGCAGGAGATGAAGGTCGTCGGCACGACCGACCGCACCGGCACGACCGTCACGTTCAAGCCCGACCCCGAGATGTTCGACGAGACGGTCTACTCCTACGACACGCTCCACGACCGCATGCGCGAGGAGGCGTTTTTGAACGCCGGCCTCAAAATAAACATCCTCGACAAGCGCGAAGGGCGCGAGCAGCAGGACGAGATGTGCTACGAGGGCGGTATCCGCGAGTATGTGGCGTTCCTCAACAAGTCCCGCGACGCGCTGCACGAGAAGGTCATCTACATGAGCGGGAGCAAGGACGACAGCTTTACCGAGATCGCGCTGCAGTACAACGACGGCTATCAGGAGAACATCACCTCGTTCGCCAACGACGTGCGCACGCCGGAGGGCGGCATGCACGAGACCGGCTTCAAGGCGGCGCTCACGCGCGTGCTCAACAACTACGGCCTCAAGGCTGGCATCATCAAGGGCGACGACAAGGTTTCCGGCGAGGACTGCCGCGAGGGCCTGACCGCGGTCATCTCCGTCAAGCTGCCCGACGCACAGTTCGAGGGCCAGACCAAGCAGAAGCTCGGCAACTCCGAGATGCGCACGCTCGTCGACAGCGTCGTTTCCGACAAGCTCGACCAGTTTTTGGAGGAGAATCCCGCCGTGGCGCGCGCCATCCTCGACAAGGCGATGATGGCGAACAGGGCGCGCGAGGCGGCGCGGAAGGCGCGCGAGTCCATCCGCCGCAAGAGCGCCCTCGGCGGCGCCGCGATGCCGGACAAGCTGCGCGACTGCAACGAAAACAACCCCGAGCTCACCGAGATCTACATCGTCGAGGGCGATTCGGCAGGCGGCTCCGCCACGAGCGGGCGCGATTCGCGCTTCCAGGCGATATTGCCGCTGTGGGGCAAGATGCTCAACGTCGAAAAGGTCCGCGCGGACAAGATCTACGGCAACGACAAGCTCCAGCCGGTCATTGTCGCGCTCGGCGCGGGGCTCGGCGAGGATTTTGACATCAACAAGCTGCGCTATCACAAGGTCATCATCATGGCGGATGCCGATGTGGACGGCAGCCACATCCGCACGCTCCTTCTGACCTTCTTCTTCCGCTATATGCGCCCGCTGATCGAAAACGGCTACGTTTACGCGGCGGTGCCGCCGCTGTTCAAGCTCACGCGCGGCAAGACGGCGCGCCTCGCGTTCTCCGAGGAGGAGCGCGACGCGATCAGCGCCGAGCTGCGCGGCGACAATCCCAACGCGAAGGTCGATATCTCCCGCTTCAAAGGCCTCGGCGAAATGGACCCGCACGAGCTTTGGGAGACGACCATGGACCCCGAAAAGCGCACCTTGAAGCGCATTACGCTCGAGGACGCGGCGCGCGCCGACGCGACCTTCTCCGTGCTGATGGGAGAAAAGGTCGAGCCGCGCAAGGAATTTATCGAGAAAAAGGCAAAGTACGCCGTCAATCTGGACTTCTGAACGGGGAGAAGCCATATGTTCTGCTTGAATTGCGGCAATAAGCTGCCGGACAACGCGATCATCTGCCTGAAATGCGGCGCGCGCATCACAAGCGCGGACGGAACGGTGCGGGCGCAGAGCCAAAGGCCCTCCTCCAAGGTGGAATGCTCCGAAAAGAACCAACTGATGTTCCGCGTACAGGGCAGGGGCCTCTACTTTATCTCCGAGGGCAAGCGCCTGTGCGTGCTCACTCAGGCGAACAACTCGGTCCGCGTGCTGACGGAGGCGTCGCCGGAGGTCAATCTGTGCGGCCTGGGCGTCAGCGGAGGGTTTTTGTACTTCTGGCAGGAATGTCAGGACGAGTTTTCCAAGGGCTTCGGCATCCACCTCATCCGCATGCACCCGGATACCGGCGAGCAGGAGATCGTCTGGGAGTGCGACGAGGAGCTGTTCGCGGACTACCGGCTGAACAATACGCAGAATCGCGCCCGCGCGATCCTCTGCGACGGCGCGTACTATCTGCTCAACTACACGGAGCAGAAGCTCATGCGCGTGACGCTGCCGGACGGCGAGTGGGAAAACCTCCCCCTGCCGGACATGAAGAACAAAGCGCCGTCGTACGACTGGGTCGAGCCGCGCGGCGTTGTGAGCCTTGCGAGCAAGGAGCCCAATTTCGGCCAGCTTTTCAGCGGGCTGAGCCTCGTCAACGGCCAGGTGTTCCTTTCGCTGGACAACAGCCCGCTTTGCACGCTGCGCTTTCCGCTGGGGCGTCCCGAGGAATTCGTGTACCTGCCGAAAAATACCGCCAGCGCGATCCAGAACGGACTGTTCGGCGGTATGCTGACGTGCGTGGACGGGTGCATTTTCAGCTGCCCGGGCCTGGCGGTCGGCACGAACGACCTGGGGCTCTATGAGATCAAGCCCGACGGCAACACCGTCCGCATGCTCTCCTCCGAGAAGGACAAGATCATTTTGCAGAACAAGGGCGGCTACTGGTGGCGGCTGGGCAACCGGATCTACCTCGGCACCATCGCCGTCGACCCGATGGAGAAGAAATGGCACAAGCTCTCGCCGCTGCTGTTCGACAAGCATGAGTTCTGCAACAACGCCCTGGGCGAGGTGCTGGACTTCTTCCCCGAGCCGAACGGCGGCGTGTACCTGCTGACCAGGACCTCGCTGTATCTGATGACGCGGGATTGGGAGCTGAAGGTCAAGACGCTCGACGACCTCGCTCAGTTCCGCATCGTCCGGCTCAAGGACATCAAATAACAGAATTTCCCATTCCAGCCGCGCGCAGCGCGGCAAAAGGAGAAAACTATGGCACATAAGAACGTAGATTACGATCCCGAGACCCTGCGCTACCCCGAGCAGAAGATCGTGCAGAGCGAGCTCGTCAAGGAGATGGAGACCTCCTACATCGAGTACGCGATGTCGGTCATCGTCGGGCGCGCGCTGCCCGACGTGCGCGATGGCCTCAAGCCCGTCCACCGCCGCATCCTCTACGCCATGTACGAGGACGGTCTGACGAACGACAAGCCCTTCCGCAAGTGCGCGACCGCCGTCGGCGACGTGCTGGGCCGCTATCATCCGCACGGCGACGCGTCGGTGTACGACGCCCTCGTGCGTCTGGCGCAGGACTTCTCCATGCGCTATATGCTCATCGACGGGCACGGCAACTTCGGCTCCGTCGACGGCGACCCCCCTGCCGCCTACCGATACACCGAGGCGCGCATGGCGAAGATGGCGAACGAGATGCTGCGCGACATCGAGAAGGAGACCGTCGACTGGGACCCGAACTTCGACGAAACGCGCAAGGAGCCGCGCGTGCTCCCCTCTCGCTTCCCCAACCTGCTCGTCAACGGCTCCAGCGGCATCGCCGTCGGCATGGCGACGAACATCCCGCCGCACAACCTCACCGAGGTTATCAACGCCTGCGTCTGCGTGCTCGACAATCCCGAGGCGACGCTCTACGACCTCATGCAGCACGTCACCGGCCCCGATTTCCCGACGCGCGGCATCATCATGGGCCGCAGCGGCATCCGCGCCGCCTACGCCACGGGCCGCGGCAAGATCATATTGCGCGCGCGCACCGAGTTTGAGGAGCTCTCCGGCGGGCGCACCCGCATCATCGTCACCGAGCTTCCCTATCAGGTCAACAAACGCGAGCTCATCAAGAATATGGCGGATCAGGTCAACGACAAAAAGCTGGAGGGCATCAGCGACATCGTCGACCAGACCGACCGCAGCGGCATGCGCATCGTCATCGACGTCAAGCGCGACGCAAACCCGCAGGTCGTTTTGAACCGCCTGTTCGCGCAGACCAAGATGCAGACGAGCTTCGCCATCAACATGCTCGCGCTCGTCGACAACCAGAAGCAGCCGAAGATTTTGTCGCTGCGCCACATCATCGACGAGTACCTTGCCTTCCAGGAGGATCTGATCCTCCGCCGCACGCGCTACGACCTCCGCAAGGCGCAGGAGCGCGCGCACATTTTGGAGGGCTTGCTCATCGCGCAGGACCACATCGACGAGGTCATCAAGACCATCCGCGAGAGCTACGACAACGCCAAGGAAAACCTGATGGCGAAGTTCTCGCTCTCCGACGCGCAGGCGCAGGCGATCTGCGACATGCGCCTCATCGCGCTCCAGGGCCTCAACCGCGAGAAGCTGCAAAACGAGTACGACGAGCTGGAAAAGAAGATCGCGTACTACAACGAGCTTTTGTCCTCCGAGACCATGCTCAAGCAGGTTTTGAAGGACGAGCTTCTTGAGATCCGCGACAAGTACGGCGACGAGCGCAAGACCGAGATCCAGGAGGTCGAGGACGAGATCGACATCGAGGATCTGATCGAGGAGGAGCAGTGCGTCTACACGCTCACCCACAACGGCTACATCAAGCGCACGCCGGCGGACGAGTACAACGCGCAAAAGCGCGGCGGCAAGGGCGTGCGCGGCATGACGACGCGCGAGGAGGACTATGTCGAGGCGGTGTTCACCGCGAGCACCCACGACTATATTCTCTTCTTCACGAACAAGGGCCGCGTCCACCGCAAGAAGGGCTACCTCATTCCCGAGGCGGGCCGGGCGGCGAAGGGCACGAGCATCGTCAACGTGCTCCCGCTCGACGAGGACGAAAAGGTCACCGCGGGCATCGCGGTGCGCTCGCTCGACGCGGACGACCAGTACCTGTTCTTCGTCACGAAGAACGGCACGGTCAAGCGCACGCCGCTGCGCGCGATCAACACGCGCATGAAGGCGGGCATCCGCGCGCTCACGCTCGAGCAGGGCGACGAGCTGATCGAGGTGCGTCTGACCGACGGCAAGCAGAACATCATCCTCATGACGCATGAGGGCATGAGCATCTGCTTCGACGAGAACGACGTGCGCGTCGTCGGCCGCGACGCGGTCGGCGTGCGCGGCATCCGCCTGCGCGATGAGGACTATGTCATCGGCGCGGCGCGCGCCCACGAGGGCCAGACGCTGCTCGCCATCACCGAAAACGGTTACGGCAAGCGCACGCCGGTCGAGGAATACCTGCGCGGCGACGAGCCGCAGAGCCGCGGCGGCAAGGGACTCAAGGGCTATCAGGTCACCGACAAGACCGGCGCGGTCGTCGCCATCAAGGTCGTCGAGGGCAGCGAGGACGTGCTGCTCGTGTCCGACGACGGCACGATCATCCGCACGGCGGTGAGCGACATCAACGTCTACAGCCGCACGGCACAGGGCGTGCGCGTGATGCGCCTGCCCGAGGGCGCGCAGGTCATCTCCATCGCCCGCGCGGAGAAGGAAGAGGAAGACGAAGAGGCGCCGCAGGAGTGACATGAACGACGAACTGACAAAGGTTGACATTGAAAAGATGAAGGCGGAGCTGGAGGACCGGCGCCTCAACATCCGCCCGAAGATCATGGAGGACGTCAAGACCGCGCGCGCGTTCGGCGACCTCTCGGAAAACTACGAGTACAAGGCGGCGAAGGAGGCGCAGCGGCGCAACGACAGCCGTATGCGCTATCTGGAGCGCATGATCGCGACCGCGAAGGTCATCGACGCGCCCAGGACGGCGGACGACGTGGTGGGGCTTTTCAGCACGGTGACGATGTTCAACGAAAAGCTCGGCAAAGAACAGACCATCCGCATCGTTACGACCCTCCGCCAGGACGCGCTGCACGGCCTCATCAGCAAGGAATCGCCCGTTGCGAAGGCGCTGATGGGCCATAAAACCGGCGACCGCGTGGAGATCGCGGTCAGTCCCGAGATGAAGTACACGGTCGAGATCCGAAGCGTCGAGCCCGGCACGGATGACGCGAGCCTTGCGATCAGCAGCTTTTGAGGAGGGACGCAGTGGAAGGCTTATTTGTAGTTTTTGCAATCGTCGCGGCGGTTTTGAAAATTGTCGCGGTAAGCAATGAACAAAAAAAGAAAAATGCCGCCGACAAAAGCCCGGTGAGCGTTCCGAAAACCTCAGAGGAGACCTCCCCCATTCGCGCCGTTCGCGCGCAGAAGCGCGAGGCGGTCGCGCGCGCCGAGGAGTGGCGCGCGGCGAAGCATCAGCAGGACGACGCCGAGCAGGTGCACTCGATCAGGATGGACACCTGCGAGAGCAAGCTGGAAAGCCTGCGCGCGCTCTATAAAGCGGGGATCCTCGACCGCGAGGAGTATATCCAGCGCGTTTCCCGCGTCAAGGCGAAGCATTACGAGGCGTAACGGAGCGCCTATGAAGACAGTTACAATCTATACCGACGGCGGATTTTGCTTCGCAAATCCGAATGATGTCCTTTCGCTCGCCGCTGACGCGGCAACCGCGAAAGATGACGGCAAGCGCCGTCGGACGGAGCGCCTATGAAGACAGTTACAATCTATACCGACGGCGCTTGCAGCGGCAATCCCGGGCCGGGCGGCTGGGGCGCGGTGCTCAAATACGGCGCGCATGAAAAGGAGCTCTCCGGCGGCGCGGCGGAGACCACGAACAACCGCATGGAGCTCACCGCCGTGATCGAGGCGCTGCGGCAGCTCAAGGAGCCGTGCGCCGTCGAGCTCTATTCGGACTCGAAGTACGTCATCGACGCGCTTTCCAAGGGCTGGGTCTACGGCTGGAAGAAAAAGGGCTGGATCAAGAGCGACAAAAAGCCCGCGCTCAACGTCGACCTCTGGGAAACGCTGCTCACGCTCATCGAAGCCCATGAGGTCCGGTACCACTGGGTCAAGGGCCACGCCGAGAACGAGTACAACAACCGCTGCGACGCGCTCGCGGTCGCCGAGAGCCAAAAATATAAGTAGGCGAACAGCGACCGAGCGAAGGCGAGGGAGCCGCGCGTTAGCGCGTATTGAAATCAAGTGCGAAGCATACACAGTAAGAAACCCCGCCAAAAGGCGGGGTTTCTTACTGTGTGTTGTGTGTATTTAGGAGGGAGAAAATCACATCGGGGAGTGTTCCCCTTTGCAAGTATAAAGATACCCGAAAATTATGGCGGAATCTTGAATCACCTGTAAACAAATTGTGAACAACCGAATTTTACAAAAAGGGTCCCCTACATGCGGAAATCTTCGCCGTGGCCGAAGATGAAGAACGCCTCGGGGTCGTCCTCGGCGGGCTCCATGCACTCGTTGAACGCCTTGGGAAGGCGCACCATGTCGTGCGCGTCGTAGTTCACGAAGATCCACTTGTCCGTGACGAGGAAGTTCTGGCACGCGCCCGGGCCGCCGGGCTGGCCGAGGACGTATTTGTTGCCGAAGCGGTCGTAACGGTCAAGCTCGTTGTTCGCGGGGACGGCGTAGTACACGGCGCCGTCGAAATAGTAGTCGATGCGCCGGCGCGGCAGCTTCCAGACCGCCGGCTGGCGGTCGGTCTTGTAGCTAAGGATGCGGAACTCGGCGGGGTCTTCGATCTTTCTGGTCGCAAAGGCGCCGTCGGAGCTGTCGTAGCGCTGTACTTCCTCCTCCGAAAGCCCCGTGTAGAGCGTGCCCTTGGCGAGGTCGACGGCGATGAGCTCAATGAGCGGCGCGCTGCGGCGCTCCGCCTGCGGCGGCGTCGAGATCTGCGTGCGCTGTCCGGTGGCGCGGTCGTAGAAGTACCAGTACCAGCACTCCTTGCCCTCGCGGCTGGAGGCGTAGCCCCAGGCGATGCGCTTGCTGTCCGCGCTGAGGCGGAAGATGCTCTCGTTTTTCGCCTGCGCGGAGAACAGCTCCGTGGAAAGCTCCGGCGTCATGCGATGCAGGAACTGCTTGAAGTCGCCGATGTCGTTGATGTAGAGGATCTCGTCGCCGTAGATGTAAACGTCGGAGATCTTGCCGTTCTGATGATCAATGGGATATTCGTAGGTGCGGCCCTTGACCACGTCGACGCAGATGAAGCGCTCGTTGTAGAACCGCTCGTTGATCTGGGAGCAGACGAGGAACCAGACGCCGTGCGTGTTGAAGCCCATGAGGTTTTTGTACTCCGCCTTGCGCAGCTTCGGGCGCACGTCGAGCTCGATCTCGTTTTCCCCGTTGTCGTCCGTGAGAATGAACTCGTCGTTGGGGAAATGCGAGATGTGCTGCAGCACCCAGTTCTTGTTCACCGCCATGCCGTACCCGCCCAGCATGGGGTTGCCGCTGTTCATAAAATAGTATTCGCTGTGGCACACGACCGGATCAAGCGAGGCAAAGAGCTTGGCAAGCGCGGAGGCTTCCGTGTTTTTCTCCGGGCGCTTGGGCATGGCGGTGCCGGTGGGAGGCGTGGGCAGGAAATCGTCAAAGGACACCGGCGCGTCGCTCTTGTCCGCGCCGGCGGATTCCTGGCCTATTTTTGCGCCGCATTGGAAGCAGAACTTCGCGTCGTCGGGCAGCTGTGCGCCGCACTGCATACAAAACATGCGTCAACCTCCCTCTTACTTGTAGTAATCGGTGCCGTCCTCAATGACCATCGGCAGACCGTTGTGGTAGACCGGAAGCGTCTGGAACTTGAACCGGCTTGCGCGGTGCTTGGCGTCGATCTGCGCCTTGATTGCCGGGTCGCACACGCCGCGGCGGATGTACTCGTTCACCGCGTGGTAGGTAAAGCCGAGGTTGTCCTCGTCCGTCAGCCCCGTCAGACCGTCGGACGGCGGCTTTACGAGGAACCTTTCGGGAAGCCCCAAAACGCCGCCGATGGCGATGACCTCCTCGGTCGTATACATGCCGATGGGCGAAAACGCGCCCGCGCTGTCGCCGTAGATGGTGCAGTAGCCCACCCAGTCCTCGGAGAGATTGGAGGTGTTGATCACGATGCCGCTCTCGACGCTCTGGGCGATGGCGTAAAGCGTCGTCATGCGGATGCGGGACGGGAGGTTGACCGTCGTCTGGCGCGTCGGCTCGACGCCGAGGCGCTCCATTTCATCCAGCACCCCGCGCACGGCGGCGTGGATATTGACGGTATAGCTTCGGATGCCGAGATGCTCGACAAGGCCGTTGGAATAGTCGATGTCCGGCTGCACGCCGTCCGGCATCAGCACGCCCACGACGTTCTCCTTGCCGTACGCCTCGCAGCACAGCGCCGCGATGACGCTCGAGTCCTTGCCGCCGGAAACGCCGACGACCGCGGTCTTGCCGTGACAGTTTTTCATCTGCTCGCGCATCCAGTCGAGAAGCCCGGGCAATTGCGTTTTTGCATCAAATTGGTCCATATTCCCGCCCCCTATCCAATAGATATTATCACACATCTATTTATAAGGTCAACATAAAAATTTTATCCCATCAGCGCGCACAGCGCGTCGAAGTCCATCGGCTGGAGCGCGAGGTCGATCCCATAGCCGACGACGCGGGAAAGCTCGCGGATCTGCGCGTCGATGTCGCGCGGCGTGACCATGACGTTCGCGCCGCGGCTGCGCAGCGCAGAGGGGTCGGGCTTTTCCACGCCTGCCTCCTCCAGAAGGTCGAGCGCGAGCGTCGCCGCGTCCACGACCGTCGGCACGCCCACGGCGAGCACCGGGATGCCGAGCGAGGCGCGGTCGACCGCCCGCCGCCGGTTGCCGACGCCGGAGCCCGGCACGATGCCGGTGTCGGAGAGCTGTACCGTCGTGCAGACGCGCTCAAGCGAGCGGGACGCAAGCGCGTCGATGACGATGAGCACGTCCGGGCGCACCGCTTTCGCGGCGCCGCGCACGATCTCGACCGCCTCCATGCCCGTGCGGCCGAGTACGCCGGGCACCAGAACGCTCACCGCCGTGAGATGCGAAAACGCCGCCTCGCGCATCAGATGCCGCGTCACGAGCACGTGCTCCGCCGCCTGCGCGCCGACGGCGTCCGGCGTCATCGCGGCGTTGCCGAGGCCCACGACCAGCGCGGACGTTGCCCCCTCGCCGCCGAGCAGCGAGCGTATTTCCGCGCCCACCGCCGACGCCGCGCGCGAGAGCGCGTCCTCGGTGTGCTCCCAGTAGGGGTGCAGGTCGAGCGTGATATAGGTTCCCATCGGCTTTCCGAGCGCCTTCGCCGCCTCGCTCTGCGTGATCTCCACGACCGTCGCGCGGTAGCCGAAGGCGTCGTGCTCGCGCGTCGCGATCCCCGGAAGCTCCGCGCCTTTTGCCGCGTCGCGCCAGAGCTCGTGCGCCTCCAGCGCGAGATCGGTCCGTTTTTGATATTTCATGGCCGCCCTCCTACACAAAATATGGTTTATCAGCCTTAGTGTTGCCACCAAGCCTTGTATTATCCAAAAAAATACGAGAAAATCAGCAAAAAAAGCTTGCAATTCGGAAGGATATTTGCTAAAATACCAATCTGCACGGTGGAAGCCCATCGTAGTAACTCGTTTCGGAGGAGGTGTTTGGTTTGCCGAATATCAAGTCTGCCAAGAAGCGCGTGCAGCTTTCCGAGGTTCGCAACGCCCGCAACAAGGCGGAGCGCAGCGCGCTGAAGACCGCTATCAAGAAGTTTGACGCTGCTGCCGCTGAGGGCAAT
Organism: Oscillospiraceae bacterium; assembly: GCA_015068465.1. GTDB lineage: Bacteria > Bacillota > Clostridia > Oscillospirales > Oscillospiraceae > Hominicoprocola. The sequence continues at coordinate 3,166 of SVKM01000005.1, read as the reverse complement.
CGCACCGAGGCCGAGGGCGCTTACAAGGTCGCGGTCAAGACCGTGGACAAGGCTGTTGCGAAGGGCATTCTGCACAAGAACAACGCCGCGCACAAGAAGAGCGCGCTGACGCTGAAGCTCAACGGCCTGAACTGAGTGCAAAATGAATTCCCGCCGAAAGGCGGGAATTTTTGCATTTTTATGAAAATCCTCTTGTAAATTCGCAAAGATATGATATGCTACAGGGAAAGATAGAAAATAAACGAAACCGTCGGTTCAATCTCCGCGCAGGTCTTGACAGCACTCTTGCTCGCCAACACGCGAATCGTTGATTGGACCGGCGGCGTTTCTTTTTCCGGCGGGTCGGAGAGAAGCGGGATGCAACGGAAGGTAAGCGCCGCGCCGCGGCGCGGAAGCAGGAAGGAGCGGGAACGAATGAAGCGCAGAAAACTGTTGAGCCTGTTCCTTGCGCTGGTAATGGCGCTGGCGCTATTGCCCGCGGGTGCGCGGGCGGCGGCAAACGAGGTGACGGTAACCTATGACGCGAAAGCCGGGGTGCTGACCGTGACGCTGCCGCAAAGTCCGGCGGCGCCGGCGATCCTGGTCGCGGCATGCTACGACGCGAACGGGCGCATGGTGGATATAGCGATGCGCAGGCTGTCGGCGAACGCGAGCGTCACGCAGACCTTTACGGGGCTTGCGGACGCGGCGGTCTACCGGGCGTTTTTGCTGGACGCGGCGACCTATGAGCCGCTCTCGTCCGGCGGCGAGGCGAAGGACTACAGCGCGCTTGCCACCGCGCAGGGACAGGCCTATGTCCCTGTGATCGACGGCGCGGTCGCCCATGCGACGGCGATGGCGGTGGACGCCTATGTGGAGGCGGTCACGGCGAAGGAGGCGGCGCTGTCCCTCTTTGCCGAAACCGGGGAAACCTACACCACCGTGGCGGGCAAGACGGAAAAGGTGACTGAGCTTACCCGTATCATGCGCGAAGGCACCCCCGCGGAGAAGCAGCGGACGCTTTCGCAGGTGAGCAAGGCGAAAAACACGATGGAGCAGGCGGTGCGCGCGGCGGCGGTGCTGGACGCGACCTCCGGCGCCGCGCTGACGGTGGCGCGCGCGGAGCTGGAGGAGTGCGCGGCGCGGGCGAGCGCGGTGTTTGCCGCGTCGAACGACAAGCACGCGGAGGCGCTCAAGTGGGCGCAGGAGCTTTCCGCCAAGTGGGACGCGACGGAGCGCAAGGGCAAGCTCAAGAACTTCGCCGAGCAGCTTGGCGTGGACGCGCGGACGGCGTATCAGGCGCTGACGGACGCGCAGGCGATCCTCAGCGGCGAATACACGGCGGAGGCGAAATTCTACGACACCTGCACCAGGGTGTGCATCGGCGTCAAGACCGCGGCGAAGGTGACCGTCTATGTGGGCGCGGCAGTTTCCTCGGGCGGTATGCTGACCGTCGCGCAGACGGCGGGTCTCGTGGTCGGCGGCGTGGACTGCGCCGTGGAGATGGAGCGCAGCGCGATGAAGATCGTGCTGGGCGACGACCACAAGATCGTGCGGAACACCGAAGAGCGGATGAAGACCTATGACATGGTGATGTTCGTGGCGGGCGTCGCCACCTTTGACCCGAAGAGCGCCACAACGGCGGAGAAGCTGCTGTTCGTGGAGGATCTGAGAGAGAAGAACGTCGAGGCATATGAAAACATAAAGGTCTGCATGGACGAGGCGACGGGCCTTGTGGTCGACAGGATCGAGGGCGAGACGAAGAAGATAGCGGTCGACTACGTCCGCGTCGAGTCGGAGGACAAGACGGAACTCGCAAAGGCGGCCGCCGAGCTGCTGGACGCGAGCGACACCGGGATCGTCAGTATCGACCCGACGATCGGCAAAAAGACGGAGCAGCAGAACAAGGACAGCTTTACCAAATCTGTGAGCAGCGACGACGCGGAGCTGAGCAAGACGTACGCGAAGGCGGGCGGCGAGAAGACGATGGCCGAGGCGATCCGCGACTTTAAGACGGCGGTGGACGTGGAGGTCCAGAAGGTCTACACGCGTCAGACCGGCGGCGGCGAAGGCGGCGGCGGAGGCGGCGACGAACCCGGCGGCGGCGGCGGAGGCGGCGGCGAACCCGGCGGCGGAGGCGGCGGCGGAGGCGGCGGCGGAGGCGGCGGTTCCGGCGGCGGAGGCGGCAGCTCCGGCGGCGACGGCATCACGCCGTCCTTCCCCGATCCCACGATGGACTTTGACACGATGGAGGCCGAGGAGCGGGACGGCGGCGCGACCTACCGCTTTTACAAGAACGGGCAGAACGTCGGCTATGAGGAGTATACCATCGACGAGAACGGACACTACTGGCCGATGAACACCATGTGGGACTGCGGCGGCGGAGACTGGCTGGTCACCTGGTACTTCGGAAAGGGACAGACAGAGACGTTTAACGACAACAAAGGCACTCAGATCGAAATGGAGGCGGAGCGCTACGGCATTATTTCGGAGCGCTATGTGCAGCATTGGGAAGGCGGGCACGGATGGAACTTCTGGTCGGTGAACGCGAACTATTTCCCCAATGGACAACTCGAAAGGCTGACGCTCTGCAATCAGGGGGTATACAACAGCGAGTACTGGTATGCCCCCAACGGGCTTCTGTGGCGGAAGGAGATCAATTACAACACGACGTATTCTTATTACGACGACACATGGGAGTATTACGTCTATCCGGATCGCGACGTTCCCTACGATACCACGGGGCATCTTTCCTATGAGTTCCACGAGGGGATCCACACCACTTACCACCCGTATGAGGAAGGCTGGTGGGTCGAAAAGAGGGACGGACAGGGCAATTACATCGACTGATCCCTAATCGGCGCCCATGCCGCCCAGCGGCAGCAAAAAAGCACCGCCCATGTGGCGGTGCTTTTTCGTATCTTTTTTCAGTTTTTCAGTACAGCTTTTCGACCGTGCCTTTCCAGTCGAAAATGCCGTAGATCTGCCCGCCGGGCGTGAGAATGTCGCCGTCGGTGTAGACGAAGCGGCGCAGGAGCTTTAACTTCCCTGTCGCAAGGTCCATGGCGAAGTAGCCGTCGTTGTAGGCGGACGCCTCCATCTCGGTGTTGAAGCCCTGCTCGGCGCCCTGCTGACACTTGAGACAGAGCGCGCCGTCGACGCAGCCGAGCAGCTTCATGCTGGCATA
>SVKM01000004.1 GCA_015068465.1 Oscillospiraceae bacterium | reverse complement strand
AGGTGTTGCCGTCGATCGTCGTGATGTGCGTCGCGGTCTTTCCCACGAAAATGCCCGTGTGGTCGGTCGCATACCGCGTGCCCGGAAAATCGAAAATCACGATGCACCCCGGTATGGGGCTGCGGACGATGCACTCCGGCCGATGCTTCCGGTACCAGTCCAGCAGGCTGCCGCAGCTCGCCGTTTTATACGGCAGCGGCGCTCCCGCCTGCGCGTACACCCACTGGACAAACTCCATGCACCAGGCGACGCCGTCCATGAAGATGACGTCGTACTCCTGCCCCTGGTACTGCTCGACGTCGCCCCCGCCGTCGCAGTAGCCGAACACGATCAGGCTGCCGTTGGGAAACTCGAAGGTCTTGTCCGTCGCGCGGTATTCCGCGGCGCCGCGCAGCAGCCTGCGCATCGGGCGGATGTGGTTCTCGCGCAGCTCCGGCAGCGTCCGGCGCAAGATCAAAATGCGGATACCGGAATACCGCGCCGCCATCAGCACGGATTTGTGCTGCACGCACCAGTTCTTGCCGCCCCCGCGCGCCCCGCCGTAACAGACGTAGCGCTCGCGCGCCGAGAAGAAAAGCTCCTGCCTCGGCTGCGGCGGCGGAAAGGATATCTCAATCGCCACGGTCTCCCACCTCGTCCGAGAGCGTCAATATCACGCGGTTGCCGTCGATATCCGCCGCCTTGATCGGCGCGTCCAGCCCGAGCAGCTTGCTGATCTGGTCGAGCGCGCTGAGCGCGCCCTTGGCGTCGAAGGATTTCGGATCCTCCTGCATACATCGGTGGTACACCTCCAGATACTCGCGGATCACGTCGTCCTGCGTCAGCTGCGGCGCCTTCTCCGCGCCGCCTTTGCGCTTCGCCGCCGCGCCGGTCTTCTTTGCGGCGGCTTCCCCGCCGGCCCCCTGCGCCGCTGCGTCAGTCTGCTTTCTTGGCGCCATGCCCTCACCTCCCCTCGCGCTCGTTTTTATGCCTCTTGCCCCGTGCGTCCCCTCAATTGTAACTTATTAAGCTACTATTTGCGTAAGCGTCCAGCCGTCCGCTTCGCCTATGGGATCGCAGCTCCCTTCCACCCGTATCGGCAATTGGTAACTTTCTAAGCTACTTGAAGGATAGCACACTTTTTGTATCTTGTCAAGTTATTTTTTCTTGACAAGCGAAAAAAATATGATACCATAAAGTTACAAACGAACGGAGGTACACCCCTATGACGCTGGGAGACCGCATCAAGGCGGCGCGTGAGGCGCTGAAAATGACGCAGGGAGAGCTGGGCGAGCTGTGCGGCACGACCAAGCAGACCATCTTCAAATACGAGACCGGCGTCGTGACGAACATCCCGCTCGACCGGCTGGAAAACCTGGCGGAAAAGCTCGGCGTCACGCCCGGCTATCTGACGGGCTGGGGCGGCGGCGAAACGATCCCGGAAAAACTCGGCGAGCTTGCCGGACCGTTTGAAAAGCTCAACGACTCGGGGCAGGACAAGGTCATCGGCTACACCGCCGACCTCGTCTCCTCGGGCAAGTACGTCCGCACCGAGCCGGCAAGGCCCGTCGTGCTGTCCTTCCCGAAGGCAAGGCACCGCCGCGACGGGTTCGTGGAGTTCAAGGTCTACGACCAGCCCGCCGCCGCGGGCCTCGGCAACTACATCGACGCGCCGGCGTTCACCGTGGAGCAGTATCCCGCAGCGCTCGCGCCCGAGGGCGCGGAGTTCGGCGTTCTGATCTCGGGCGACTCGATGGAGCCGGAGATCCCCAACGGCTGCACGGTCTTCGTGCGCCCGACGCCCGCGGTCGAGCCGGGCGAGATCGGCATTTTCGTGCTGGACGGCCAGGCGTATTGCAAAAAGCTCATCGCCGACCAAAAGGAGCGCAAGGCAAAGCTGCGCTCGCTCAATCCCAAATACGGCGACATCGTCGTGGACGACGAATCGCGCCTGCGCACGCTCGGCAAGGTGCTTGGGCATTATCCGGAATAACGTGAAAAGGACGGCAAAGCCGTCCTTTTCCGCATCATAAGCACAATTGGAGCACCTCTGCCGGCGTGTCGGCGATCGTTTCCGCGCCCGCGGCACGGAGCGCGGCGCGGGCGCGGAAGCCCCAGCTCACCGCGATGAGGGGAAGCCCCGCGTTTTTCGCGGTCGCGACGTCCACCTCGGAATCCCCGACGTACACCGCGCCGTCCTTTGAAGCGCCCAGCGCGTCGAGCGCCGCGAACACGGTGTCCGGCTCCGGCTTGCGCCGGCGCTCGGGCGTTTCGCCGATGGCGACGGGCACGAGCGCGCCGAAATGCTCGGTGTTCAAAAGTTTCACGGCGCGGTCCGGCTTGTTCGACACGACCGCGAGGTTTTTTCCCGCCGCGTCGAGCGCGCGCAGCAGCTCCAAAACACCGTCGTAGGGCTTCGTGTGCTCGCGGCAGTGCGCGGCGTAATAGGGCTGATAGAGGGCAAGCGCCCGGTCGACCGCCTCCTCCGCGCATCCCTCGCCCAGCGCGCGTCTGAGCTGGTTGCGCGCGCCGTTGCCGACATAGGAGCGGATCTCCTCCATCGTGCGCTCAGGATACCCCATCTCCCGCAGCACCTCGTTGGTGCTCGCCCAGAGGTCATAGAGCGTGTCGAGCACCGTGCCGTCCATATCGAAAAGGATCGTCTGATATGCCATTTCCCGCGCCTCCCTTGCGTTTCCCCCCGCATTATAGCGGCTCGGGCGCGAAAATGCAAGGTGCTTGCAATCCGGCGTATTTTTGATATAATGGAATATCATTCTTATATAGAGGTGAACTTCATGCAGGAACTGGAACGTCAATACCACATCCACTGCGCGCCCGGCGAGATCGGCCGCTACGTCATTCTGCCCGGCGACCCGGGGCGCTGCGCGTCCATCGCCGCGTACTTCGACAATGCGAAGCTGATCGCTCAGAACCGTGAATATACCAGCTACACCGGGACGCTGCTCGGCGTGCCCGTGAGCGTCTGCTCCACCGGCATCGGCGGGCCCTCCGCCTCGATCGCGATGGAGGAGCTGCACAAGCTCGGCGCGGACACGTTCATCCGCACCGGCACCTGCGGCGGCATCGACCTGGACGTCAAGTCGGGCGACATCGTCGTCGCCACCGGCGCGATCCGCTATGAGCACACGAGCACGGAGTACGCGCCCATCGAGTTCCCCGCCGTGCCGGACTTCGGCATCACCGCCGCGCTGATTGAGGCGTCGAAGGCGCTCGGCTACACGACCCACGCCGGCGTCGTGCAGTGCAAGGACAGCTTCTACGGCCAGCACAGCCCCGAGGCGAGCCCCGTGTACTATGAGCTGCTGCAAAAGTGGGAGAGCTGGAAGCGTCTGGGCGTCAAGGCGAGCGAGATGGAGTCCGCGGCGCTGTTCGTCGTCGCCTCGGCGCTGCACGTGCGCTGCGGCTCGTGCTTCCATGTGGTCTGGAACCAGGAGCGCGAAAAGGCGGGCCTCGACCAGGATATGAGCGAGGACACCTCCGCCGCGGTCAAGGTCGCCGTCGAGGCGCTCAAGGCCGTGATCGCGCAGGACAAGGCGAATGGATAAAAAGGTCATCGGCATCCTCGGCGGCATGGGGCCGCTCGCGACCGCCGACCTGCTGAAAAAGATCGTTCTCCACACCGACGCGAAAACCGACCAGGAGCACCCGCGCGTCTGCGTCGACTCCAACACCGACATCCCCGACCGCACGGCGGCGCTGCTCCACGGCGGCGCCGACCCGGTGCCGGAGATGGTCAAAAGCGCGAAGCGGCTGGAGAGCATCGGCGCGGACGTGCTCATCATGCCCTGCAACACGGCGCACGGCTTTTACGACGCCGTCGCGGCGTCCGTCCATATCCCCGTGCTGCACATGATCGAGCTGACGCGCGACGCGCTGCGCGCGCGCGGCGTCAAAACCGCCGGATTGCTCGCAACCGACGGCACCGTGCAGACCGGCGTCTATCAGCGCGCCTTTGCCGGCAGCGGCGTCGAGCTGCTCACGCCCGAGGGCGCGGAGCAGGCCGCCGTCATGTCGATCATCTACGACGGCGTCAAGGCGGGCAGAACGGACTATGACGCCGCGGCGTTTTGCCGCTGCTGCGAGCGTCTTCTCGCGCGCGGCGCGCAGACGCTGATCCTCGGCTGCACCGAGCTGCCGCCCGCCTTCGAGCTGTACCGCCTCAGCTATCCCGCGACCGACCCGACGCTCGAGCTCGCGCTCGGCGCGCTGCGCTTCGCGGGCTGCAAAATCAAATAGCCGCTTTGCGGCCATTTGATCCCGGATCGCCGTTTCGCTCCCGCCTGTCGGCGGAACCGCAAAACATGGCAAATTCAATAGACAGGAGAACGTATCTATCATGAGCTATGCCGACCAGGTATTTCGCCAGAATTGCCTCGATATCCTGCAAAACGGCGTGCGCGACGACGATCTGACCGTCCGCCCGCACTGGGAGGACGGCACGCCCGCCCACACCATCAAGAAATTCGGCGTCGTGAACCGCTACGACCTTTCCAAGGAGTTTCCGATCCTCACGCTGCGCCGCACCTACTGGAAAAGCGCGGTGGACGAGATCCTCTGGATCTGGCAGAAGAAATCCAACAACGTCCACGACCTCTCCAGCCACATCTGGGACGCCTGGGCGGACGAGAACGGCTCCATCGGCAAGGCGTACGGCTACCAGCTCGGCGTCAAGCACCACTACAAAGAGGGCGACATGGACCAGGTGGACCGCGTGCTCTACGATCTGAAGCACAACCCCGCGTCCCGCCGCATCCTCACGAATATCTACACCTTTGCGGACCTGAGCGAGATGGCGCTCTATCCCTGCGCGTACTCGATGACCTTCAATGTCTCGAACGGCACGCTCAACGCGATTTTGAACCAGCGCTCGCAGGACATGCTCGCCGCAAACAACTGGAACGTCGTGCAGTACGCGGTGCTCGTGCACATGTTCGCGCAGGTCTCCGGGCTCAAGGCGGGCGAGCTCGTCCACGTCATCGCCGACTGCCACATCTACGACCGTCACATCCCGATCATCGAAAAGATGCTCGCGGAGCCCGAGCACCCCGCGCCCAAATTCACCGTCGACCCGTCCGTGACGGATTTCTACGCCTTTACCAAGGACAGCTTCACGCTGGAAAATTATCAATACTCGCCGTTTGAGGACAAGATCCCCATCGCGATCTAAGGAGAGTTTAAAAAACATGGAAGCCATCGTTTGCATCAGCGAAAACTGGGGCATCGGCCTCGACGGCCAGCTCCTGTTCCACCTCAGCGCCGACATGAAGCGTTTTCGCACGCTGACGCTCGGCAAGACCGTCCTGCTCGGCTCGCGCACGCTCGCTACCTTCCCGGAGGGCAAGCCCCTGCCGGACCGCCGCTGCATCGTCTTTACGCGCAGCGCCGACGCCATCGAGGGCGCCGAGGTCGCGCACACGGTCGACGAAGCGCTTGCCCTCGCGGGCAGCGACGCCATCGTCATCGGCGGCGCGAGCATCTACACGCTGCTGCTGCCCTACTGCGAGCGCGTGAAGGTCACGAAGGTCTTTGCCTCGCCGAAGGCGGACAGCTTCTTCCCCAACCTCGACACGCACCCCGACTGGCGCGTCGACGCCAAGGGCGAGGTCATGGAGGAGAACGGGCTGAAGTTCCAGTTCATCGACTACGTGAAAAAGTGACCGCCTTAACCACAAACATACAATACATCAAAGGCATAGGAGAAGCCCGCGCAAAATCCCTGCAAAAGCTGGGGATCACCGATCTGCGCGGGCTTATTTCCTATTTCCCGCGCGCCTACGAGGACCGGCGGGAGTACCGCCGCATCGCGGATCTCGTCCCGGGCGAGAACGCCTGCGTGCGCGCGGTCATCGCGAGCGAGCCGAAGCTTTCGCACATCCGCAGGGGGCTCGACCTTGTCAAGCTGCGCGTCGTGGACGAGTCCGCGGCGCTCGACCTCACTTATTTCAATCAGAGCTACCTCAAAAACGCCTTCCGCCTCGGCGAGGAGTACGTTTTTTACGGCAAGGCGGAGGGGAACCTGCTCAAAAAGCAGATGACGAACCCGCTCTTCGAGCGCGAGGGCGCGAACCAGATCACCGGGCGCATCATGCCGGTCTACCCGCTCACCGCGGGCGTCAGCCAGTCGCTGCTGCAAAAGTCCGTTCGCCAGGGGCTCGACGCGTGCGCGGACGAGCTTTCGGATATCCTGCCCGAGGACGTGCGGCAGGCGCATCGGCTCTGCCACATCCGCTACGCCTACGAAAACGTCCACTTTCCGGCGGACGACGAGGCGCTTTCCGTCGCGCGGCGCCGGCTCGTATTCGAGGAGCTGTACCTTCTGACGCTGGGCCTGCGCCTGCTGCGCGAGCGGCGCGACGCCGCCGCGGGGCAGAAGTGCGAGAACGTCTCCCTCGCACCGTTTTACGCCGCGCTGCCGTTCACGCTGACCGGCGCGCAGACGCGCGCGGCGGAGGACTGCGCGCGGGATATGGCGTCGGAGCGGGCGATGAACCGGCTCGTGCAGGGCGACGTCGGCTCCGGCAAAACGATGGTTGCGGCGGCGGCGGTCTGGTTCGCGGCGCAAAGCGGGCTTCAGAGCGCGCTGATGGCGCCGACCGAGATCCTGGCGGAGCAGCATTACCAGACGCTTGCCCCGCTGCTCGAAGGCCTCGGCGTGCGCTGCGCGCTGCTCACCGCCGCGACGACCGCCAAAACGCGCCGTTCGATCCTCGCCCAGCTTGCCGCCGGCGAGATCGCGCTCGCCATCGGCACGCACGCGCTGCTCTCGCCGGACGTGCGGTATCAAAAGCTGGGCCTTGTCGTCACCGACGAGCAGCACCGCTTCGGCGTCGACCAGCGCGCCGCGCTGAGCGCCAAGGGCGAGAACCCGCATCTGCTCGTCATGTCCGCGACGCCGATCCCGCGCACGCTCGCGCTGATGATCTACGGCGACCTCGACGTCTCGCTCATCGACGAGCTGCCGCCCGGGCGGCAGAAGATCGACACGTTCGCGGTCAACTCCACGTACCACAAGCGCATCTACGATTTCCTCCGCAAGCAGGTCGCGGAGGGGCGCCAGGCGTACGTCATCTGTCCGATGGTGGGCGAGAACGACGAGCTGCCCGACGAGCGCAAGGCGGTCGCCGCCTACGCCGAAAAGCTCCAGAAGGAGGTCTTTCCCGACCTCACGGTCGCGCCCATCCACGGCAGGCTCAAGCCAAAGGAAAAGGACGCCGTCATGCGCGATTTTTCCGAGGGAAAAATCGACATCCTCGTCTCCACCACGGTCGTCGAGGTCGGCGTGGACGTGCCGAACGCAACCGTCATGCTGATCGAAAATGCCGAGTGCTTCGGGCTCTCCCAGCTCCACCAGCTGCGCGGGCGCGTCGGGCGCGGACAGCACAAATCCTACTGCATCCTCGTCTCCGACAGCAAGGGCGAGGATACGAAGCAGCGCCTCGCGGTGATGACGAAGACGAACAACGGCTTCACGATTGCCGAGGAGGACTTGAAACTCCGCGGCCCCGGCGACTTCTTCGGCTCGCGCCAGCACGGGCTTCCGTCGCTGCGCGTGGCGGACCTCACCTGCGACATGGAGCTGCTGCACGAATCGCGCGCCGCGGCGGAGCAGTTGATCGCCGCCGACCCGGCGCTCGCGGCGCATCCGGCGCTGCGCGGGCGCATCCGGGAGCTGTTCGAGCTCAACGCCGGCGCGATGAACTGAGCAGCGACAAAAAACCGCGAGCGTTTCCCGCCCGCGGTTTTCTCAGGCGGCGTGCAGCTGGTCTGAACGAAGGAAAAGGAATACGGGCGAAAAGATCCCGCGCCGTTTGAAAAACGGCGCGGGATTTGCTGTTTTGCCGGGATGCGTTTATATTCTGTTCACTGCCGCGATTTGCTGCGACACTCTGACCGTTCCGTTCCGGACAAGCAGCTCTCCGACCTCCGCGAAGCCGTTTTCCCTGTGGAACCTGAGGCTCTTTTCGTTGTACGGCTCCGTGGTGATCCCTGCCGCGACAAGGTCGACGCCGATTCGCCCCGCGTGGTCGAAAACCGTCCGATACAGCCTTCTGCCTATGCCCATATGCCGGTATTTCTCGTCAATTACGATGCTGTCGATATAGAGAAAATCTGCATACCGTTCGGAGAACCACTGGTAGCACATCAGATCGTATTCTTGTATTCCGCTGCGCAGCGCGAACAGAAACGCCGCCGGAGAACCGTCCTCCTCCGCAACCAGCGGAAGCTCCGCGGCTGCGTCCAAAAACGCGAGCTTTTCCTCGTCCATCGGCGACAGGACCTCGATATTGTCCCGATTTAAGCCCAGAATGAAATCATAATCGCCGGGCTTGAGCCTTCTGATGCGTTCCTGCATTTCATCACCCCTGCCATAGCGTCAGCCGAGCATTTTCAGCATCATGTATTCGTTCCGGAACGTCCCGTCCTTCAAGCGGATCGCGTCGGGCTTTACGCCCGTGATGCGAAAGCCCAGCTTCTCATAGAGCGCTCTCGCGCGGCTGTTGCCCTCGATGTAATCCAGCTCGATCTACCGGATACCGCCGCGTTCCCGGGCAAGGCGGAACATCTCCTCGAACATCCTCGTCCCGATGCCAAGCCCCCAGTAGTCCCGCAGCAGCCCGATCGCCACACGCGCTCTGTGCCGCTCCTTGAGGGTGGTCATAAAAGCGATCATGCAGTTCCCGGCAAGTTTTCCGTCCACAACGCAGGCAAACATCGCTTGGTTTGGCGCGTCGTTCATATCGCTCAGCAGCTTCCGCTCGCGCTCCATCGTGAAATCGTCGAACTCTTCGGGATACTTGAGTAGAAACTCCGTTTCGCCCGACGCGCGCTTGAGAAAATCCAGCATATCCGCCGCGTCGTCCTCCGCCGGGCTGCGCAGCAGCGCCTCGCGCCCGTCGCGCAGGGTAAATTTGCTTTCCGTGACCAACATATCTTCTTCTCCTCAAATCAGCTGCACGCCGCCGACGTTGCGGATCTGCACGATGTGGCAGCGTCCCTTGCCGAACGCCGCTTCCATGCCGGAAACAAAAGCGTCGAGCTTGGCAAGCGGCACATACGCCTGCGCCGTGCCGGCAAAGCCGCCGCCGTGGACGCGCGCCGCGCCGGTCTCTCCCGCAAGCTCTCTCGCCTTGCGGATCACGCGCAGCAGCCTATCGCCGTCCGGGCGGTCGAGCGCAACGTTTTGCAGCTTCGTCTCCGAGGATTCGCCCGATTCGCGCACGAGCGCGAGAAAACGCTTGAAATCGCCGCGGGAGAGCGCCTCGTACTGCGCCGCGGCGCGCCTGGTTTCGGCGAAATAATGCTCCGCGCGCAGCACCGGACGCTCGCCGCAGGCGGAAACCAGCTTGTCCCGCTCGCGCAAAAACGCTTCCTCGTCCACCTCGCACAGCCGCGTCTTGCCGAACTGTCTTGCGATCTCGCCCATCTCGCGCGGGATCGCGGCGTACTCGCCGTCGAGGTCGGAGTGGTTCGCGCCGCTGTCGATGACGACCAGCGCGTAGCCCTCGCGCGCGAAATCCACCTTGCAGCTCTGCACGACCGGGTCCTGCGGATCGGCGAAGTCGATCGCGATCGCGCCGCCGGTCGCGCACGCCATCTGGTCCAAAAGCCCGCAGGGCTTGCCGTAGTAGACGTTCTCGGCGTACTGCCCGATTTTGGCGAGCTCGGTGGAGGTAAGCGCGCCGCCGCAGGAAAGCTGATTCATGATCTCGCCGGTGAGCACCTCGAACGCCGCGGAGCTCGACAGTCCCGAGCCGCGCAGCACCTTCGTCTCGGTGTAGGCGTCGAAGCCGCCGACCGTATAGACCCGCTCGCCGATGCGCGCGGCGATGCCGCGCACGAGCGCGGTCGAGCAGCTGCGCTCCTCCTCGCGGATGGTGTTGTCGCTCACGTCCAGCTCGACCGGGTCGTGCCCCTTGGAGTAGACGCGGATCACCGGCTCCGCGTTGCGTGCGACGCAGGCGAGCGTGTCGAGGTCGACGCTCCCCGCGAGCCCCCAGCCGCCCTGGTGGTCGGTGTGGTTGCCGCCGAGCTCGGTGCGTCCCGGCGCGCTGAAGATCATCAGCTCGCGCACGCCCTCGGCATCGAAGTTTTTCTCAAAGCCGTCCACCACGGACGCGATGCGGTCATAGACCTCCGCAAGCGGCTTGTCGCCGTAAACGGGGCGAAGCCGGCCGTCAAAGCGTCCGGCGCGCAGAGCTTCCAGCAATTCCTGTGCGTGCATACGGTTTTCCCTCCCGGCGTCAGAGCGCCTGTCCAGCCTTCGCGCGTTCCTCTTCCTCAAGCATCCGGTATGCGACCTTGCCCACGAGCGTCTTGGGCAGCTCCTCGCGGAACTCCACGTCGTAGGGCATCGCATACTTTGCGATGTGCTTCCTGCAGTAAGCCAGAATGGACTGCTTCGTCTCCTCGTCCGGCAGATAGCCCGCCTTGAGCTTGACGAACGCCTTGACCTTCTGCATGCGGTAGGTGTCCGGCACGCCGATGACGCAGCTCATCTGCACCGCCTCGTGCGCGTCGAGGATATTTTCGATCTGCGAGGGGTAGACATTGTACCCCGACGAGATGATCATGCGCTTGGCGCGGCCGCGGAAGAACACGAAGCCCTCCTCGTCCATCGCGCCGAGGTCGCCCGTATAGAGCCAGGTGAAGCCGTCGGCGTGGCGGCGCAGGGTCTGGGCGGTTTCCTCGGGCTGGTTCATGTACTCGCGCATCACGGTGGGGCCGGCGATCACGATCTCGCCCTCTTCGCCGTAGGGCACCTCCCTGTCCGTGCCCGGCTCGACGATCTTGAAGAACGTATCCGGGAACGGCAGCCCGATGCTGCCCTCCTTGTGCATGTGCGGCGGCGTGAGGCAGCAGGCGCACACGGTTTCGGTCGCGCCGTAGCCCTCGCGCACCTGGATGACCGCGTGGTGGTCGTAGAGAAACTTGTCGAACTTCTTTTTCAGCTCGATCGAGAGCGAATCGCCGCCGGAGAACACGCCCTTGAGGCTGGAGAAGTCGGCGCTCTCCATGCCCGGCAGCCGCAGCAGCGCCTCATAGAGCGTCGGGACGCCGGCGATGAAGTTGCACTTCTTTTTCGTGATCTGCTTGGCGTAGCTCTTGGGCGTAAAGCGCGGGATGAGGATGCACCGTCCGCCCTGCGAGAGCATCGAGTGGATGCACACGCCCAGGCCGAAGCCGTGGAACAGCGGCATCGCGGCGAGCATCTTGTCGCCCGGGCGGAACATCGGATTGGTCGCGATGATCTGCTTGCCGAGGGCGTTGAAGTTGCGGTTGGTGAGCACGATGCCCTTGGTCGTGCCGGTCGTGCCGCCGGAATAGAGGATCACGGCGGGATCTTCGCTGTGTCGCTCGACCTTGTAGGACTTGTAGAAACAGGACCTGCTCAGGCGGATAAAATCCTTCCACATCAGCACCGGCGCGTCGGTGGGTATCTTTTCGATCTTGCGCCCCGCGGTGAGCATGTAGCCCGCGCGGATGGGCTTTGAAAGCGCATCCTTGACCGAGGCGATGACGATGTTGACGACCTTGGTGTTCTGGCGGATGCGCTCGAACTTGTCGTAAAACTGGTCGAGCGTAATGGCGAGCACGCTCTCGGACTCGTTTAAGTAGAACTCGATCTCCTTTTCCGCCGAGAGCGGGTGGATCATGTTCGAGATCGCGCCGACAAGGTTGACGGCGTAGAACAGGCACACCGCCTGCGGGCAGTTCGGCAGGGCGATGGTGACCTTGTCCCCCTCGCGGATGCCGATGGTCTTGAGCGCCTTGGCGCAGCGCTCGATCTCCGCGAGCATCTGGCGGTAGGTCGTGGACTTGCCCATAAAGTCGTAGGCGATATAGTTCGGATAGAGGCGCGCCATCTCCTCGACCGCCTCGAACATCGTGCCGTCGAAGTAATCGAGGTGGAACGGCACCTCGCCCAGATGCTCCTTCCACGGCGCCTTCACAACAGCTTCACTCATAGACGACCTCCTCGGCAAGCGGTTTTTCCAGTTCCTCCGGGTGCTCGAGGAGGTACTTGAGAAGCTTGATGCTCCTGGTGTAGTAGTACCCGTCCGCAATGCGCTCGTCGACGGTCAGCCCCAGATCGAGCGACTCGTACATCTTCACGAAGCCGTGCTCGTCGTACAGCGGCGTCCACTTCTTTTCGCCGATGATGACGAAGATCGACGCCGTGCCCCAGGTGGAGAGGTGATGATAGCCGCATTTGAGCTTGATCGAGCCGAGGTTGGAGATAAACACCGAGCTGTAGTTCGGGTCGTCCGCGATCAGCGAATTCGGGACCCAGCCGTGCTTGTCGAGGAACATGATGAAGTGCAGTATCGCCTTGGCGAGAAAACGCGGCATGCGGTTGAAGATATCCATGCTGTCGTCGGTGCTGTTCTGCTTGCCCGCGCGCGTACTGCGCACGATGTCGCGGATGGTGTCGTGGATGGTGTCCACGGTGTCCTCGCTCTTTGCCTCGAGAAACGCCATCTTCTCCTCGCTCGAATCGGTAAACTCCTTTTTCACGACGAACGCCGTCGTGACCTTGTCGCGCTGGTAGTAATTGCCGTTGACATAGAAGCGGTTGAGCTTCGGGCGCAGCGTCACGGTCTTGACGATCGCGGTGACGATCAGGTGGAAGAAGGTGTACTTGAAGTCGACGTCGCCGGCGTTCTTCTTTTTCAGGTACTCATTGATCGCAGTCAGGTCGATGCGCTCGGAAATGTACGCCTCGTTGTCGGGGCGGCTGGGATAGATCACGCCCATGATGAAGTGCAGCGCGTCCTCGCGCCGGATCAGCGTCGCGTCCTTGCGGTCTCCCCACCGTTTTTTGACGGGTCTGTTTTCTGCCATTGGTCGTTCTCCGTTCTTTGTAATTGGTTGCCTCTATTTTATGGGATAAAGCCCTCAAAAATCACCTGCGCGCCCTCCGCCTCGGCAGTTTCCATATCCTCGCGCGAGCGGATGGTCCAGTAGAACACGACGGCGCTGCGCAGGCGCTTGACAAGCTTCAGGCTCGGCGTGTCGCGGTCCTCAAAGCGGAAGGCGACGAAGTTCGGCTTCGTGACGCGGTTGAAGTCCATGTGCGTGAGGATGCGGCGCTGGGCGCGGCTCAGCCCCGCCACCTCGCTGTTTTTCATGAAGTTCTGCGCGAGCTGGCCGCGGATGATCTCGGGGCGGTTGTGCCTGAGCCACATCAGACAACGCGGGTCGAACGACTCCATCACGTACGGCGCGAGGAATTTGTCCATCTCCTCGACCGTGCGCTCGGTCACCGCGGCGTGATTGCCCTTGTACGTCTTGATCTCGACGACAAGCGGCAGCTTCGCGCGGTCGAACAGCTCCAGCACCTCAAAAAGCTGCGGGATCGTCTCCTCGGTGCCGCCGAGCTTGTAGTCCTTCAGCTGCGCTGCGGTCAGATCCTCGATCACGCCCTCGCGTCCGGTCACGCGCTTGAGGTCGGAGTCGTGGAACACCGCGAGCGAGCCGTCGGCGAGCAGATGCACGTCCAGCTCCGCGCCGAAGCCGCGCGCGATGGCGCGGCGGAACGCAGGAAGCGAGTTTTCGGGGATGCCCTGCGAGAGATCGTGCAGCCCCCTGTGCGCATAGCGAAATTGTTTCATAAAGCCTCCAAAAATCTTCCGGAAAGATTTTTTGCCATATTTCGCGGTTGCCGCATCAGCGGCGAGCGAAATGGCATATCGGGGATTGACGCGATCCTGTCGCGTCAATCGTCCCCCATTTCCTCAAATGCGTCGAGGCCGTGCTTTGCCTCGACCTTTGCGTCGCCGTGCTTGACGAAGAGCATCGTCACGAACGCGCAGGCGACGAAGAACGCCGCGTAGGGGAAGAGGACCTTATAGCTCACGTGGCGCATCAGCGTACCCGCGACGATGGGCGTCACGACCTGCGCCGCCATCGACGCGGTGTAGTAGTAGCCCGTGAACTTGCCGATGTCGCTGCCCTTGCACATCTCGACGACCATCGGCAGCGAGTTGACGTTGATCGCCGCCCACGCAAAGCCCACGCAGGCGAACACGATGAACATGACAAGGTTGATGGAGGAGTAGGTCGTCGTAAGCACGAAGCCCAGCAGGAAGCAGACCGCGAGCACGACGATGCCGCCCATGATGGTCTTCTTGCGCCCGATCTTCGAGGCGAGCTGGCCGATGGGGATGTACGAGAGGATTGCGCCGCCGGTCGCGATCAGAAGGCAGGTCGACGCGCCGCCGAGGCCCTGGCCCATGACGACGTCGACGTAGGTGGTGAACCAGGTCGTCACGCCGTTGTAGCCGATGAACCACAGCGCGATGGACGCGAGCAGGAACCCCAGGCTCCGCTTGACCGCGGGGGGCAGCACCTCGTTGCCGCTGCCGTCGTCGGTGGCGAGGTTCCACTCGGGATGCTCCGCCTCCAGCGCCTTGTTGGCCTCCACGAGCTTCGGCTCCTTGACGGTCAGGAACAGCGCCGCCACCGCGACGAACATGATCGCCGAAACGATGATGAACAGCGGCTGGTAGTTCACGTGCGCGAGCCCCTGCACCTTCGCGTTCGGGTACATCACCGCGGCGACGCCGAGGTAAATGATGCCGCCGACCGCGCCCATGAGATTGATGATGGCGTTCGCCTTCGAGCGCAGAGGCTTGGGCGTCACGTCCGGCATCAGCGCCACCGCCGGGGAGCGGTAGGTGCCCATGGCGATGAGCAGCAGCCCCAGCACGATGACGAAGGAGACTGTCTTGAACGTGCTCGGCGCGGCGGCGTAGCCGTTGTCGAGCAGCGGCAGGACGTTCATCAGAACGACCGCGCAGCCCGTGCCGAAGAGGATGTAGGGCATGCGCTTGCCGAGCTTGGTGCTCGTCTTGTCGGAAAGCGTGCCGAAAAACGGCAGCAGAAAGAGCGCGAGAATGTTGTCCGCCGCCATGATCGCGCCGGAGAACGTTTCGTTCATGTGGAAGGTCTTGGTCAGGATCAGCGGCACGATGTTGTCGTACATCTGCCAGAACGCGCAGATGGACAAAAACGCGAGGCCGACGAGCAGGGTGCGCGGGTAGTTGAGCTTATCGCTGCTGAGCTTCATGGAAAAGCCCTCCTTATAATCGTAGGCTAAAGCGGAACCATCTCATGCAGACGTAAGGCGGCATGAGATGCAGCCATATTTCGCGGTTGCCCCGAAGGGGCGAGCGAAATGGCGATTCCCTTCTATTTCCGGTTCAATGCTTTAAACGTTGAATCGGAAATAGATCATGTCGCCGTCCTTGACGACGTAGTCCTTGCCCTCGGAGCGGAGCAGGCCCTTTTCCTTCGCCGCCGCGACGCTGCCGCAGGCGATCATGTCCTTGAAGTTGATGGTCTCGGCGCGGATGAAGCCGCGCTCGATGTCGCTGTGGATCTTGCCCGCCGCCTGCGGCGCCTTGGTGCCGTCGACGATGGTCCACGCCCGGCACTCGTCCTCGCCGTAGGTAAGGAACGAAATGAGCCCCAGCAGCGTATAGCTGCACCGGATCAGCCGGTCGAGGCCGGACGCCTCGACGCCCAGCTCCTCCAGAAACATCGCGCGCTCGTCCGGCTCAAGCGCCGCGATCTCCTGCTCGAGCTTCGCGCAGATGGGCAGCACCTGCGCGCCCTCCTTCGCCGCGCGCTCCTCCACGAGCTTTAAGTACTTGTTTCCCGCCTGATCGGCGAAGCC
This sequence comes from Oscillospiraceae bacterium, assembly GCA_015068465.1. GTDB lineage: Bacteria > Bacillota > Clostridia > Oscillospirales > Oscillospiraceae > Hominicoprocola. Next base: position 17,773 of record SVKM01000004.1, on the reverse strand, counting down.
GTCCTCGTCCATGTTCGCGGCGTAGATGACGGGCTTGAGGCTCAGAAGGTCCGCGGTCGCGATGAGCTTTTCGTCGTCGGCGGAGCACTCGAACGTGCGCGCGGACTTGCCGGCGTCGAGGTGCTTCGCCAGCTCCGCGAACAGCTCCGCCTCGTGCGCGAACTGCTTGTTGCCGCTCTTGGCGTTCTTCGACGCCTTTTCCACGCGGCGGTTGACCATCTCAAGGTCCGCCATGATGAGCTCGAGGTCGATCGTTTCGATGTCCCCGATGGGGTCGACGGGCACGTTCTGCGTCGCGTCCGCGACGACGTGCATGATGTTCTCGTCGTCGAAGCAGCGCACGACGTGGACGATCGCGTCCGTGCGGCGGATGTTCTCCAAAAACTTGTTGCCGAGGCCCGCGCCCGCGCTCGCGCCCTTGACGAGGCCCGCGATGTCGACGAACTCGATGACGGCGGGCGTCTTTTTCTTGGGCTGATACATCTCGGCGAGCTTGTCGAGGCGCTCGTCCGGCACGGCGACCATGCCGACGTTCGGCTCGATGGTGCAGAACGGATAGTTCGCGCTCTCGGCGCCGGCGTTGGTGATGGCGTTAAAGAGCGTGCTCTTGCCGACGTTCGGCAATCCCACGATACCTAATTTCATGTTTTCCTACATCTCCTTTATTTTCAGGACTTTGCGGCGTTTTGGCTTTCGGTTTTACGCCATTTTTACGCCATTTTTTCGTTGGCTTACGCCATTTTCTGAAACTGCTCCACGGCGGACCGCTTGAAATCATCGTCCACATGGACGTAGGTGTCCATCGTGGTCTGCAAGTGGTCGTGCCCAAGCAGCACTTGAAGTGCTTTCGGATTTACGTCACGCTCAATGGCCCTCGTCGCGTAGGTGTGTCTGAGCGCGTGCATACAGAACCGCTTGATCCCCGCCTCGTCGCAGAGCTTATAAAGGTGGGTGTCATAGGAGCTGTTCTTGTTCGGCTCGCCGGTGCGCCAGTTGATGAACACCAGATCACGCATGACCAGGCATTTCTTTTCGCCTGTTCGTCTGTCCGTATACTCCAGAATCTCGGAAAGCGTGTCGGCTTCTTTTCTGGTGTCCCGCTCGTCGTAGCAGCTTTTGAGCACTTGATATGCCCGGTCGGTGAGCGGGATCGTGCGATAGCTCTTCTGCGTCTTGGGCGGTCCCGCGCGCCAAACACCCTGCTGATGACGGTACTCCAGACTCTTGTTGACCGTGAGCGTATGGCGCTTCCAGTCAATGGCGTCCCATGTGAGACCGATCATCTCCGCCGTCCGCAAGCCCGTTTCCAGCAGCAAAACGTACTGCCGGTAATTATGGGAGCGTTTTGCGGTCTCCAAGAACTTCTCCTGCTCCTCCACGGTCAAGAACTTAATGTCGTCCGCAGCCCGGACGGGTTTGGTATAGCGCACACCGTCCATTGGGTGCTTGGGGATCATGTCGTTCATCACCGCTGCACGCAGCATCGTTCCCATGGTAATGTACGTCTGCCGGATCGTCGAGCCGGCGTAGATCGCCTCCATCCGATTGAGTACCGCCTTACAGTGCATGGGCTTGACGTCGCAAAGTCGCATGGCTCCTATTACCGGCTGGATGTTCCACTTGTACCGTTCCCGGTAGTTGCGTCTGGTATTCGGTGCCAGATCGCAGACCAAGTTGTCCATCCAGTAGTCAAACCACATATCGACGGTCATATCCGAGGCAGCGGGGATCAGATTGTGGCGATCCTCGTACCGTGCGTCCGCGAGCCAGTTCCTTGCCTCCGGCAAGGTGTTGAAATACTTCTCCTTCCTGCCTCCGTTTTGGGCATAGTATCTTGCGGAGTACCGTCCGTCCTGCCGCTGATATATGCCCTTACCGCAGTCCTTTCCTTTTAGGTTTTTTCCCATACGAACTCCTTTCTTCGCCGAAAAGAGTCCAACGCAATATAGTATTATAGCATATGGGCTCCGATTTCTCAATAGCATTTCGGCGGATATATCACGATTTTCGACAGTTATATCACCAATTTTTGACGGATAAACTCTTCAAATTTCGCGCGTTTTACCAGTTTTCTTGTACCTACGTACAAAACAAAGGGGCAATTCGGCTCCTTGAGCAGCGCGTCGATCTTGTTGATGCCGATGTTGCTGTACTCGGCGGCCTCCCGGATCGTCAGCGTGAGCTTTCTGTAGATAGGAACCGTTTCGATTGGTTTTCCTTGCTGCCGGTCGATCGTTTCGGGGTAATTTCCGTTAATGGTGCGCACCTTCCTCTCCATTATTCAGGTACGCTTCCAATATCACCTGAAACACCGCCTCTTTTGCATTCTCTATCGCGTCTATCATCTCCGTCAAATAATGAGCCCACACTCTCGGCAGCGTCAATATACCGTCCTCGTAATCCATGACAACACGGATACCGTCAACAAAATCTTCCGTAATGCACGCCATCATCATAGCCGCGTCCGCCTGCTCGCCTGTTATTTCCGGCAGCGTTTTATCAGCGGCGTTTGTGTTTTCTCTCTTTTGCGCCCCGATGCCTTTTTCTTCCTTTCCTTCCTTATCCGCTTCATTTCTCTCTCGCCCAGCCTTGTCACGCAGGGCCAGATACTCGTCCACCGTCTTGACCTTCCCGGCCGCGAGCAGCCGCGCACCGACCTTGATGTCTTTTATGGGTATCTTCATGCCGTGCATCCTCCTCCATGCCTTTCGTAAAGCAAAAGCGGCGCCCGTATCGGACGCCGCCCCAGCCGCAATTCGTCAACAAAAAAAGACGCCCGGAGGCGTCTTTTTTCGCTCGCATTTGCTTTTGTTTACAATTATCAGCATGGATATATTAGCACAGGCGTCACCCTATTGCAATGGCAAAACCCTGTCAATTTACTGCCAATTCTCCGCCATTTTTCCGCCACCGGCAAAAATCGTCTCCCGTCCTGCTCGCTTCCTTATTTCAAAATATCAACAAGTTTCTGAAATAACGAGACTATTCACATCTTTTTATTTCAAATTCCTTTTTCCATGTGGAAACCGCAATGCTTCAAAACCGTATTGATACGCAGCAATGCGCACAACCGTTCCACGGCGAGCGGCACGGCGGGCGATTAAGCGTATTATCACGCAGTAGTGCGCATAGGTGAGAATGATTGCTTGGGGATTGCGTAATAAGGCGGAATAACACGCCTTAGATAAACTGCGGCTGCCGTATGTACCGAACGCTCTTGCCGGATGATCGACAGCGTCCTCTGGAACGCATCGTAGTTGCTCGTATCGCCGCGGCGGGTATAGACGGCGAACTCGATCACCCGGAAGCAGTACAGGTACTCCTTTACAACGGTTCGTGCCGCAGCCGCAACGACCTCGGGCGGATTCATAAACGCACCGCAGCCGAAAGCGCCGAGGATCAGCACGTCGTTGCCTTTCTCGCAGGCGAGGTCACAGATCCTGCGAAATCGCTTCTCGTGCAGCTTTTGCAGCAGCAGATCCGTATACCACGTCCCTTAGAGCAAGGGGCAAAGGCGCTGGGTACTATGTAACAATGACTTTCCCCGTTCTTTCTCCGACAACGAGCGCCGGTCATGCCTGTTCGATTGGCGCGACAAGCAGCTCCTTTTCCGGCGCCGAATGCTCCTATATTACCGATCCGAGCGGTAGCACCAGCGGTCCGTTGCAAGGAGCATTTGGGCAGCAGTTGAATATCACGATTCCAATAAAAAACGTAACCGGATCGGCACGGAAGTTCCGCATCTTCATCGGCTCCATCGGCGAAGGATCGTATCCCTTTGTCAACTATGCGGGAGGAATTTCATATTATACTGAGTTTACTCAGCCAAACTGATTTCGAGACGTGATCGAAACAGACTCCGTCGCAAATGGCGTGACAACTTCCGTGCAATTCTCAACAGTCATAACATCTCTAGCGGCAGCCCCCTATATCATAGGCGTTCACCCTGCTTAATGTAAGGATCAGGGGCGGCACTTCTCCTTTGAAGCGCCGCCCCTGATAATTTTATTCTATTGTGACGGTTACGGAAAACCTCTGAGCATATCCGTCGCCCACGACGGGCTCATAGAGCGTCTCCTGACTGTCCGCCGTTCGATAAGCAAATTGTTCCGGGTGAACGATTTCCAGCCGGTAAGTGCCCGGAGCTGCGTTCCCCTGCCAATAGTAGTCAGGCAGTTTATTAGGTGTCCATTGTTGCGTCGGAATCTCGCCGGAGAACATCGGGATTGCCCGGCGGTAGACCAATTCCTCACGGTTCCCCATGATGCGGTAAATCCAATACTCCCAGCGTCCGGTGGCGGGGAAAATGGTAATGTCTTTTCCGGTCATATTATAAAGGCAGAGACTGGTAAATGGCATTCTTTTGCTACCAAATTTATCGACCCCCGCATAAAGGGTGCAGAAAATCCGTGCGTTCCCCGTGCCCATCATTGATCCCCATTCCCTAATATCTCCAGCACACGCCTCCGGCGTTTCAAACGCCGCCGCCGAATTGGTAATGACCAACCCGTTTTTTGCGTCGAAGGTATAGTCCCAGCCATATTCCTCCACCGCGAAGCGCCACGTCAGCGGAAAATAGGTAACATCCCGGAACAGGAGCAGCGGATATTCCTCCCGCGTGTTATCAATGACCGTGCCGTTGACGCAGATCCTGCCCGTGGCGAGCTGCGCGTTTTGGGTTTTCGCGTTCCGGGTGGAGCGAACCTCACGGACATACTCATAAAAGGCATCCTCGTTTTTGCCGATCTCCAGCCCCGCTTCTTCCGTCCAATCGGTACGCAGCCCCAGCAGGCGGCAATCGCAGTAGGTCATGGGAAAGTAGGTAATATCCTTGTAGACCAGCAAAGGATACTCGCTATAATCGTTTGAGGTCGTTTGCCCGTTCAACGTCACGGAGAAACTGGGCAGCGTGACGCGAACCGTGTTGGTTGCAAAAGCCGACTGCGCGCCGACCGTTGCCATTAAGATCACCAGCGTTATTGAGATAAGTTTTTTTGCCATTGAAGCATTGCTCCATTCTAAGTTGCACTAGGATTTGGTTGAGTTCCGTTTTTCCTCTCCTGAATTATATAGCTTTATGGATGATTAATAAACCAAACGTACTTGTCATTTGACGCAATTGTTACTTGCTTTTAATGGCTTTCTCTTAGTAGACTAGCATATAAAGAGACTATTTGCAATAAGACAAGCCCCTATTGTTCTTTGCGGCAACACGGCTTTCTTTGCAGCAGCGAGCATGATCGGCGAGTGAGTTCAATACAAAATAATTGATAACACTTCCAGCAGCTTTCATTCTCATTTCAGCACACTTCACCACGCCGCAGCCATACCGTCGCAGCGTGGCTCCGTGCCGCCGACGAGCAACCCGTTTTCCGTGCGCCAGATGATCTGCCCGCGGCCCATGGCGGAATTGGTATTCAAAACCTCAATCTCGTGCCCTCTTCGCGCAAGCTCCGAGGCGATATGCGCGCCGACCTCACGCTCAAGCTGGATATGCCGGCCGCCGGTCCACTGCATGCGCGGGGCGTCCAGGCACTCCTGCGGATTCATGTGGTAGTCCACCGTGTTGACGATCACCTGAACATGCCCCTGCGGCTGCATAAAGCCCCCCATCACACCAAACGGCCCCACTGCCTCGCCGTCTTTCATCAGAAAGCCGGGGATGATCGTGTGGTAGGACTTCTTTCCGCCCGCGACGCAGTTGTCGCTTTTGGGGTCGAGTGAGAAGTTTGCGCCGCGATTTTGAAGCGAAATACCCGTGCCGGGGATCACGATGCCCGAGCCGAAGCCCATGTAGTTGCTTTGAATGAACGAGACCATATTGCCGAACGGGTCGGCGGTGCAGAGATATACCGTGCCGCCGCTCGACGGGTCGCCCGCTGTCGGCAGAAGCGCCCGCTCGCCGATCAGCGCGCGGCGCTTTGCCGCATAGCCGTCGCTGAGCATATCCGCAACCTTCGTTTTCATATAGCGCGGGTCGGCGACGTAGGCACGCGCGTCCTCGAACGCGAGCTTGATCGCCTCAAGCTGCTTGTGGTAGGCGTCCGCGCTCTCGCGATTCTCCGGCAACGGAAGCCCCTTTAGGATATTGAGCGCCATCAGCGCCGTGATCCCGTGACCGTTCGGCGGGATCTCGCAGACCGTATAGCCCTTGTAGTCCGCCGTGATGGGCTCCACCCATTCAGGGCGGTAATTCCGCAGATCGTCCTCGCAGAAGTAACCGCCTGTTTCACGACTGAATGCGATCAACCGCTCCATCAGTACGCCGCGGTACAGGCTCTCACAGTCCGTCGCCGCCAACTCCTCCAGCGTGTCGGCAAAATCATCCCAACGAAAGAGATCGCCCGCTTGATACGATGTGCCGTCCGGCTTCGTAAACGCCTTCAGCCAACCTTGATAGGGCGCGGCGTCCGCTTCAGCCGCCCGCCTCACTCGGCGCGCACCGACAGCCCAATGGCTTCCCACTTCAACCGGTACCGGGCAGCCCTCGCGCGCATAGGAGATCGCGGGCGCGAACAGCTCGGCGAGCGGCTTTGTGCCAAAGCGGCGGTTCAGCTCCGCCCAGCCGGCGGGCGCGCCGGGCGCCATCGTCGGCAGCCATCCGTCGCGCGGCACGGCGGTCAATTCCTTTTCGCGGAATATGTCGAGAGACAGCATCATCGGCGCGACGCCGCTGGCGTTGAGACCGTAGAGTCTCTTGTCCTTTTCGATCCAAACGAGCGCGAAGCAGTCGCTCCCGATCCCGTTGCTGGTCGGTTCAAGGAGCGGCATCGCCGCCGCCATCGCGACAGCGGCGTCCACGGCGTTGCCGCCGCGGCGCATCACGTCGAGTCCGATCTCCGCGCCCAGTGGGACAGACGTGCACGCCATCGCGCGACGTGCATAGACGACGTTCCTGTGGGATGGGTAGGCATATTTCATCGGGTCATAATTCATCATGCTGAGCGCCCTCCCCTTCATAAAGCGTCTTTTTCATACGTTTGGCAACCTCGTCCAACCGCTTGTCGATCTTGATGAGCGCCCTCAGGTTTGCCGAGAGCGCGTCGTTGTAGTTTGGGCACAGCAGCACCACCGCGTCGCTGCGGCGCACCGCTTACGCCTCATAAAGCGCAGCAAATTTCTCAAGCATATCCCGGATCGCAATATGCTGTGGACAGTTCTGCTCGCACAGGCCGCATTTCAGGCACTCCGACGCCTTGCCCCGGTTCATGGAGTATCGCTGGTAATACATATTCGTCTTTTTCCCTGTGACGGCGTGCAGATTCAGCAGCCCAAAGTAGTCCGGTATGGCGATGTTCTGCGGACATACCTCCATGCAGTAGCGGCAGCCGGTACACGGCACCTTGATAGAGTGTTTCAGCTCCTGCGCGATACGCACCGCCAACTCATGCTCCCCGCTTGAAAGCGGAGCAAAGTTCTGCATATATGCGGTGTTGTCCGACACCTGCTCCGGCGTGCTCATGCCGCTGAGCACCACCTTGACCTGTTCCAGCGACGCGGCATAGCGAATCGCGAGGCCGGCGGGCGACGGCGCTTGCGCTCCGTAGAAGTCCGCAAACAGCCTCATGGCGGCGTCAGGCAGCTTTGCCAGCTGTCCGCCTTTGACCGGCTCCATGACGATCACATCCTTGCCGTGCCGCGCCGCCGCCTCATAGCAGCGGCCCGACTGCGCCACAGCGCCGTCCCAGTCCAAATAGTTGATCTGGAGCTGCACGACATCCACCTCGGGATGGTCAGTGAGGATGCGATCCAGCGTCTGCGCATCGTCATGGAAGGAAAAGCCGATGTTCCGCGCCCGGCCTTGCTCCTTCAGCCGCTTGAGGAAATCAAATCCGCCGAAGCGCTCCGTGTTCGGATAGCGGTCACGGCCCAGATTGTGCAGCAGGTAAACATCGAAGTATTCTACACCGCAGCGGCGCAGCTGCTCCGCGAAAAACCGATCATAGTCCTCCGGCGCTTTCACCTGCAGGATCGGCATTTTATCCGCCAGCAGAAAGCTCTCACGCGGATAGCGCTCTACGAGGCATTTGCGGACCGTCTCCTCGGAGTATCCGTCATGGTAGGGGTACGCGGTATCAAAGTAGCGAAAGCCCCGCTCCATAAACAGATCGACCATCTGTTGAGCCTGTACGAGATCTATGCTCTTGGGATCTTCAGCGTCCGTCAGCGGGAGGCGCATTGCCCCGAAGCCGAGCTTCTTTTCCGTTATGATACTCATGTCTCCCCCTCACGAATCCAAAAAGCCGAACACACGCGCCTCATACATCTCCGGGTCGATGAACAGCGCTTGCCCGTGTCCCGCGCCCTCGGCGATATAAATATCTTTCTGCGCTGAGCAGGCGTCATACAAGCGATAGACCATCTCCGTATGCACAAAGTTATCCTCCGAGCCGTGGATGAAGAGCATCGGCGTCTTTGACTTCTTTACCTGTTCCAGCGCGGAAGCCTCCCCGAAGGTGTATCCCGCACGCAGCTTCGCCAGCGCGCTCGCCGTGTACAGAAACGGAAAATCCGGAAGATGGAACAGATAGCGGATCTCATCGGAAAATTCGTCCCAAACAGAAGTATAGCCGCAATCATCTATGATGGCAACCACATTCTCGGGCAATTCCTCGCCCGAGGTCATCATCACGGTTGCCCCTCCCATGGAAACGCCGTGCAGTACGATCTCCGCATCCGGATCGCGTGCAAGGATCACATCGATCCACTTGAGGATATCCTTTCGGTCCAGCCAGCCCATACCGATGTAGCTTCCTTCGCTTTCGCCGTGCGCACGCAGATCCGGCGTCAGGACATGATACCCCCGCTGCGCATAGAGCATGGCGTAAACATCCATGTCGCTCCGCTTTCCCGTGTAGCCGTGGACGGCGATGAGATAGCGGTGCGACGCCTCATCCGTGCGGAACAGGTCGCCGACGAGCAGCAGGCCGTCGTCGGACGTGATCTCTACCTTTTCAGAAACCGCATCCTCGAGCCAATCGTTCAGCCGTTCGGACAGTTCTCCCCAGTGGCCGGAGATCGCCGCGTCCGCCTCGCCGCTCGTCACCGGTGCCGGCGCCGCGGCAATGCCGGAGGCCGTAGCGCGCGTGATCGCGAAGGACACAAGATAGTTTCCCGCCAGAAGATCCGCCGCAAGCAGTACGACAACAATCACGCAGGCAATGACCGCGATCCGTTTCCGCCTGTTCTGTCGCTCCGTTCGTGTCACGGCGCTGCCTCCCGCCGCTCCGCGCTGCCAGTCACGAGCCACGACGCGATATACTCCATATCACCCGCGGCCGCAAGCCGCGGATCGTCCAGCGAGAAGCGCAGCTCCAGCCCCGCCTCCCGTGCGCCGAGGGCAAAGTGACACAGCGCGATGCCGAGGTCCACCTTTTGGAGGTCCCCCGTTGCTCCGGTGTCAAAGCCCTTGTTCTTTTTCTCGTAAAAATGCACGGCATCCCCATCCGCGAACACGCGCCAGGGCTGCTTGTTGACCGCGGACGGCGCGAGCCGCACCAGCTCCAGCGGCTCCGCCAATTCCCCCGCGCGCTCCTTTGTGAGCGGCGTCCCGTCCGCGCTGAAAAACAACTCTCCAAAGGGAAAACGGGTATCCGCCTTGACGCCCCTGCGCATCATTGCCTCCCGCAAAGACATCTTCTCTGCCGGATAGCCCAGCGGGCTCGCGCAAGGCATCATCTCATCCGCGCCCAAGGCCATCGCGTGCTCGAACGCGGCGCGGTCCATTGTTCCCCCGATCCAAGTCGTGCCGACGCCGAGCGACTGTGCGCAGAGCACCATCATTTCAAAGGAGTACCCGAACGCCTCCTCGGCGTGCGGCATCCGCTTGACCTTCGCGCCGATATACTGCTCCGTCCCCGCAATCACCGGGCTGCTCAGGCCGTCCTTCTTCGCGTCCAGCAGCTTGAACTCCACCGGTATTTCATAAGGGTTTTCGATCTTCCGTATATAGTCGTTGAGCTTTTCGACATCCTCCGTGCGGAGCGGGCGAGCGTCGAATGTCCGGACGCTGCGCCGCTCCCGGATCACGTTTGCAATGTTGTCCATGGTCTGTTCCCCCAGTCGAATAAATTCTTGCTTATGTCTTAAAGTCGCAGCGTCGGGCGTGCGGAATTTTCCGCGCGCCCGTGCCGCTTGTCAGTATCAGATCATGTGTAAAGATCACTTGAACGCGACCATCGTGTTGGCAATGGTCATTGTCGTCATCAGGAAGCCGTTGAGGAACGCCGCCGTCCAAACGTTGCCGGTCTTCTTGTAGAGATAACGGGAGATGATCGCCGCGATGGAGAGCGTCGGCACCATGGCGACCAGCACGATGCCGGAGAGCGCGGAGCCGGGATGCGCGGCAACGCCGGTAGAGAAGAGTGTAATGTACTGCCGCGCGAGCCAGAGAATCGCGCCGCCCGCGTTGAGCGCGATGGCAAGCAGATAGCCCTTGGCGCCCCGCAATCCCTCTGTGTTGGTGTTGATCGTGATGCCCGCGGTGGAGATAATGTAGAACAGCAGGAACGTGGGCAGATAGCGCAGGATCGCGGGCAGGATGTTCGCGTCAAAGGTCTTGAACGCAAACGTCCAGATACGGAAATCCGCCTTGAACAGCGCGTCCATCAAAAACAGCACCACATAGGCGCACACGACGGTGACAAGCGCCGTGCAGAGTCCCGCCAGGATCGCCTTGGGCTGGAAACGCAGTCCGTAGGCGTCGAACCCGACATTGTCCTTTGCCTTGAGACAGACATAGACGGTGCTGAGGACGCACGCGCTGATAAGCGCGCAGCCGATGGTCCAATAGGCGATGCTGTTAACGCCCGGCGCGGTCCAGAAGCCGTAATTCTGATACATGGGAAGCTTCGCGACCAGCGCAAGCAGAGCGCCGGAGCAGACCATAAGGCAGCCGCCGACGGTCAGCTTTTTCTCCTTTTTCTGCGTGAGGTTCATAATAAGCGCCACCACGCCGCCAACCGCCGCGAGCAAGCCCGCGTAGAAAAGGATATTCACACTGGCGCTGCCCGCGCCGTCGTCCATCAGCGGCGTGAAGAACAGTCCGGGCAGCAGGATCGCAACGAGCAGGATCAGTACCGTCACCAGATTGTTCGTTCCCTTGGGCGAGGGCAAAACGGCAAGCTCGCCGGTCTTTGCCAGCTTGAAAAACGGCAGGTCGAGCACAATCGCCGCGAGCGCGAGGATCAGCAGCACGAAGCCCACCAGCGCCACACACTCAAAGAACTCCTTCCACTGCCAGAGCTGGCTCTCCGGAGCAATGCTCTTGAGGTAAGAACCATACTCGGCAAAGGCGGTCTGATAGAAAGAAACCGCGTACGCCGTGGTCGTTGCGGAAAAGTGGTTCCACGGATGCGTCTGCGCCGGCTCATAGATGATACGCTTGCCGCCGTCGGAGGTATCGTACCAGGTGTTCGCCTGCGCGCTTGCCGACTGCTGCAAAAACGCCAGTCCGTCGGGCGTCGAAACAAAGTCCTTGTGCCGCACGGTGCCACCTTCCACGGCGGGATCATTGAAGAAGAACTCGTCGTACTGCGCCGCGACCTTGCCCATGTAGCGTCCGCCGCCGAGCGCGTCCGCAGCCGCCGCATCGACGCCGACGAGGCCCGTGTACAGGAAGTCGGAGCCCTCCGTCAAGCCCGCGCGGATCTTGCGCACACCGGTCGCCATCGCCTGCTGCTCGTCCATCGCAAGCGCCATGGTGCTGGAAAAGCCGCCCATGGAGTGACCCGTCACGCCGATGATGCCGTTGCCGTCCGCATCCTTGAGCACGTAGGGCTGGTCATACATATACTGCACCGCGTCGTTCATGGAGTTGAGCCAGAACGGCAGCCAAATGCCAAAAAAGCTCGTATCGGAGTAGTTCTCCGCGCTTAGCGCGGAGTGACCGTGGTCGTACTGGTCCAGCGCCAGAACTACAAAGCCGCGGCGGGACAGCTCGATGGCGTTGGCGTCCTGCATCTCCGCGGAGTTCAAATAGCCGTGGGTCACGATAATCGTGGGCTTGGGATGCTCCGCCGAGGCGTCCTTGGGCATATACAGCAGGCCGCTGAGCTCGCCATGTCCTCCGTCAAAGCGGATGCGGCTCACTTTTGTCGCCCCCGCGCCGGAGTTGAATACGCCCGCAAGAATGCTGCCGAGCAGAATCAGTGTCAGAGCGATGCACAGCATGGAAATCGGTTTACTGCGTTTCAAGTGTTACTCCCCCTTTTTGGTGTTCGCTTTTTCATTTTTGTTTCCGTCGGAAACATCATAGAGATTATAAGGCGGCGCGCTTAGAAAAGCAACGCTCAATTTAATTTTTGTCAATCTTTTATATTTTGCCGCATTTGCCTTGTGCAACATGCCAAGGCTTGCTATAATGGTGAAAACCCGACGAGAGGAGCCGGAGAGGCATGAAGCTTGCATGGATGGGTGAATACCGCGGCATGGTGGAGGCGCTGATCCACTACTGCAACATCTACGCCGCCGCCTACAAGGTGGAAAAGATGGACTATGAAGGCGTGCATTACTCCTACGCACAGATCCAGGTGCTGGAGTATCTGTTGGAAAACGAGGAGCGCGAGGAGAACATGTCCGCCATTGCCGCGCGCCTCGGCATCACCCGCAGCAATTTCACGAAGATCGTCAACCGGCTGGTGGACAAGGGTCTGCTGGAGAAAAGCCCCCTGCCGGGCAGCAGAAAGGAGCTGCGGGTATCTGTGAACGCAAAGGGCCGCGCGCTTTATGAGGCATACTCGCAGGATATTTTGCGCTGGCACTTCTCCCCCATGTTTCAAGAGTTTCAAAAGATCCCCGCGGAATACTACCCCCTAATCCGCAGCGCGCTCTACGGTGCCATGCGGGACAGCACCTATTTGCAATCGCTGGAAAACGGAGCGACGAAAACATGAAATACTTCATTGTTGACGCATTCACGTCCGAGCCGTTCGGCGGGAACCCGGCGGGCGTCGTGCTGTTGGACAGGGACGGCGATTTCCCCGAGGATACGTTCTGCGTCAAGGTCGCGCGGGAGCTGCGCTATTCCGAAACCGCCTTCGTCAAGCGTCTGGACGCGCACACCTTCCACCTGCGCTATTTCACGCCCGAATCGGAGGTCGACCTGTGCGGCCACGCAACCATCGGCGCGTTTGCCGCGCTGCGCCGCAGCGGCGGCATCGGCGACGGCGACTTTCGCCTGCGCACGCGCTCCGGTGAGCTGCGCGTGAGCGTATGCGGCGGCAGGGTAAACATGGATATGGCGACGCCGAAAGCGCTTGCCGAGATCACGGACGAGACCGCGCTGACGGAGCTGTACCGGATCATGGGGCTTAATTGGGCGGAGCAGTGCGCGCACGCTCTGACGCTTCCTCCGCAGCTCGTTTCGACGGGGCTTCCCGATATCATGCTGCCCGTTTGGTCGCGCGGGGAGCTTGCGCGCATCGAGCCGAACTTTCCGGCGCTCGCGGCACTATCGAAACGCTATGGTGTGGTCGGTGTCCACGCCTTCACCCGCGACGGCGGGGGCGCGACCTGCCATGTGCGGAACTTCGCGCCGCTTTACGGCATCAATGAGGAATCCGCCACCGGCACCGCCAACGGGGCGCTTACCTATTACGGCTGCCTCCACGGCTTCATCGCCGCAGGCGACGACTGCCGCTTTATTCAGGGTGAGAAGCTCGGCCGCCCCTCTGTGGTCAGCACCCACATTGAGAAAGACGGCAGCGGATACGCCATCCGCATCGGCGGCGAGGCCGTCATTGTGGCAGAGGGTGAGCTTCTCGCCGTCCCACGGTTGTATACCCCACGCTAAGCGCACGGACGCCAAAAAGCAGTCGAGCCTGTAAATATATCTTACAAGATTTAGCGCTTTTCGGTTCTTTTTATATCAGCACCACTTTTCCTTATCATGTTGAGCTTATGATGGCGCACAACAACTCCTGCGGCGTCGGGCGTTCTCAGGACTGGAACAGCCATAACATCGAGCATGAGCTATCCGCTCTCTATGACTGCGCCCATGGCGCGGGACTCGCGGTGGTCATGCCTACGGTATTCACCTATGTTCTTGACCACGATATTTTGCGCTTTGCCAAGATCGCCGTGCGGGTCTGGGGCTGCCAGATGGACTTTGAGCACCCGGAGCGCACAGCTGCTGTTTTCCAATCGGGCAGAAGGCCAAAACGCCTTCTGCCCGATCATAGTTATCTATGCTCTTTATGCGCTTTCCGTGAGATACAGGTTCAATCTTTCAACCAGCTCATCCACATCGGTGCCATGTACGGCACAGCCCATTTCCAATGTTTCCATCTGGCTTACCGGGCACCCCATGCAGTGCATACCGTATTCCGTCATGATCGGGGCTGTCGACACATCAATAGCAAGAACTTCCCCTATACTCATGTCTTTTGTGATCGTTGTCATGGTATGGTTCCTCCTTAAGAAATACTGTTCTCAGTCATTCTCCAGTTGCCGCCGAACCTCAGTAATCGTTGTTCCATTTTCCCGCGCGATATTCGCAATGTCGTCATACTCCCATTTTCGCTTTGTCACGCCGTATCCCGCAGATGTCTTGACATGAATCGCACCGTACGGCGTTTCAACCGTTTCAAGTCGCCGATCCAGCACATGGCGGCGCAGCGTGGATTCCCGGATGCCGATGGTTGAGGTATGCAGGAATAACGCTTTGAGTACGTCCGATTTCCGCCCTTCGTGGCAAAGAACGGTCAGAAGCACGCCGGGCCGGCTCTTCTTCATTCCCGCAGGCACAGTGAATACCTCTACCGCACCCGCGTTGTATAATTGCTCCATGGCAAATCAGAGGCATCTCGCCAAAGCGTGTCGCGAAGTGCTTCACCAACGCTGCGCCGGTGGGCGTACACAACTCGCTTTGGATGGCGCCGCCGTAGATCGGCACGCCTTTCAAAATATGCGTCGCAGCCGGCGCGGGCACCGGGAGGATGCCGTGAGCGCACTTCACTGTACCGCTGCCGACGTGAATGGGTGAGGCGACGACCTCGTCGGGCGACAACTCCCTCATCAAAAGGCAAACCGCCGTCACATCGGCAACGGCATCCATGGTGCCGACCTCGTGGAGGTGAATTTCATCCACCGGCACGCCGTGAACCGCGCTCTCCGCCTCCGCGATCATCTCATAGACAGCAAGCACATCCGCCGCTGCATCCGCATCCAGCTGCATATCCGAAACAATATGCTCCACGCGGTGCAATCCGCCGTGGTGATGGTGATGCTCATGGTCATCTAAATGCCGCTTTGCTTACTTTGCAGCCGATAAGCCCGTGATTTCAGACATTTATGGGGGATATCGGAAGGCGGCTCTTCCAAATACCAACAATTATCGGTTTCGCGCAGCACCCGCAGCGAACCCTCTGCGCCCGTGCGGCGCCGCCTTTCTACCGTGCCGGCATTTCCCGTATACAACATGATCGCGTGTACATTCGCTCCATCACATCTTTCTGCGTTCTTTCTTCGTAACAAGTTCCTTTCTTTCATGTGTCCACCCCATTCAGTCTGATAACTCCGAAAAATTGCTTTACAAAGAAAATTTGATTTGATATAATTATATCGCGTTCAATCCGTGTCGTCAACTACTCAAAAAATCCTGAGTAACAAAGATTTTCCTTACTTTTCGCACGGTATCAGACACCTGCCCGTTGCGTTCTTTCATTTGCGTCATTGAGGAGGATGATCAGAGGTGAAAACACGCAAGCCGGCTCTCACGATTGTAGTACTTTTTTGTTTGTGTGGTATGCTGTTCTCGGGCTGCGGTGCTGCGTCGGATTTTTCTGTTTAGCCAAGATTCCAAATAACGAAATCAGTGGAGGAGGTTCCTACTGAAATGAAACACATCTATCTCGCAGGCGGCTGCTTTTGGGGCGTACAGAAGTACTTCGACCAGTTTGACGGCGTTGTCTATACTGAGACCGGCTATGCAAACGGGCCGAGTGAAAAACCCAGCTATCAGGACGTATGCGCCTCCAGCGGACACGCGGAGACGGTCCACATCGGCTATGACGATGCCAGAATTTCCCTGACCGAGCTGCTGGATTACTACTTCATGGTCATCGACCCGCTCTCCGTCAACCGTCAAGGCAACGACAGGGGTATTCAGTATCGCACCGGCATCTACTACACAGAGGAGAGTCAGCTGCCCGAGATTGAAACCGTCTATGCCCGTGAGCAGGAGAAAGCCGGCAAGCCTCTGGCTGTGGAGCTGATGCCACTCCAGAACTTCTATTCCGCGGAGGAGTATCATCAGAAGTACCTCGACAAGAACCCCTATGGCTATTGCCACATCCCCTCCGCCATGTTCACTTTAGGAGAACAGGCTCCCGCAAAGAAGGAAATCGAGCTGCGTGAGCGAATCGGCGACCTCGCCTACGAGGTCACGCAGAACGCGGCGACCGAGCGGGCGTTCACTGGAAAATACGACCACTTCTTTGAGCAGGGCATCTATGTGGACGTCGTCAGCGGAGAGCCGCTGTTCTCCTCGCTGGACAAGTACGATTCCGGCTGCGGCTGGCCCGCGTTTACCAAGCCCATCTCGGAGGATTCCGTTTCGGAAAGCCGCGACGCCTCCCACGGCATGATCCGCACGGAGGTGCGCAGCAGCGCTGCGGGCTCGCATCTCGGTCATGTCTTCAGCGACGGCCCCGCCGACCGCGGCGGGCTACGCTACTGCATCAATTCTGCCGCTCTGCGGTTCGTGCCATACGATGAACTAGACGCAGCGGGTTACGGCGATTATAAGGCCCTGTTTGATGAAAGGACTGTATAAAATGGAGAAAAAAGGGTGGAAGAAAAGTCGGATTTGTATTGGCGTCCGGGATCGCATTTTTCCTGATGCTCGCCGTTTTGGAGCTGAATCAGAACCGCGTGGCCGGAAGCGTTTTGACCATTGCAGTGAGCGTGGGTTTCTGGCTATGCCATCATTTGCTGCTTTCAAAGCGCCGTTGGTATATAAAACTGGCGGGTTGGGCGGCATGGCTTGGCTGCTTCCTCGCGATATTGCTGCTGACATGGCCTCCTGTTCACGCGGTACCCGCTGTCGACACGGCAGCTCCCGTCAAGACGGAGGTGCTTGCGCTCCGACAGGGCGCGCTGCAAGGTGTGTATACGGACGATGGGCTGGTTGAGGTCTATGCGGGCATCCCCTACGCAAAGCCCCCGATCGGCGAGCTGCGTTGGAAAGAGCCGCAGAACCCCGATCCTTGGGACGGCGTGCTGCCGGCGGATCACTTTGCGCCCATGAGCATGCAGCCGACGAATCTGCCGATCTACAACTCCCTTACACAGATCATCGGGTTTCACGACTACAAAATCTCGCTGTCCGACAATTACCGCCCGCCTGTCAGCGAGGACTCGCTGTATACCGTCGATTTGTTTCGCAGGCTTTCTGCGCGAAATCACAAGGCAGGGCAACAAGAGGCGCCGGGTCAACCGGTCGCAGAATAAAAGCAGCAGCCTCTCCCGGTCGGGAGGGGCTGCTTTCTTGCAAGTAGCATATCATTTTTGAATTTGGGTGTTGTATTGGGCTGTTGTTTGTTTACGCCATTTTTACACCATTTTGTCATCGAATTGCACGGAGTTATATGGATTCACATGAAATTGAGATTTATCGAAATCCGCTAACTATCGGGCTTTATCAACCTCTATAGGATTATAAAAGCCTGCGTGTTTTCGTCAGCGTCTTCCGATACCTAAGGAACCGCTGAATTAATCGCATATATTGAGCAAAGCGCTCAGTCCGGGCATTTTTTGAAAGTTAACCTTGCCA
>SVKM01000003.1 GCA_015068465.1 Oscillospiraceae bacterium | reverse complement strand
CACCATGAGCTTCTGCTTCAGCTCGCCCTCGATACGACCCAGCTCGATCTCGGCGGCCTTGCGCTTTGCCGCGCCCTCGCGCTGGATGTTGATGACCTCGTCGAGCGTGGAGATGAGCTGCTCGTTCGTGTGCTGGAGCGTTTCGATGTCGATAACGCTGCGCTCTGCCTCCTTGGCGGTCGCGATCGTGCCCATCTTGAGCATGTCGGCGTTCTTCTTGAGAAGGTCGTTCGTCGCCTCGGTGACGGCGTTCTGCGCCGCCGTCGCCTGGCGGGAGTGCTCCATGCCGAGCGCGAGCACCATCTGGCTCTTCCACAGCGGGATCGTGTTCACGAGCGAGGACTGGATCTTCTCAACCATGAGCGTGTCGTTGTTCTGCAAAAGGCGCGTCTGCGGGCCCATCTGCAGCGACACCATGCGCGTGAGTTCGAGGTCGTGCAGCTTCTTTTCAAAGCGGTTGCAGAGGTTGACCATGTCGTTGTACTTCTGCGCGTCCTCGGCAAGGCCGCTCTGCTCCGCCTTCTTGCGAAGCTCCTCCAGCTCGCCGCTGCGAAGCTCCTCCAGGCGCTTCTTGCCGGCGATGATGTACATCGTGAGCTCCTTATAGTACTTGAGGTTGAGCTCATACATCTGGTCGAACATCGCGATATCCTTGAGCAGCGTGACCTGATGGTTCTCCAGCTCCTTCGTGATGCGGTCGACGCTCGCCTCCGCCTTGCTGTACTGCTCCTTCATGAGCATGAGCTTGTCCTTCTGCTTCTGCGCGAAGCCGAAGATGCCCTTCTTCTCCTCCTTGCCGAAGCCCTTGACCTCGACAACGAGCTTGGAGAGCGTGTCGCCGACCTCGCCGAGGTCCTTGTTGCGCACGGACGCAAGCGCGTTCTCGGAGAACGACGCGACGCTCTTCTGCGCCGCCGCGCCGTAGTTGAGCACAAGGTTGGAGTCGGTGATGTCGATCTTCTTGGAAAACTCCTCGACCGCCTTCTTCTCCTCGTCACTGAGCATGCTCTCGTCGAGCTTGACCGGCTCGACCTCCTTCTTCTCCGGCTCGGCGGCGGGCGTCGCGGGCGTGGGGACGCTGTCCAGCGTCAGCTCGGGGGGCATCTCCACCGCGGCGGCGGCGTTGGGGTCCAGGGTCAGCTCGGGCATCGTATTATCCGTCATTGTAATCTCCTCCATGTGTATCGTAAACCGTATTGGTGTTTCACAACGGAGTATATTATAATATTGTTCTGCATCCGGGTCAAGCGGAAAACGAAAAGCCCTGCATTCGCAGGGCTTTTTCAGCTCGCAACGCCGTAGCCGCCTTCCGTCGGGTCGCGGAACAGCGGCAGGCGCGGCGGGCGGTAGGTGAAGTAGACAAAGGCGAACATCAGCGCCCACAGCAGGGCAAAGCCCGCGATCTGGAACGCCGTGCCGCGCAGCGAGAGCGCCGTGAGCAGGCGGTAGCCCAAAAGAAACAGCACCGCGTCGGCGGCAAAAAAGATCGCAATGTTCATCCATGCCGGCGGCTCGCCGAACATCCCGCCGATCGTGTAGAACAGCGTGGGGATCGTCAGAAGCCCCGCAAGCCCCGCCGCCGCCTTCGCCGCGAAGAAGTTGCGAAACGGCTCGCCGAACACCGTGAATTCGACCATCGTAAAGGCAAAATACGGCACATAGAGCATCTTCATGTGCTCCCAGGTCGACTCGTTGACCGCGGAAAACGCGGCGACGAGCGTATTTTCACCCGTCCATTGATACAAAAATTGCAGCAGCGTCCCGACGGCGCCGACGATCAGGAAGCCGGCAAGCTCCCAGCGGCACAGGCTTTTTCGCACGGACATGGCTTTCCTCCCTCTGCGTATGCTTTCCGTTTATTCTATCCGGAGCGCGCCGCTTTTATGCCTGTTGCCGGCGTCAAAAGAGGCGGGCGCAGTTCCCTGCGCCCGCCTCTTGTAAACCTATATTGCTTTGTAAATCTTACCGGCTTTCCACGTACGCCGGCACCACGACGCCGCTCGGTTCGGCAGGCGTCAAGGGAAATGTATTTCCTGTCATGTGATGTACCTGCTCCATTGGGTACAACTCCAAAAACTCGTCCAGCGTGCCGACCGGACGCAGCCCGTAGCGCCCGTGGCGATAGTGCATCGGTACGATGACGCGGGGCTTTGCGGCGTCGGCGACGCGCTTCGCCGTCGCGGCGTCGATCGTGTAGTACCCGCCCACGGGGATGAGCAGCACGTCGGCATTCGCGATTTTGGCGAGCTGTGTGTCCGTCGGGAAGTGTCCGAGGTCGCCGCAGTGGACGACGGTCATGCCCTCCGCGCGGAGCACGTGCATCGTGTTGTTGCCGCGCAGCGCGCCGCCCTTGTCGTCGTGGAAGGTCTCGACCTTCTCGATGGTAAACGGGTTCTGCTTTCCGGTCGTCAATTCGACCGCCTGCACATAATTGTGGTCGCTGTGCCCGTGCGAGCAGAGCACCATGTCCGCCTTCGTATGCAGCGGCGGGTAGGTGTCCATGGTGTAGGGGTCGAGCACGATGCGCCAGCCGCTGCTCTCCACCGCGAAGCAGGCGTGTCCCAGCCAGGTGATCTCCATACATGTACCTCCGTTTACTCTTCCTTGTTCTGTTCCGTCGTCTCCGCAGGGGCGGCGTCCTTATTCTTCTTGCCGAAGAGCTTTCTGCGCGGCTTTTTTTCGCCGTTGGCGCGCTTGGCGCTGCCGCTGCGGATCAGCTTCACGATCACCACGATGACCGCGATGACCACCAACAGCGTCAGCCAGCTGTAGGCGAGCCACTCCAGGAAGTCCTCCATGCCGTCGCCGAAGTTGCGCAGGCCGTCGCGGAATGCGATGCCCATGCGCTGTCCGAAGGTCAGCGGCGCGGTCTCGACCTCCGTGACGCGGTAGACCTCGCTGAGGTTGACATTGATGGTCGAATAGCCGATCAGGGAATCGTAGTGGCGATTCTCGCCGGAGAGCTGCTCGATCTGGTACTCGGTGTCGGAGATCGCGCCTTCGAGCGTGATGATGTCCTCCATCTCCTCCGCCTTGGACAAAAGCTCCTGCAGGCGGTCGAGCTTGATCTTCGCGGTCTCGAGGCGGGATTCCATGTCGTAATAGTATTCGCTCACGTCCTCGGCGCTCTGGCTCTGGCGGACGACGGTGCAGACGCTGCCGATCTGGGAGAGGAACTCCTCGAAACGCGCCGCGGGCACGCGGACGGTGTAGGTCGCGCTGCGGTAACCGCCGCCGCGGGTGTAGGTGTTCTGCTCCTCAAAGTAGCCGTCCATCTGTGCGGTCAGCGCCTTGACCTGCGCCGCCGCCTGGTCGAACTCGGTGGTCTCCAGCTCCAGGCTTGCGCGGTAGATCATCTTCACACCGTCTGGCAGCGTCGAGCGGCTGTCCGCCGCAGCGTTTGCGGTGGCGCCGTTGCCCGGCATGTCCATCTCGGCCGCCGCGTCCATCGCCCAGTACTCTCCGTCGGCGCCCGCCTCCATAGGCGCAGCCGGCTCGGAGGCGGCGCTGTTGGTGCTGTAGTAGGAATCGCCCTTCGCGCTGCCGCCGCAGCCGGCGAGGGCAAGGATCAGCACAAGGCTGAGCAGGATCGCAATGCTTCTTTTCTTCATCTTCTCCACCTCAAATCTCATTTTTGGGGCTTGCTGTACCGTTAGACGGAAGCTCCGTCAAAAGGTTCCCATTTTCACTCCAATTCGTCGAGGGTCATCGAGAAGCTGTCCATGCAGTGCTCCATGAACCAGTCGAGCTCGGGGAGCTTCATCTCCTCGAGCGCCGTGCGCGTCTGCTCGGCGGCGCGCTTGAACTCCATGTTCCCCGCCTTGATCTCCTCCAGGCACTTGATGTGCGCCGAGAGCTTGTCCGCCGCCTTGACGAGGCGGTGCATCTCCGCGTCCTCGCCGCGCAGGAGCGGACGGTAGCTCGCGCGCAGCTCGTGCGGCAGCAGGGAAATGAGCTTGTCGGCGGCGACGCTCTCGACCTTGCGGTAGGACGCCTTGATCTCGGGGTTGTAATATTTAATAGGAGTCGGCATATCGCCGGTGATGATCTCCGTCGCGTCGTGGTAGAGCGCGTAGACCGCAACCTGTCCCGCGTCGACGCTGCCGCCGAAAACCTCGTTGCGGATGACCGCGAGCGCGTGCGCGAGCACCGCGACCATGTGGCTGTGCTCCTGAACGTTCTCGGAAAAGCTGTTGCGCATGAGCGCCCAGCGCGGGATATAGCGCATGCGGCTGATGTAGGCAAAAAAGTGGCTCTTCATCTCATTCACTCCAATTCCCCATAAAGGCGCTCGCCGTCGCTGCGGATCACGCGGACGGGGCGCGCTTCGTTTTGTAATCCCTTTTCCTCTATGTATACTTCCGTGTAGTTCGGCGCGTGCCCCGCGCTGCCCTCTGTTTCCGTGCCCTCAAAGAGCACGGGGAACGTCCTGCCGACGCAGCGCGCAAGGTATTCCGCCTTCATCGCCGCGGCGGCCTCCGCCGCGCGCGCCGCGCGCTCCTCCTTGACATGCTTTTCGACCTGCGCCATCGCCGCCGCCTTGGTGCCGGGGCGGATGGAGTATGGAAAGATGTGCATGTCGGCAAAGGCGCAGCCGCGGATGAACGCAAGCGTTTGGGCGAATTCCTCCTCCGTTTCCTCCGGGAAGCCCGTAATGAGGTCGGTCGTGATGGCAGGGTCGTCGAAAAACTCGCGCAGCAGCGCGCAGGACTCCGCGTAGCGCGCCGTATCGTAGCGGCGGTTCATGCGCTTGAGCGTCGCGTCGCAGCCCGACTGGAGCGAGAGGTGGAAGTGCGGGCAGAGGTTTTCCAGTCCTGCCGCCCGTTCACAAAAGTCCCGCGTGATCGTGCGCGGCTCCAGCGAGCCCAGGCGCACACGCAGCGTCGGCGCTTCGCGGCAAAGCCGCTCCAGCAGGTCGATCAAACCAACTTGTTCCTTAATGTCCTGACCGTATGAGGATATTTCAATACCAGTTAGTACTATCTCTTTATATCCATCGTCGACCAGCTTTTTCACTTGTAAACTTGCCTCGTCCATCGGCAGCGAACGCACGGGCCCGCGCGCGAACGGGATCAGGCAGTAGGTGCAGAAGTTGACGCAGCCGTCCTCGATCTTGAGCATCGCGCGCGTGCGCGCCGCCATGCCGCCGGCGGGCAGAACCTCAAATTCGCGGCGGTGGAGCGCGTCGTCGAGATGGACGATGCGCGTCTTTTCCTCTGCCGCGCGCTCGAGCAGGTCCAGAAAGCCGAGCCTATCGTTGGTGCCGGCGAGCACGTCGACGCCGAGCGCCGAAACGTCCTCCGCGTGGGTCTGGGCGTAGCAGCCGCAGGCTGCGATGACGGCGTTCGGGTTGCGCGATTGCGCGCGGCGGATCATCTGGCGGGATTTCTTGTCGCTCACGGCGGTCACCGAGCAGGTGTTGACGACGTAGGCGTCCGCCTCGTCCTCAAAATCGACGAGCGTGTGCCCGCGGCGCAGCAGCTCCTGCTCGATCGCCTGTGTTTCGTACTGGTTCACCTTGCAGCCCAAGGTGCAGATGGCAATTCGCATGGGGTTCCCTCTTGCTATTTTCCAAATGTGTCGGTATAATCAAAAAGCGATTCTGATGTTATATTATATATAAATGTATAGGGATTCGCAAGCACAAAAGAAAGGGAACCATTATGCCGAATTTGGAAAACGATTATATGGAGGGCCTGCGCCTTTTCTACCTCAAGCGCTACGACGAGGCCGTCGCGCTGCTCAGCCGCACCGCGGAGGCGGGCGAGGCAAAGTCGCAGCACTTCCTTGCCATGATGTATGAAAACGGGAACGGCGTCGAGCGCGATCTCGCGCGCGCCGCCTACTGGTATGAGCGGACCGCCGAGCAGGGCGACCGCGAGGCGCAGCTGACGTTTTCGATGCTCTGCTCGCTCGGCAAGGGCGTCGAGGCGGATATCCCGCGCGGCTGCCACTGGGCGGTGCGCGCGCTCCACCAGGGCAACGCCAAGGCGCTGCAAACGCTGGACCTCATCCGCCCGCGGGCGGCGGAAGCCGCGGCTGCGGCGCTGGAGGCCTCCCGTGCCGCTCACGAGGCGGGAGACGACGCCGAGGCGGCGGCACAGCTCACGCGCGCGGCGGAGTGCGGCAGCGCGGACGCGCAGTACACGCTCGCGCGGATGCTCTACAGCGGCATGGGAGGCGTCGCCGAGGACAAGGCGGAGGCGCTTTTGTGGCTGAGCGACGCCGCCGACAGCGGACACAAAAAGGCTGCGGCGCTACTCGCCGAGTGGAAGGCGGAGCAGACGGCGCCGGACGCCGGGGAAGCGACCGTCCCCGACGAGGAGCAGGCGGTATGATCTACCTCGACCATGCCGCCACCACGCCCGTGCCGGACGAGGTCGCGGACGCCGTGCGCGACGCGCTTGTAAAGCAATTCGGCAATCCAAGCGCGCAGTATCCCTATGGCCGTGAAGCGCGCGAGCTTGTCGCGCGCTGCCGCGAAACCGTCGCCTCCGCGCTGGGGTGCAAGGCGGAGCAGCTTGCCTTCACCTCCTGCGGCACTGAGAGCGACAACTGGGCGCTCCGGCTCGCCGCGCATCAGAACCGACATGCCGGCAGGCACATCGTCACGACTGCGATCGAGCACAGCGCGGTGCTCGAGCCCTGCCGCCAGCTTGCGGACGAGGGCTGGGAGGTCACATACCTCAAGCCCGACCGCGACGGCAGCATCACAGCGGAGCAGGTCGCGCTCGCGCTGCGCGAAGACACCGCGCTTGTGAGCATGATGCTCGTCAACAACGAGACCGGCTGCATCCTGCCGGTGGGCGAGGTCGCGGCGCTGCTGAAGGAGCGCGGCTCGAAAGCGCTGCTCCACACCGACGCGGTGCAGGGCTTTTTGAAGGTCCCGTTCTCCGCCGCGACGCTCGGCGCGGATCTCATCTCGATCAGCGGGCACAAAATCGGCGCGCCCAAAGGCGTCGGCGCGCTCTGCCTCGGCGAGCGCGTCAAAAACCCGCGCCCGCTGCTTGCCGGCGGCGGGCAGGAGGACGGTCGGCGCTCCGGCACCGAGGCGACCGCGCAGCTCGTGGGCTTCGCGAAGGCGGTGGAGCTGCGCCGCGCCAATCTCGACGCATCGCTCGCCCACATGGCGGAGCTCAAGGCCTACGCGCTTGAACGCCTGCTCGCCCTGGACGGCGTGGCGCGCGTCGGGAACGGAGACGCGCCGCACATCCTCTCGGTCTCTCTCGTGGGCTACCCGTCGGCAAACGTCGTCGAGGATCTCGGCAGCCAGGGCATCTGCATCAGCGCGGGCAGCGCCTGCCACCGTGGAAAAGCGAGCCACGTCTACGAGGCGATGGGGTTGACTAAGAAGGTCAAGGCCGGCGTGCTGCGCGTGAGTTTTGGCCCCGAAACCAAAAAAAGCGACGTTGACGCCCTCGTCTCCGCACTCGAAGCACACAAAAATTCGCGCTTCCCCATGCTGTAAAATTGCCTCCCGGACGGGCTGCTGCCCGTCCGGTTTTCTCTTTTTATCTCTAAGTCTATCGCGTTTTCGGGCGATTTTTGACTTTTGTCGAAAACTCCCGTCGAACGCCGCCGTACTCCAAACGGCGGCGTTTTTGTTCACAAAGCGTTCTAAATTGATAGACTATTTGATTTTTTAATTTTTATACAGTCGTCCGTTTTTTAAAAAGTACCTATTTTAGCGCGTTTTGGCGATTCTTGCCGAAACAAAAATAGACTTATTGTAATTGAACATCTTGCGACTGCCGCTTTTTTGATGGCGGCTCTCTATCCTCGTGGCGGGTGATGGATTTTGCGTCTTAAATCAGTCCGCATTTGTCCCCTGCTTCGGGGTAAAAATAGATTTTCAGGGTTTTCCCTTTACGGGGGGATGAAAACGCGAAGAACGCGCAAAAAAGGAGCCGCTCGGCTGAGCGGCTCCTTTCCTTGCCATTTGCTGGCGGGTCTGTGGTTTACTAAGCGTTGCTCTCTGCCCTTACAGCTTCTTGGGCTTGAGCTCGCCGCCCTGCCACTTGGTCACGCACAGCGAGCAGGAGATGTCGCCGGTCACGTTGAGGCAGGTGCGGCCCATGTCGAACAGACGGTCGACCGCAACGATCAGTCCGATATAGTCAACCGGAATGCCGAGGGCGGTCAACACCATCGTCAGCATGATCATGCCGGCGCCGGGCGTGCCGGCGGTGCCGATGGAGGCGAGCGTCGCGGTGACGACGACCGTGACCATCTGCCCGATCGTCAGGTTGATGCCGGCGCAGGAGGCGAGGAACACGGTGGCGACGCACTGGTAGATCGCGGTGCCGTCCATGTTGATCGTCGCGCCGAGGGGCAGGACGAACGCGGAGATGTCTTCCTCAGCGCCGAGGTCGTCCGCGCTCTCCTTGGAGACCGGCAGCGTCGCGGCGGAGGAGGTCGAGGTGAACGCGAAGATCATCGCGGGCGCCGCCTTCTTGAAGAAAGTCAGCGGGTTGACGCCGGCGAACGCCTTGGCGGAGAGCGAGTAGACGACGATCGCGTGGACGATGTAGCCGATGTAGGCGCACAGCAGCACCAGCGCAAGCGAGCCGAGGATCTCGGCGCCCTGGGTGGCGACGACCCACGCCATGTACGTGAACACGCCGATGGGACTGAGCGAAATGACGAACGCCATCAGCCGCTCGATGACGGCGTAGAAGCTCGTCACGATGTCGCGGCAGAGCTTGCCCTTCTCGCCCGCGGCGAGGATGGAGCCGCCGAAGAAGATCGCGATGACAATGACCTGAAGCATGTTGGCGTCGGTAAAGGACTTCCACATGTTGCTCGGGAAGATGCCGACGAGCACGCTCATAAAGCCGCCGAATTCCTTTGCCTCATAGGTCGCCTGGCTGACGTCGAGCACCGGGAACAGGTGCGCGCCGTTGAAGATGTTCGCGAAAACGAGACCGATCACGCACGCGACGGCGGTCGTCACCATGAAGTACGCGACCGTCTTCCAGCCGACGGAGCCGACCTTGCGCAAATCGCCCAGCGAGAGGATACCGTCGATCATCGAGAACAGGACGACCGGGACGACGATGAACTTGAGCAGGTTGACGAAGATATCGCCGAACGGCTTGAGGTAGCTCTTGGTGAAGTCCGCAAGCCCTCCGAAGTAGCAGATCAGGCCCACCACGATACCGGCTACCAGCGCAATGCCTATTTGCGCCGGCAGGCTCAATTTTTTCTTTTCCATGTACTCACACTCCTCCAAATAGTCCCGGCGTCACACTCCGCCGAGCCAAATATACTATAACATTATGGTATGTTGTTTGCAAGGCGGGGCGCACTGCCCGCCCGGATTTCGTCATTTTGACGATTTGTACAAGCAACAGCGCAAATTTCGCCGCTTTCTTTGGGCAACATTCCCTCTTGCATTTTTTGTCCGTGTCCTTTATCCTGTGTAAAGAAAATTCCAGCAGGGAGGACGCCAACATGACGCTTGGGGCTGTGAACCGGAAAAAAGTTCCCGCCGTTGGTGTTTTTATTCCTTCTCCTGCTGTTTATAGTGTTTCTGTTCGTCGGTAGTTTTTCTACCGGCGTTATTTTTTTGCCGTCTGCGGCGAACGTTTTGCGCTGTCCCTCCCCACCCGTTTTCAAAGCAAAAGCTATATTATAAATGAGAAGGAGAGAATCACATGAAAAAGGAACTCGGTCAGGAACCCATCTACGACGCGCGCACGCTCGGCGTGCCCAGAATGCTGCTGCTCGGACTCCAGCACCTCTTCGCCATGTTCGGCGCAACGGTACTCGTCCCCATCCTCGTGCAGGGCTACGGCCTGCCGCTGAGCATCCAGACAACGCTGCTGTTCGCCGGCCTCGGCACGATCCTCTTCCACGCCTGCACGAAGTTCAAGGTCCCCGCGTTCCTCGGCTCCTCGTTCGCCTACCTCGGCGGCTTCGCCGCGGTCGGCGCGCTCGACTCCGGCAAGTACGCAACGATGTCCCCCGACGACAAGCTCGCCTACGCGCTCGGCGGCATCGTGGTCGCGGGCCTGCTGTACCTGGTGCTCGCGCTGCTGTTCAAGGTGCTCGGCACCAAGAAGGTCATGCGCTACTTCCCGCCGATCGTCACCGGACCCATGATCATCATGATCGGCCTCAACCTCGCCGGCAGCGCGATCGGCAACGCCAGCACGAACTGGTGGCTCGCGCTCGTCGCGATCGCGGTGATCATCGTCGCGAACATCTGGGGCAAGGGCATGATCAAGATCATCCCGATCCTGCTCGGCGTCGTCGTGAGCTACATCGTCGCGCTCGTCACGAAGCAGGTCGACTTCTCCGCGGTGCATACGGCGCAGCTCTTCGGCCTCCAGCCCTTCACGATCGCGAAGTTTGACCTCACCTCGATCCTCGTCATGGCGCCCATCGCCATCGCGGCGATGATGGAGCACATCGGCGACGTGTCCGCGATCTCCTCGACCACCGGCGTCAACTTCATCGAAGACCCGGGCCTGCACCGCACGCTCATCGGCGACGGCCTCGCGACCGCGCTCGCCGGCTTCTGCGGCGGCCCCGCAAACACGACCTACGGCGAAAACACCGGCGTGCTCGCCCTCTCCCGCGTCTATGACCCGCGCGTCATCCGCCTCGCCGCGATCTACGCCATCATCCTCTCCTTCTCGCCCAAGTTCGACGCGCTGGTGAACTCCATCCCGGCGGCGATCGTCGGCGGCGTGAGCTTCATCCTCTACGGCATGATCTCCGCGGTCGGCGTGCGCAACATCGTGGAAAACCGCGTCGACCTCACCAAGTCCCGCAACCTCATCATCGCGGCGGTGATGTTCGTCAGCGGCCTGGGCTTCAGCTCCGTCGGCGGCGTGACCTTCATGGTCGGCAACGCGGCGGTCACGCTCACCGGCCTCGCGATCGCGGCGCTGTGCGGCGTGCTCCTCAACGCGGTGCTGCCCGGCAACGACTACGAGTTCGGCACGAGCGTCGAGGGCGACAAGTCCGCGGACCTCGGCAGCTACGGAGAAGCGATCGAATAAATCCAGAAAGTCAGCAAGAACGCCGCCCGGCCGGGCGGCGTTCTCTTCATATATACATTATATAATTATGCTTTCTCGCGGCGCTTCTTGACCGTTTCGGCGATCTCGGCGACCTTTTCGTCGGTGAGAATGTACTTCCTGCGGAACCAGACGAACGCGACAATGAGCCCGACGATCGGAATGATCGTCATTGTCATGCGCAGGCCGATCTTCGCGCTCGCGGAGACGGACGCGGAGAAGTCCACCGCCTTGTCCGCCTCGGAAACGGCGGCGTTGGAGAGCTTGTTGATCTGCAGGCAGATCGAGGCGATGAACGCCGCGACGCCGGAGGCGAGCTTGACGACGAAGGTCTGCATCGAGAAGATGACGGACTCGTCGCGCCGGTCGTTTTTGATCTCGCCGTAATCGACGGTGTTGGCGAGGAACACGGTCGTGAGGATCGCGTTGACGCCGTTGGTGGCGAAGACAAAGAACGCGGGGATGAACAGCAGGTACACGCTCGACATCGTGGTGAACGTCAGCGCGAGCAGCACCGCGTAGCCGATGGCGCCCATGCCCATGCTGACATAGAAGATCTTGGTGTTCGAGAGCTTGAGGCCGTTGCGCAGCAGCGGGTAGAGCAGCATCATCGAGAGGATCTGGATGCCGCCGCCGAACGCGGTGAAGAGCGTGTAGCTGTCATACCAGTGCGTGCCGCCGAAGTCGTACTTGAAGAAGTACAGCACAAGGTTGGAGGTGATGTACAGCGCGCCGTTGACGAGCACGATCGTGATTGTGACCGCCATCGCCTGGTCGTTCTGCACGAGCGCCTTGAACATCTGTCCGACGGAGACGGTCTCCATCTCGGCGGTGGATCTTTCCTTGACGTTGACGCACATGATGACCGTGAACACAACGAACAGCACCGCGACGATCAGCGAGAAGTACTTGAAGCCGATGATCTCGATCTCGCGCGCGTTCGCGCCGCCGAACGAGTTGCCGAGCATCTGCACGAGCTTGACGGTCAGAACGCTCACGATCGCGCTGCCGACGCCCGCGGCGGATCTTGCAAGCGTCGTCAGGCCCTCGCGCTCCTTGCCGCCCTCGGTGAAGGCAGGGATCATCGACCAGTACGGAATGTCCATCATCGTGTAGGTGACGCCCCAGAGGATGTACGTGACCGCGGCGTAGGCGGTCATGCCGGCGGCGTCCAGCTTGGGCGGCGCCGCGAACATGAGGTAGAGCACCACCGCGTTCGTGAGCGTGCCGATCAGAAGCCACGGGCGGAACTTGCCCCACTTGGTCTTGGTCTTGGCGACGATGACGCCCATAATGGGGTCGTTGAACGCGTCAAAGATACGCGCCGCGAGCAGTATCGCGCCCATCGCGATCGCGTTCACGCCCATGATGTCCTGGAAATAATAGAGGACGTAGCTCGCGGAGAGCATGTAGACCATGTCCTTGCCCACCGCGCCGAGCGCATACGAGAACTTCGCGCCTCCGGTAAGTGTTTGCTTTTCTTCCACTGATTTTCTCCCTTTCTTAATTACGTTTTGTTATCTTCTCGACAAATATTCCTATTTGTCGCCGTTTTTCAACTGCATGGCAAGCTTTACGACATTGTACGCGCCGTCGTAGACGCCCGCTGCCTTGTTGACAAGGATCGCGCGGATCATCTCGGCAAAGAGCGTTTCCTCGCCGAGCAGCAGGTCGAGCATCTGGAGCGTGTGCGGGATGTCCTCGCACTCGAGCGTGCCGTCGCCCATCTCGGCGGAGTGGATCGCGCCCCATTTCTCATGTCCGCCGATGCGCTTCAAAAAGAGCTTCGGCACCGGATAGAACGCAAGCTCGCTCGGCTTGGTCGCGAGCACGTCGCACGAGCGCATCAAAAGGTTGGTGCAGTACACCGCCTCGAAGATGTTTTTGTGGTAGAAGGCGTGAACCCCTTTTACTTTACCGTCCACAGCTTCAGCGGCAAAGCGGGTCGTGTCCGCCCAGTTGTCGAAGTGCTCGGTCGAGAGCGCGGCGAGGCCGTCGACCTCCGAAACCAGCTCGTCCCAGACCTTGCGGTAGTCGCCGACGTTGACGTAGAGCGCCGCGCGGCCCTCGCGCACCGCGGGCAGCAGGTGGCGGATGACCGCGGCGAACAGCTCGCGCTGCGCGCCCGCGCCGCCGATGGTGAGCAGGAAGCGCATCGGCTCGCCGTTTTTCTTGCGCTCCAAACGCTTTTCGCAGTCGTGCTCGAGGTTCGCGACGAGCTCGTGGTCGATATAGTGTCCCGTGTAGACGAGGCTGTCCGCGGGCATGGGGCGCAGGACCTCCTTGCCGCGCATGCCGTTCAAAATGCGGTAGCCCATGTAGGACTGGTGCGTCTGGATCGTGTGGACGCTGCCCTCGGCAAGGTGGAGCGCCATCGGCCAGTTGTCGGGGATCGCGTTGACGACGTACTTCATGCCCGCGTGCAGCGCCGCCTGCGCGGGCCAGACGTGCGTGCCGATGAGCGGGATGTCCTTGGGAACGTTTGCGAACACCGCCGCCATCAGCTCCGCGTTCTTCTGGTCGGAGGCGTTGTAGCTGAGCTTTCGGAAGCCCTCGTAGTTGACCGGCTCCCACACGAGCTTGTTGAACAGCCAGAACTTCTGCGACAGGCGCGAGCCGAGGGAGTAGAGGTCGTTCTGCGCGCCGATGACCTTGGTGCAGGTCGTTTCGGGATAGCTGTTGAGGTCCATCCAGTAGGGCGTGTACCCCAGCGCGTGCGCCGCGCTCGCCATCGCGATCGAAATGCGGTAGTGGCCGAAGCCCATGCGGATGTTGCCGACGATGACGCCCTTATCCCGGTCGAACGCGCCGTCGCCCGTTCCCTCCGCCACGCGGATGTCGCGCACGCCGAGCGGGGAGAAGAGGCAGGCGTTGTCGACGAGCTTCGCGGGATAGTTCGCGTTCGCGTCGTCGCCGTACTTGCGGACGTATTTTGCCTTGGATTTGAGCGCCTTTTCATAGTCCTTCGGCGAAACGGTGTTGCCGAAAATGCTTCTCGATCTGTCCTGCATGGTCATTCTCCTTTCCCTTCCCCGTCGATCGTAAACGAAATCGTTACCAGCTCCGCGCCGTCAATGGAGAGCGTCAGCGCGGCGGAGCCTGTTAAGCCCTTTGTCTTTACATAAGTGCCGCCAAGGCCGCCGCGGAGCATCGCGGTTTGCGGCCCGATGATCTCGATGGGGCCTTCCGCGGTAAGCGTGACCGGCTCCTGCGCAAACGGCAGGACGTTGCCGTTCTGGTCGACGAGCGCGATGCGCAGCGCCGCGACGTCGTAGGTTTCGCCCTCGGCGAGCGCGGTGTGGCTCGCGTTCACGCGCAGACGCCGCTCCGCCGCCGGCGCCTTGACGACGGTGGCGACGACCGCGCCGTCCTTCACGGCTTCAAACTTGAACGCCATCGCCTCGCTGCCCCACGAGCTCACATACTTGCCGTAGAGCTGGTAGGCGTCGTCGGGCGTCATGTGCCAGCGCGCCATCAGCACGCCCGCCTTCGCCGCGATCTCCGGCGAGAGCTTGCCGCCGAAGCGCGCGGAGTGGTTGAGGATGTCCTTGATGTACTGCGCCTGAAGCGGCGCGTACTCCCCGCTCTCCGCGATCTCGCCGCCGATGAAGTCGTCGATCTCGATTGGCGGGTTTTTCATGTGCTTGCAGACCGTATCCGCGTGGGTGTAGCTTCGGATGAATCTGCCATTTTTATACATCCGCACCTCGTCGGCGTTGGTGAACGCCACGACGCGCCCGCGGTTGCTCGCGGGATGCTCGCCGATGTCGAACGCGGAGCTGACCGAAAGGAACGGCTCGCCCTCGCGCTGCGCGCTGTAGACGTCCGCGGCAAGCTTGGGGTTGCGGAACATATCCAGCACGCCGTGGTAGCAGACGCGGTCGCCGCTGCCGAAGTCGCGGTGGGTGTTGTAGTCGAACATGCACCAGCCGAAGCCGCCGGCGATATCGTCCTCCGCCGCGATCGCGTCGATG
The DNA here is from genome assembly GCA_015068465.1 of Oscillospiraceae bacterium. Taxonomy (GTDB): domain Bacteria; phylum Bacillota; class Clostridia; order Oscillospirales; family Oscillospiraceae; genus Hominicoprocola. The sequence continues at coordinate 19,115 of SVKM01000003.1, read as the reverse complement.
ACGTTCGCGTGGCGCAGCGCGTGCTCAAGGCGGTGCTCCTCGCTGTCGTAGGTCTTGGTCGGGTACATATGCCCGTTGTATTCGCTGACGAGGTACGGCTTTTCGACGTCCGGCGTGACGTCCTTCTTTTTCTCGCAGCCCTTCGCCTTGCCGTCGTGGACGAAGTCGTTGTAGGTGTAGACGTCCTCGAGCAGGCTGCTCTTTTTGAGATAGCGCACGCCGCCGGTCGCGCGCGTCGGGTCGAGCGTGCGGGCGAGCGCGTTGGTGCGCGTGTAGAGCACATCGTCGTCCTGCGACTCGTTGATCCTCACGCCCCAGAGGATAACGGAGGGATGGTTGCGGTACTGCGTGACCATCTCGCGCACGTTCTCCACCGCCTGCTCGCGCCACTGATCCGACTCGCCGATGTGCTGCCAGCCGGGGATCTCGGTAAACACCAGCAGCCCCAGCTCGTCGCAGCGGTCGATGAAATGCTGCGACTGCGGATAGTGCGACGTGCGCACGGCGTTGCAGCCCAGCTCATTTTTCAAAATCTCCGCGTCATAGCGCTGCATCGACTTCGGCATCGCGTAGCCGACGTAGGGGTAGCTCTGGTGGCGGTTGAGGCCGAGGAGCTTGACCTTCTCGCCGTTGAGGTAGAACCCGTCCGCGCGCCACGCCGCCTCGCGGAAGCCGATGCGCGTTTCCACGCGGTCGAGCACCCTGCCGTTCTCCGTCAGCTCGGTCACGAGCGTGTAGAGGTTGGGCGCCCTGAGGCTCCAGGGCTTTGCGCCCGGCACATAGAGCGAGGTCTCGGTCTTCCCGCCCGAAACGTCGGTGCGCTTTTCGCTTCCATCGACGCACTGGCGCAGCGCCATGCCGTTTCGCACCTCGCCCGCGAGCGTCACGGTGCCGTAGACGACGCCGGAGAGCGCGGGGCGCGCGAACACGTCTTCGATATAGGTCTGCTCCGTCACCTCAAGCCAGACCTCGCGGTAGAGCCCGCCGTAGGTCATATAGTCGATGACGTAGCCGAACGGCGGGATGTCCTGCGTCTCGCGGGAATCGACGCGGAGCTTGACCTCCGCTTCCTTTCCCGGTGTCAGCCCCGCGGTCAGCTCGACGCGAAACGCCGTGTAGCCGCAGCGGTGCTCGGCGTATTTCACGCCGTCGAGGAAGACCTCCGCGCCGTGCCCCGCCGCGCCGACGCAGAGGAACACGCGCTTGCCCGCCCAAGCCTCCGGCACGCGGAGCGTCTTGCGGTAGCCGCAGACCATCTGGTAGGCGCCCTCGTCAAAGTAGTCGTAGGGCGTTTCACGGCAGGTGTGCGGCAGGGAGACCGTCCGCGCGCCGGTAAAATCGTCAAAATCCTCGGTGAACTGCCAGTCCCGGTTCCAAGCGATGCGCTGTGCCATAGCCGCCTCCTGTCGGTACATACTGTTGATAAAAACCAGTATTGGATATTTTATCATAAAACGCGCGACAAAGCAACGGCTCTGTCTCACATGGCAAAAGCAATTATATATGAATTGCACTATTTTCCAGCCCGTTTTGGATAAAACATCCAAATTCCAAAGCGCCGCATTGTGACATTTGCCTTGTTTTCCCTCCGCCGCGGTTATCGGCGCAAAAAGGCACCGGGAATTCCTGCGAATTCCCGGTGCCTTCGTTTCAGCGTTCCGCTCGCGGAAGGCGTTTGTTACCGGCTCGTGACGACCGCGGTGTTGGTCGTCTGGTCGTAGTCCACGTCGAAGCCGAGCGCGTCGGCGAGGTCGCGGAGCTTGAAGAAGTTGCTGCCGCCGAGGTTGTACGCGGTCAGCTCGACCGTTTTGCCGTTGATCTCCACGCTCTGCGTGCTTTTCACGACGGACGCGGAGTTGTCCTTGCCGGTCGCGAGCTCGCCGCCCACGGGCGTATACGCACTGCCGGTGACGATGACGACGGTCCTGCGCGCGCTGTCATAGACGACGCCGAACTGTGAATTCGTCCCGTTGAGGAGCGTTGCGAGGTCGCGGAGCTTGAAGTAGTTGTAGCCGCCGATGTTGTACGCCTCCGCCTTGCATTCGGCGCTGTTGACCGTGAGCTTCTGCGGCGAGACGACCGCCTTGACCGGCTCGTTTGCAGCGGCGGGAGCCGTGGTGTTCGGCTGCGTCCGGCTGTTTGTCTGATTGCCGTTCGGCTGATTGCCGCTCGGCTGCGTCTGGCCGTTCGTCTGATTGCCGCCCGGCTGGTTGTTTGCCTGCGGCTGCTGGCCGTTTTGCTGCTCGCGCCCGCCGAACTGCGGCTGCTGGCCGTTCATGCCGTTCATGCCGCCCATGCCGCCGAAGCCGCCGGTCATGCCGCTCGTTTCGCCGGCGGTCGCCGTGGCGGCCTCCTTGCCGTCGACGGTGAGCGTGTAGGTCTCGCCCTCGGCGATCTTGTCGCTTGCGAAGACCACGCAGTTCGCGTTCTTCACGCCCGTCGCCTCGTAAAGAACGTTGCCGCTTGCGTCAGTGATGGCGATCTTGCTGCCGGAGGTGATGGAGATGCTGCCGCTGTTCGACTGCGGCTGCTGACCGTTTGCCTGCTGACCCTGTCTGCCCATCTGGGGCATCTGACCGCCGAAGCCGCCGCTCATGCCGCCCTGCGGGGGCATCTGACCGCCAAAGTCGCCGTTCATGCCGCCCTGCGGGGGCTGTTGGCCGCCAAAACCGCCGGGCATACCGCCCATATTGCCGCCCATGCCGCCGTTCATGCCGCCCATGCCGCCGCCGAAGACGAGGACGTTTCCGCCGCTCGGCGCTTCCGCCATGCCGCTCATGCCGACCGCGAGGAGCGTACCGCCGTTGTAGGTGATGCCCCGGCCCGCGTCGAGCGCGCTGTTGCCGCTGTTCGCCGCGCCGAAGACCGTGACCGTGCCGCCGTTGAGGACGATGGTGCCGTTGTCGCCGTTGCTGTCGCCGCCGGCGTCGAGACCGTCGCCGTCCGCGTTGACGTACCATTCACCGCCGTTGACGGTCAGGCTGGACGCCACGCCGTCCGCCGCGGCGTTGACGCCGTCGTCGGTCGAAATGATCGTGCCGGAGCCGGCGTTGAGGACGATGTCCGCGCCCTCAAGACCCTCGCTGCTGTCAAGAATGTTGATGGTCGGGCCGGTGGACGCGCCCTCGGCGCCGATGGTGAGCGTCGCGTCGCTGTGGATGCCGTCGTCGCCCGCGCTCACGTTGAGCGTGCCGCCGGTGATGGTAAGATCCGCGTTTGCGTTGACGCCGTCCTGCGCGGCGGTGATGTTGAGCTTGCCGCCCTCGATCACGATGGCTGCGTCGTCGCCGCCCTTGACGCCGTTTTTGGCGTTGCCGTTTACATTGAGCGTACCGCTGCCGGTGATCGTGAGGCTCGCGTTCGCCTTGACCTTGACCGCCGCGCCGTCAAAGGCGTCCGCGACCAAAGCGTCGGTGGATTCTTCGTCCGCGGGGTCCTCGTCGTCGGTGAGCGTGTTCACTCCGGCGAGGTAGACCGTCGCGCCGCTTTCCTTGTTGAGGCACAGCGGCGCGCCGTCGCTGCTCGCGAGCGTCAGGCCGTCGAGCACGAGCGTGACGCCCGTCGTCCCCTTTTTCACGGTGACGCTGCCCTCGGCGCAGCTTCCGGTAATCGTGTAGACGCCGGAGGCGTTGATCGTGAGGTCGGTGCCTTCGATCTTGTAGCCGCTCTCCGTGCCGGAAGCGGTCACGCCGCTGTCGGAAAACGTGAGCGTGACGCTGCTCTCGGGCGTCTTCGCCGCGCTTGCGCGCCCGGGAAGGAGCGCGATCAGTAATGCCAGGACGGCAAGGACGGTAATGCCCACGCCGATTGGATTCGTTTTGTTTTTCATGCCGGATTCCTCCTTTGGTGTTTCGCCCGCGCGCTGTGCGCTCCGGGCTTCTGCTATAGGATTCGGAGCGGCGCGCCTGAAAAATGGGGTCGGCGGCAAAAAAATTTTGACATCGCGCCGGGCTGGGCGTATCATGGGAGAAACGAAAGAAAGCACCGGGAGGGCGCCATGCTTCACAAAGCCATACAAAACCGATGGTCGCGCATCGCGCTGTCGCTCGTGGGGACGTTCATCAACGCGTTCGCCATCAATTTCTTCGTCGTGCCGATGGGGCTCTACAGCAGCGGTATCACCGGCGTGTGCCAGCTGATCCGCACGCTGCTCTCCCGCGTTGTTGAACTGCCGGCAGGCGTGGACTTCTCGGGCATTTTGTACTTTGTGTTCTGCATCCCGATCCTTGCGCTCGCGTGGCGCTCGCTGGGGCACGAGTTTGCCGTGCGCACGCTTATTTGCACGGTTGCCTCGGCGGTGTTTCTGGCGGTGTTGCGCTCGCCCGCCGAGCCGCTCCTGCCGGAGCGGCTGGCGTCCTGCATCGTCGGCGGCATCATCGGCGGCTTCGGCATCGGGCTGACGCTGACCTGCGGCAGCTCGACCGGCGGGCTGGACGTGCTGGGGCTCTACCTCACCAAGCGCGGCAGCCGCTTCACGGTCGGGCGCTTTTCCATCGGCTTCAACGTGGTGCTCTATTCGCTCTGCGCGATTTTGTTCGACGTGCCGACCGCGCTCTATTCCATTATCAATAATGTGTGCAACGCGCTGTTCATCGACCGCGCGCACCAGCAGAACATCCGTGTGCAGGTGCTCATCTTCACGCACAACCAAAGCCCCGAGCTTCCCAAGGAGATCATGCGCCGGCTCGACCGCGGCGTGACGTACTGGGAGGGCAAGGGCGCTTACACGGGGCAGGATCTGCGCGTGCTGTGCGTGTGCGTGTCGAAGTTCGAGGAGGACGAGCTGCGCTCCGTCGCGCGCGAATTCGACCCCCACGCGTTCTTCATCGTGCAGGAGGGCGTCCGCATCGACGGCAACTTCCTGCGCAAGGTCGGGGATTGAGGTGCGGCGATGGAACGGCATACGATCAAGGTCATCGCGCGCATCCGCAGCGATTTCCCCACGAAATTCGGCGTGCCGCGCCAGAGCGGGCTGGTGCCCGAGCTTCGCGCGCGCGTCGTGTTTGAACCCGAGTACCGCAGCCCCGACGCCCTGCGCGGGATCGAGGGCTTTTCGCATCTGTGGCTGATCTGGCAGTTTTCCGGGGCGGTGCGCGACGACTGGTCGCCGACCGTGCGCCCGCCGCGTCTCGGCGGCAACACGCGCATGGGCGTGTTCGCCACGCGCTCGCCGTTCCGCCCGAACCCGCTGGGGCTCTCCTGCGTGAAGCTCGAGGGCGTCGAGTGGGACGCGGAGGACGGCCCCGCGCTGCTCGTCTCGGGCGCCGACCTCATGGACGGCACGCCGATCTACGACGTCAAGCCCTACGTCCCTTATGCCGACGCGCATCCCGACGCCCTCGGCGGCTTTGCGTCCGCGCGCGCGGAGACCGTCGCGGTCGAATTTCCGCCGGAGCTGCTCGCGCGCGTGCCCGAGGAACGCCGCGCCGCGCTTACGGGCGTGCTCGCGCAGGACCCGCGCCCGCAGTATCAGGACGACCCGGAGCGCGTCTACGGCATGGCGTTCGGCGGCATGGAGGTCAGATTCCGCGTTTCCGGCGGCGTGCTGACCGTCGTGGACGTGGAACGCGCGTAAAAACAGGAAAAAGGCAGGAACGCCGTTCCTGCCTTTTTGTCTTCCCTATAACAGCCACTCCACGTCCAGCGGCAGCGCCGCAAGCGCGACATCCGGCTTGACGCGCTCGCCGTGGAAGTCGCTCCCGCCGGTCGCGCGCAGGTGGTATTTTTCGGTGAGCTTCAAGTAATACGCCTGCTGTGCGGGCGTAAACTTCGGGTAGTAACATTCGATCGCGTCGAGTCCATAGCCGACCAGCTCGCGCACGAGAGAATCAAGCGTCTCATCGTCCACGCCGATCTGGTACGGATGCGCGAGCGAGACCCTGCCGCCCGACGCCTTGATCGTCTCCACGCACTCACGCGCGGAGGGCTTGCCAAAGTCCATGCGCTCGTGCAGCTCGTCGGTGTCGAGCCAGCGGTCGAACGCCTCGCGGTTGCTCGAAACATAGCCGCGCTTCACCATCGCCTGCGCGAAATGCGGGCGTCCGACGATGTCGCCGCCGGCGAACGCCTCGACCTCGGCGAGCGTAAGCGCCATGCCGTTTTCGCTCAGGTAGTCGAGGATGATCTGGTTGCGCGCTTCGCGCCGCCTTTTCATGCGCGCGCACAGCGAAAGCATCGCCGGCGCGGCGGGGTCGTAGGCGTAGCCGAGAATGTGGTAGGTGTGGTACTCCTTCGCGCTCAGCTCCACGCCCGCGATCACGCGCACGCCGAGCTTATCGCCCGCCGCGGCCGCCTCCGCGACGCCGTCCGTGGTGTCGTGGTCGGTCAGCGCGAGGACGTCGATCCCGCGCTCCTTTGCGAGCGCGACGAGCTCAGGCGGGCTGTACTGCCCGTCCGAGGCGGTGGAGTGGGTGTGGAGATCGGAACGATACATGGGTTTTATCCTTTCTGGATCGGCTGCTCCTTTAACAAGCATCTTTCGGCTCTATTTGTTCAATAAAATCAACGTCAAATTTGAATTTTTGCAAATGAGCTTTCTGCCACCACGGTATTTTATATATCGCGGCAGGGAAATGCAAGGAAAAAATTCCAAGCGTTCCACAGAGGGTGGTTTCAGGAGAAAACTGTCCAACTGCAAGAAGTGTAGGTTTGTCAAACATGTTGGACAGTGAACTCTAAAGGTGAAAGCCAACGGAGGGGCCGCATCGGGATGTTGTTGGAGCGGCGGTTGTGGATTTGGAGCTGCTTATCAAAGTCTTCGAGAGAAAAGAACGAGTGGCAGCTGTAGAAGCGTTTCTGGTCTTCGCGGTGACTGCGCTCCACCTTGCCGTTGTGCCTAGGCGTATAGGGCCGGATAAGCTTATGCCGTATACCGAGTTGGGCTGCCGTTGTCTCAAACAAGGTTGGCAAGTGCTTTTTCGAGGGAGAAAAGCGGTTGGTGAACTCGAAACCATTGTCTGTTTGGACGCATTCCACGTGAATTCCTCGTCGGGCATACCATTTGTTGAGCTTTTGCAGGAAGTCTGCGGAGGAATAGGTGGACTGCTCAGGATATCCATCAGCGATTCCAACGGCTGAAAAACCACCGATGGATGCTCCGCTCCTCAACATTCCAGCAGACTCTCTTCTCATTGTGGATGTTCCAATACCTCGGCGATCTGCGGGCGCTGGATGTCAAGGAGACCGCAAAGCGCATCGGCGCGCTTCCGGGCAATCGGGACTACGGTGCGTTTTTTGCGCTTGAGCAATTGCCGGCGCGGGAAGACTTGATCCGCGCGCTGGAACAGCTGCCGCAGGATCTGCTGTACAGTGACAGGGTGAGCGCTCTTTACAGGGGGCTGACTGCGCTGGGCGTTTCATCCAGGATCCTGATTCGGTATGGTATATAGCATACACGCATTTACCCGAAACGTCCATAAACTCACAGTTAAAAACATTCAGACGGAGCTTCCGTCCATTTTAGTTCAAAAACGTTCACTATATTTCTGAAAACGCAGAAATTGATAAAACTCACCCACCAAATATAAAACCACAACTTATTCGCGCATCAAACAAACGATATTTCTTGTTGTATTTTATCTAAATGTGTGTTACAAACGAGGTATGCCTTGACGATTTGTTTCAAACGCAGTGCAGGCCTCCAAGCATATTTCTGCCATACCACAACGTAAAGCACTATTTTCAAATACAGGCAGAGATGCAAAGCATCAATCAGATCCTTTCCTCGCATTTTGATGATTTTGGACAAAAGGTGGTTGAAACCTATATCCGTCCTCTGAAGATAAAGGATTCCGTTCCAAAATATCGTGTTTCCATCCCATCAGCAAAGTGGCAAGTTGAGGATAGCGAATATTCGCCCGAAAAAGCGAATATTCGCTTTTTCGGTTGACAGAGCGAACGAATTGGATATAATAGAGGTGACAGACAGCGAGGGAGGATTGCTTATGGCTTCATTTGAAACGGAAAGCATCGAATTCAAGTCGCAGTTTACCGAGGAGATCTACAAGGAAGTGATCGCGTTCGCCAATACGGACGGCGGTATCCTCTACATCGGCATTGATAACGAGGGCAACGCCGTGGGGCTGGACAATGTGGATCAGGAATACACCCGCATAACAAACGGCATCCGGGACGCCATCCAGCCGGACGTCACGATGTTTGTGCGCTACAGCATACAGGAGAACAAGGTCGTTCGCATCACCGTCAGCGAGGGAACGAACAAGCCGTATTATCTGCGCGCAAAAGGGTTGAAGCCAAACGGCGTATTCGTAAGACAGGGCGCCTCCAGCGTGCCCGCCTCGCCGGAGCAGATACGGCAGATGATCAAGGACAGCGACGGCGACGCCTTTGAAGCCATGCGCTCGCTGGAGCAGGAGCTGACCTTTCACGCCGCGGCAGCAGCGTTTCAAAAATACGGCGCGGATTTCGGAGCGGAAAAGTATCTCGCGCTCGGAATGGTGCAGCCGGGCGGAACGCTCTTCACGAATCTCGCGCTCCTGCTCTCCGACCAATGCCGGCACACGACGAAGATCGCCGTGTTCGGGGATGACGCCAACACCGAGTTTAAGGACAGCAAGGAGTTCGGCGGCTCTGTCTTCAAGCAGCTGGAGGATGCGTTCGACTATCTTTCCCTCTGCAATAAAACCTCCGCCGTGTTCAAGGGCTTGGAGCGGATCGAGCACCCCGATTACCCGGAAGCGGCTGTCCGCGAAGCTCTGCTGAACGCGCTGGTGCATCGGGACTACAGCTTCAGCGGCAGCATCATCATCAACGTGAACGAAAGCGAAATGGAATTCGTTTCCATCGGCGGCCTTTTGCCGGGCCTGTTCCCCGAGGATATCAGAAGCGGCATCTCTCAACCGCGGAATCATGCTCTTGCGGAAGTCTTTCACCGTCTGCGGCTGATCGAATCCTACGGCACGGGCATTCGCAGGATATACCATCTGTATGAAAACTGCTCCGAGAAGCCGCGCATCGAGGTGACGGCAAACACGTTCAAAATGGTGCTGCCGAATCAAAACGCCGCCGGAACAAGCGACGCCGGAACGAGCGCGGAACGCACACTGCCGATCACGGAAGCGCAAAAGGCGAAGGTCATGGAGTTTATCGACAAGAACGGGCAGATCACCGACGCGGAGATACAAAGCCTGCTCGGCCTGAAAAAGACGCGCGCGTTCACGCTTGCCAAGAAAATGCGTGACGAAGGGATGATTGCCATGATCGGCAGGGGCAAGTCGAAGCGGTATGTTGCGGACTAATAGAATAGCAGAAAAGGCTATTTGATAATAAAGCAGCTCCTGATCAGTCATCCTTTCTGCGGATGTGAAGTTCAATTCCTGGAACGATGCGCGCAAGGACATGGAGAACTGTCTCCGCGCAGAGTTCGCGCGGCACGCGGAGCTTGAAACCAGCGCGAAGTGCAACACGGTCGAGCGGGACTATTACAAACGGATGCTTGAGGGCGATATGACTGAGGTCGAGCTACCGCGCGCGCTGGCCGTGCTCTCTGCCATGCTCCGGAAGCACTATCAGGCCGAAACGGTCATCATCATCGACGAATACGACACGCCCATTCAGCAGGGATATACGAACGGGTACTATAAAGAGGTGGTCGGATTCATTCGGAACCTGTTCTCCGGAGCGTTTAAGGACAACGCGAACCTCGCCTACGGCTTTTTGACAGGCATTCTGCGTGTGGCCAAGGAGAGCGTGTTCAGCGGGATGAACAACCTGAAGGTCAACTCGATCATGGATGACCGCTACAGCGAATACTTCGGCTTCACAAAGGCCGAGGTCATAGAACTGCTGGACTATTATGGCAGGGGCGAGAAGCTGAGCGAGGTTTGCGAGTGGTATGACGGCTATCGGTTTGGGCATCAGGACGTCTTCAATCCGTGGTCCGTTATAAACTATGTCGATGACAGCTGCTATCCCAAGGCGTTCTGGCAGGCTACCGGGAGCAATGAGATCATTGGGGACATTCTGTCTGCGGCGTCGCCGGAGGTAACGGAGAATCTGCGAAAGCTTCTGCAAGGGGAGCAGTTGGCGACTTATATCGACACCGATGTGATCTATCCGGATCCGAAGAAGAACACCTCCAGCATTTACAGCTTTCTTCTGGTCGCGGGATACCTGAAGAACACAGAGATCGTCCCGCAGAACGACGGGAACTTCATGTGTAAGGTCTCGATACCGAACAAAGAGATCTCGTTCGTATACGCCAAGGAGGTCATTGCAAGGATAGGCGGTAGCGCCACGGAGTCCACGGCGACGGCTATCCAACAGGCTATCTTCGAAAAGGACATCCGCAAACTGGAGAAGCATATCGAGGACTACCTGATCCAGACGATCAGCGTCTACGACTCGGCCAGCGAAGCATTTTATCAGGGACTGATGATCGGCCTGTGCGCCATTCTGAACAACCGCTACTCTGTGAGATCCAATCGGGAGTCCGGCCTTGGCAGGTTCGACATCCAACTCAAACCGCTTGTCAGCGATTTGCCGGGGTTTATTTTCGAACTGAAGGCAACAAAGAATACAGGGGAGAATCTGAACAAGCTTGCGCACACGGCGTTGGAGCAGATCAGCAGCAAGCAGTACGCCGCCGAGATGAAGGCAGACGGCGTAAAGGAGATCATTTCCGTCGGCATCGCCTTCTGTGGCAAGAGTGTTGCAACAACCAGCGATTTTTCCACTTTCTTACGAAACCCAACGGTAACTTGCGCTTTGTAAAAAACAATTTGCGTTTTTCCTTGCCAAGTGAGGATATTTTTCATTTGCAAAAAAACAAATTGGTGTAAATATATCGACTGGTTTAGGTTCCTTTTATATCGGTCGCTGCAGGGTCAGCGTGCTTTACGTGCTGACCCTGCAGGCTTTCGCGGCAACGCGGACCCCGTTCTTCGCGGCAAAGCGGATCATCTCGCCCGCATGCAGATAGATTTTCACTTCTCCGTTTGCCCGTCGACTGCTGTCTTCCGGGTGAATAGCGGCGCGCTCCTCGTTCGCGCTCGCCTGGCGCTCAACCCGGTCCCCCTTGCAAGGCGTCGGTTCTCTGAGCATGCGATCAGCACGCTCCAGATAGACCTTGGCGACGTTTGGTATCGCGCTTTTTCTGCTCCGGATGCGCCTCCAGATACGCCTCAAAGCAGTTGTTCCCCTCGAACTGGTGCTTGCGAACCAACGCAAACGTCAGAAGATCCGCCGCTTCCTTGAAGTATTCCCGCCAGTTTTTACCGATCTGCTTTCTGACCCGGTCCAGCATTGCATCCGTAATATCGGCGATACCAACAACTCCCAGTTCACTGTCAGCCAACTTCTTAATGAGAAGCTCGCGCCGGTGTTGTGCGTCCTCAGACGTCGCCATTCCTCTCTCGTTCAGTGAGCTTAAATACCTTCGCGTGTTCATCTGATGGACAAGGGCAAAGCAGAGTTCTTTCACGCGCGTCTGCTTCTCCAGCTCCGAGCGCAGGTACTTAGCGTTCTCCTCGACCAGTTTGCGGCTATTCTTGATGATTGCCTGCTTCAAATCCTCCGCGTTCGTCGAATGAGAATTGATGGACTTTTTTTGCACATGGATGCTGTTCGGAGGCTGCCTTGTCAAAGGATCTTCCTCTTTTTTTCTCGCCGTTGCGCTCACCGATGGCCGCGCCTTGCTTTTGAAAATCTGCCCCGAAGGTGTGAGCAGCTTCACGCTGCCGCGCACTGCATACGGTGGCGGCTTTATCGTCGCGTCCTGCACGATCAGCGAATAGGCGCAGGAAACGCCGGCCATCGGCACATAGATCCCCTTCATCCGGCCGTTCTCGTCCAACGCCGTATCGCCGTGGAATCCGGGCGTCATCAGCGCTGTGTTATCCTTTTTCTCGTTTTTCATATTTGCTCTCCTTTCTTATCCCGCCAATTCAGCTTCAGCAGTTTCATTCTTGCCCAATGTGTTCTGCGCGTACTCGCCGAGATCGTACGCGTTTCCCTTGCGGCGCATCCGCATGAACCACTTCTCATCATGGACGACACCAATGATAGGTGCGTATTCCTGTGATACGGTCAGCATCGGCGTCGTGATCTCCGCTCCCGACGCAGGCATCCGGACCTCAATGTCGTCATCGGCTTCCGCGGCCAGAGCGGAAAAGCAGTATTCGCCATCCTCTTTCGTAATAAACACGATCTCTGTCTGTTCCTCGACCTCTGTTCGGGCACCAATTCCAAGCTCAACCGGATCGAATCCCGGATGCGCGCTATGTTCAGGATCCAGCACCCAGCGTTCCGTCTGTGCCGCGATCACTGCCCAGTTGTCGGGGTTGCGAACATACTCCACCCAGTCCATGTCCGGGTCATCCACCGCATGTCCCATGAGCGCGTCAACAAGCCTCCAGTCCATACCTGCGCGGTTGACATACTGGGTGCAGCCATTGCGTCTCAGCACATATGCGGAGCAGTCGTCCGGCCTCTTGCCGTGCCCGTCGTGATCCGGCTCGGCAAGCATGGCTTGGTTCACAGCACGCCAGTAGCTATCATCCATGCCGCACAATTCAAGCAGAAAACGGACAAATTTCGACAGGTCTTTCGGCTCCGCCATCTTTTTAAGGTCATTTGGGGCGGATACCACCGGCATCTCGCGGATCTCCTCTTCCGTATAGCCTTGTTTCAAGAGCCAGTTCTTTCGCTCGATGACAGCGTCCCTTCCGAATTTTGGGATAATAGCCAAACGATAAGCAGAATTCGTTTTCAGATCGTCGACCGCAACATAGGTGCCGTCCGACTGCTGCAGGACAGCAAAGACAGCATAACGACCAAAATCGAGAATATGCTTGAATTGGATGGCGCAGGCCTCAGCAGTACGGCACATCGCTACCAACATCATTATCGCGCCAAGGGCAAGACTGTTTGTGTTAATCATCGTAAAAAGGATATCGGCAAGTTTGGCAAGCACCTTGTCTGGCAGGTACTTCACCTGCTCACGCAAGGCCCCGTGCGCCGCCAGCGGCACAGGCAGGTGAATCTCCGGAAGGCAGGCCTCCGGTACCATAGCCCGAAAGACAGGGTAGATGGCGTTGAACGCCTTAACCGATCCGCGCACTGTCGCATTCAGGGTCTCAGGATCGGCGCTGGAATTGCCGTGTTCATTGGCTTTCTCGAGTCGGCGCTGTACAACTTCTTCTAGGTCATCCTCATTAATATCCTCGCCATAATCATCAAGAAACTCCAAAAGGGTTCTGAAATCCGCAAGTGCGTTGCACTTGTGCTTTTCGGAACGCCAGGTGTTGGGCAGCAAGGCCAACTGCGCTGTTTCGCCGAGTTCATCCCACGCAATCGTATACGGATGATCCAAATTTCTCGGCTGTTGCTGACCCTTTTCCCAGTTTTCATACTTTTCCATAAGGCGAGCCATTAGGTTGCTGATCTTGATATCCACCTCGTCTTGATTGCGCGCCGTGATCGTGCCCTGGATATCCGCATCAAGCCGGATGCCGTTTTCGTCGATGAGATAACCATACATAGAACAGCTGCCATCTGCTCGCTCAATCCTATTGATTCGCACTTGTATGCCATCGATTGTGGTATTCCTTATAACAGCGGAAAGTTTTTTACTGTCTCCCTTCATGATAACTCCCCTTTCCTCTTCGTCGATTGTCTGCGTTCAAAAATCACCGCTCGGCAACGGGAGGATGCTCGGGGTGACAGCTGTGTGACCGAATCCACATCTTTACGTATTCAACGGCAAATGCCGCGCGATGTGACACACAGCTCAGGGGCGCCAGTTCCCCTTGGCGCGCTTTTAGCCCCGCGCCCACAGGCGTTTCCTTAATCTTCTTCAGGTAGCGCTTACATGGCGCTCGACACAGTTTTTTCATTGTACCTTATCTAACTCTGGCGCACAGTTGCTCACTTGTTTTCGGCGATAATCCCCAAAAAAGCACAAAAAGAGAGCATGACATAACATCATACTCTCGTTATCTTCCATGCCACGACAGATACATGCAACCAAATGCGACCGCTCGTGGCTTTATTCGTTTAGGGCACTGTCAATATTTGACAATTGCCCCACATTTTTCTTGGGATACATTGATCCCACATTCTGCCACTAGCGTCCGGTTGCAAAATCTTACAACTGGCAACGCAATATGAGAAAAAATAAAAGAAGATAAAGCACAGTCTATAACAGACCAGTACACTTATCTTCCTTAATTATTTTTATGTTACCACGGCTTTTCATTTTTGTCAAGTGGTTTGGTAAAAAAAATCGGCCTATGTGGACATCATCCTTCATCTTCAAGGTCTGCAAGCAACTTTATCGCCTCGCCGTAAGATATGTCTGGCGCATACATATCCGGGTTTCTGCGGCGGTTGTAGATGTTCTCCATCCTGCCGGCAAGCTCAATATCGCCCAGTTTGTCAGCCTTGTATATCAACCCGCGCAACTCGTTGAGCCTGACCGTTGCCGGATCAAGCGCACCGCTTATCATATTCAGTTGACGAACAGAGTATGTGCCAGCACACGGCTTTTCGTAGTCTGGGCTATCCTTGTTTACGAACACGCGAATATCCATCCCGCCATATAGAGCCTTCTTCGTCGTCGCTTTTTTGACTCCGCCATACTTAACGCCGCGCTGAGAGTTAAACTGCTTCATGACAACACCGCCTTTCTGCTACTATTGTAGTCACGAAGCAGCGGTTTTGCACCCCACAATATTCGAGTTTTGGCGATATTACGACATTCTTGGCAAAACCCACACTATTTTGGAACGGAATACCATGTTGGTCGCCGAGCCTGTTGCAGGCCAAAAGTTGCAAAAACTCTGGCATCACATAAATGCGTAATTTGTGGGAAGAAAATTTACCCCACACTATTTTGGAAATCACCTTTTTTACCTTAGTGCTCATAGAATAAGCCCCCAATGGTGCTCTTACCCGCCCCTGCGAGGCCCGTGAAGAAGTACAGCGTTCCCTTTTTGTTCATGTTTCTTTCTTCCTTAGTGATTAGAATTGCGGAATCGTCCGTTTATTCCTCAATCAAGTGCCGTATTTTCCGATACGCCTCGCTGTTTTTCAGGTCAATGACCGCCGGATCGTTCGCGGGATACCGCGCCAAAATCGCCTTGACCTTCGCCGCGAGCTGCAAAAGCTCGTCCTCGGCGCTTTGCGGCACCGGCTCGGCGACCTCGCACAGCGCGCGGAACGCCTGGACGCGCTGTCGCGCGCGCGCTGGCGTGGGAAGGGGCTTTTGGATACCCGCCCAGCACTCTTGCAGCGCCGCAGAAACGTCGACGCTCCCTTGAAGTTCCTGCAAGGCAACGAGAAAATTCTTTACCTGCCGCGCGTCCGTTTCCTCCCACGGCCAGTTTCGCAGCAGAGAAAGCGCCTGCGCCGCCTGTCCCGTGCGCGCCTCCGCGCGCGCCAGTATCGTCAGGACGTCCCGCTCGTTGGCGCCATCGTCGCGCTGCAACGTGCCGAACGCCAGTTCGCGGCGAGCCGCGGCGTCGTGCGCAAAATCACGCCGTGCGCGCAGATATGCTTCGCCCCAGCGCACGGAGGCGGCAAAATCCTGTCGTTCAAAATTCCGCGCAGCGAGGATATACGAAACGTCGATGCGCGTGAAAAAGGACTCCGGAAAGCGCTCGTTCGCAAGCTTTGCCCACTCGTCGAACTCCGGAAGTTCTTCGCTGTAGGCGAGCATCACGGCGGCGCTCATAAGCGGCGGGCCTTGCGTCTGCCACTCGTCCGATCTCGCTTCGACAAGCGATACCGCGCGGCGGAGCCGCGCAAGCCTGTCCGGCTCGCCGGCAGCGCACTCCACATACTGCGTCAAGCTGCGCAGATCGTCCGGCGACTTTTCAAGCGCCGCGCGCAGCAACGCGAGGTTGCGCGCCTGTTTTGCCCGCCCCGCCGCAGAGCCGTCGTTGAGCATCACATAGCCGTCGTGGTGGAGCATCGTGCGGTCAAACTCAGCGTTGCGCGGCGCGCGCGAAAACTCCGCCGACTCGTGGATTGCGCCGGCAAAGCGTGGCTGCGACGAGAGGTTCAGCAGGCGATAGAGACGCGAATCCCCGTACTCGGTCAGTTCGGCGTCCGCATAATTGCGGATCGTCAGCATCACCTGATCGAACCGATTTCTCCGCTCACTCTTCAAAAATGCGATCAACTCGTCAATATCCGCGTCGAGCCACTCGTCGCAGTCCATCACGAGCGCCCACGCGCCGGAGCAGCGCTCGAGCGCCGCGTTGCGCGCGGCGGCGAAATCGTCGATCCACGGGAAGTCGAACACAACGTCCGCGTATTTTTCCGCAACCGCGCGGCTTCCGTCATCAGAGCCGGTGTCCGCCATGACGATCTCGACGGAAAGCCGCTCCCGCAGGGGCTGCAAGGACTTCAGGCTCCGTTCGAGGCAACGTATTTCGTTTTTGAATATCATAGCGACGGAAAGCTCGACCGGCATGGCGTTTGCTCCTTATTTTCAGTGATACAGTTCGCGCTCCATGAGCGCGGGATCGAGCCGGAGCAGCGGCGTGGGTGAGAGCGGCTGGCCGCGCCGGTTGATGAAGCGCAGGCCATGCAGCAGGATCTCCACCGCACCGCGGCGGCGCTCGTCGACCTGTGCCATATGCTCGTCCAAAAGCTTTTCCACAGCCTCGTCGATCGTTTCAGCACCCACATCGGACGGTACGGAAAGTTCGACGCTTCTTCGCATCATGGGGCGCCAACTGTCGCGGATATAGCGATCCATCGTCGTAAGCCCCTTCAGCAGCAGCAGCGCCTTCTCCTCATCGACCTCCGCGCCGTCGTACCACTTGAAATCGTAGCCGTATTGCTCATACAGATCGCGCAAAAAGTATTCGATAAAATAACGCTCCGTATCGTTTTCGTACTCGTTATAGGGATTATCCACCGCCCATGTGCCAAATCCGTTTCCATATCCCGGCGCATCCGGGCGCTGTCCGCTAAACGAACCATAGGTCATGCTCTCGGTGTAGGGAACGTCCAAGAACGCCGCGAGCGCGCGGAACGTCGCCGTCGGATTGGTTTTACCGTCCTCGAAGCGGACGATGACCGAGTCGTGGTAAAGCCTGTCGTCCGGATCGCGGAGATAGCTGCGATTGAGCACGCGGTTGAGCAGCGCATCGCCAAAGATCGTTTTTTCCAGCTCTGTTTCGGAGGCCTTGCTCTGTTGGAAGTGCTGCCACGCGAAATTCATCGCGCCGCCGTGCGCGGTCGTGGGACGGCGCATCGGCGTGAAGGTCTTGACATACCGGAAGCCCATGAATATGGGCGCCGTGCGGATGACGTTCGCCTCTTTTGAATCGAGGATTGCGTTTCCTTTCGGGTCCATTGCAATGTTGTAGAGGATGTCCGAAAAATGCGGCTGGAAAAAGAGCGCGGGCGCGATGCGCTCCGCGGGGGCCAGCATATGATGCTCGGCCGCCTCGCACAGAAAAGTGAAAATCAGATAATCCTTGTCCGTCGGATTTTTGAGCCGGTACAGCTCCTCAACCAGCCGCGTGTCCCGATACGCCGCGAGCCTCAAACGGAACTCCGGCAGGCCGGCCGATCTTTCTCTCGCCTCGCGCAGCTCTGCCACAACGCCCACGGTTTCATCGTACATGACGGAGGTAAACGTCAGCAGATTGGGGTGCGCGTCAAAAACCTCATTGAAGAAGTCGCCGCCGTTGTGGCTCGAGAGCTGCGTATGCCAGATCAGCTTGTTGACCTCGCGGATGCCGATAGGCTTGACGGGATATTTTGCGTAGTCGATCCCGAATTCCGCCTTGAAGTCAATGGGATAGCGTTCGATCTCGCCGCCGATGAGGAAAACAAGCTTTTTGTCCTCCAGAAGCGGCTTCATCGTCAGCACCTGCAGCCAGGCGCAGAACTGCGTCCAGTCGGTATAGTGCAGATAGACGTGGTTCTCGCGCCCGACCCACTCGCTCGCTCGCACGTTGTCGTTCAGATATTCCAGCTCGTACTGGGAGAAAACGTCGTCCGCCAGGATTGGCTTTTCCAAATCGGCAAAAAAGTTGCGGCTGATAACCGCGTCCTTTACGTTCACGAAGCCGAGAAAGCGATCCTCGGCAGGGGAATACGGCACATAGCCGCCCTTGTCGTCATAGGGGACGAAGACAAGCGGCAGCTCGTCGAACGGAAGGAAATCCTTCCGGAAGATGTAGGGATATTTGGAAAGCGCCTTGCAATTGCGCTCGTAGCGGTTCTTCAAGAGCTTGACGTTCGGCTCATAGAACGCCTGCATCATGACGGGCATGATATCCTCGCGGAAATGCCCCTCGTTGTAGAGCGAAACAAAAGCCGTATAGGCGAGCTTGTAGTCGCCGCCGTTTTGCAGCGTATACGCCGCCGCCTCCAGATGCTCCGCCGGCCCGGCGTCCTCGTTCATAACAAGCGCGTAGGCGCGCAGGGCGTCCTTCACCTCGCCGAGCTGCGCGAGCCGCCGCGCTAAGTCGATCGTAGCCATCATGCTCCCGCACCTTTCAAACCGCAACATATTGTATTTATTTTACATGCCGAAGCGCATTTTGTCCAGTACTTCCCGCTTATTCCATCGAATAAAAGAAGGAAACGGGCTTTCGCCCGTTTCCTTCTTTTGCGTATTGCGGGATGTTTACCGCGATGATTAGCCGAGAAGCTGCAGCACGCCCTGCGGGAGCTGGTTCGCCTGAGCCAGCATCGCCTGCGCGGACTGGTTGAGGATGCTGTTCTTCGTGTAGGTCATCATCTCTTCCGCAACGTCGGTGTCTCTGATGGCGGACTCCGCGTTCTGGATGTTCTCGCGCATCACGCCGAGGTTGTTGATGGTGTGGTCGAGACGGTTCTGGAGAGCGCCCAAGCCGCCGCGCGTATCGGAAACCTGGTTGACCGCCTGCTTGATCTTGTCAAGCGCCACGGAAGCGCCTTCCTGGGTGCTGATGTCCACGTCGGTGAGGCCCAGCGCCTTGACGTGCATGTCAGCAACCGTGACGGACATCTTGTTGAACTTTTCGGACGTGTCGCCGATCTGGAGCTCGAGGCCCTTGCCGGACTTGCTGAGCTTCGCGCCGCCGTCGTTCTGCAGCACGATGTCAGTGCCGCCGATGTTGGAAGAGGGATCGATGTTGCCCATCTCGCCG
>SVKM01000246.1 GCA_015068465.1 Oscillospiraceae bacterium | reverse complement strand
CACGCGCTCAAGAGCGCGGCGCGGACGATCGGGGCGAAGGAGCTTTCCGAGCGCGCGCGGGCAATGGAGGAAGCCGGCAACGCGGGCGACAGCGCGCTGATCGGCGAGAAGACGCCGGAGCTGCTGGAACTGTACCGCGGCTATACGGAAAAGCTCAAGCCGCTCTTTGAAAGCGACGAGGAGGATACCCGAGCGCTCATCGACGAGGGGACGCTGGCTTCCACCTACAGCGCCGTTGCCGAGTGCGCCGCCATGATGGACTACGACATGACGGAAGCGGCGCTCGATTCGCTCAAGGCATACCGCCTCCCGCCGGAGGACAAAAAGCGCGTCGAGGAGATCCGAAACGCGATGATGGAATTGGACTGGGAGCGCGTCGCCGCGCTGTGCAACGGATAAGAAAAGGTGGTGATGTGTTTTATGAGCAAAAATAAAACACACCTGATGATACTTACCGTGATCTCGGTTGCCTGCGTCAGCTTCACGATCGTGAGCGCGCTGGAGGACTGGGAGTTCTGGGCCCCGCCGCTGCTCATCGCCGGCGCCGTCGCGCTTTGGGTGATGCACTTTACCCGGCGCGGCGAGGAAAGCGCCCGCGAAAACCTTTATTTCATCTACGCGATACTTGCCGCCTTTTTTTACGGGGTACATGAAACCAGCATCTTCGACGTTGCCGTCGTTTCGGCGATGATGCTGGCACTGTTCTCGCTGATGGATCACATCTATATGCTCAACATGATCCTCGCGGAGTACGCGATGGTCATGGGGATACAGACCGAGCTCGCGCTGCGCGGCGGCACGACGCTCGGCGCGTCCGGCGTGTCGAGCGTCGCGCTTCAGGCAACGGCGGTCGTGTGCATCTACCTGGCGTGCAAAATGGCGGTCGGCAACCGATTGGACGCCGCCGCGGAGATCTCGCGGCACGAGACGCAGACCGAGGAAAACGAAAGCGAAACGGAGGACTTTCTCTCCAATATTTCCCACGAGCTGCGGACCCCGATCAACGCGGTCAACGGCATGTCCACCCTGCTCATTCAAGATGGCGTCGGCGAAAAGGCGGAGGCGATCCACGAGGCGGGCATCCGCCTTGCCTATCAGGTGGAGGACATCCAGGACTACACGGAGTGCAAGCGCGGCAGGCTCGTGATCGAGGAGGAGAACTATCGGATCGACTCTCTCATCAACGACGTCGTCGCGAGCTACCGGCGCTACCGGAACACGGACGAGCTGGAGCTGGTGGTGGACGTCGAGCCGGGTGTTCCGACCGTGATGCGCGGCGATATCCAAAAGCTCCGCAAGGTGTTTCGGCATCTGCTGGACAACGCCGTGAAATTTACCCGGAGCGGCGGCGTCTACATCCGCGTGCATACCGATCCGGAGGACTACGGTGTCAACCTGTGCATTGAGCTGACCGACACGGGCTGCGGCATGACGAGAAAGGACATCGCCGCCGCGACAAAGGGACTGCATCAGGCAAACAGAAAGCGCAACCGCAGCACAGGCGGCGTCGGGCTCGGCCTGCCGGTGGTCTACGGCCTTGTTCACGCCATGGACGGCTTCGTCAAGATCGAAAGCGAGCCGGGCCGCGGGACAAAGGTACACGTCGCCGTCCCGCAAAAGGTGATCGACGGCACGCCCTTCCTTCGCCTGGGCGATTCGTACAGCGGCGACATCCTGTTCCATGTGCGCTCGGGCAAGTATTCGAGCCCGCAGGTGCGCGAATTTAACCGCACCATGGCGATCCATCTCGCGATGGGGCTCGGCCGTCCGCTCTATTCGGCGGAGACCGTGGCGGAGGTGGAGCGTATGCGCAAAAAGCTGGACGTGCGCTATGTCTTTATGGGCCAGGAGGAATATGAGGCGAACCCGACGTATTTTGACGAACTGAGCAGAAGCGGCGTCACCGTGGCGGTCTCGGCGCGCCCGGGCTTCCGCGCAGGCGCGGGCAGCCTCGCGATCGTGATGCCGAAGCCGCTCTACGGCATCCCCGTGACCCGTATCCTGAACGGGGAGCGCATCTGTGCCGACGTGGACGCGATACAAAGGCAGGGCAAGCCCCTGTTCCCCGGCGTGCGCGCGCTGGTGGTGGACGACGAGCCGATGAACCTCGTGGTCGCCACGGGCCTGTTCAGCGAGTACAAAATGGTCACGGACACGGCGGGAAGCGGCAAGGAGGCACTCGAAAAGCTCGCCCGGAACGAATACGATATCGTCTTCATGGACCACATGATGCCGGAAATGGACGGCGTGGAGACGATGAAGCACATCCGCGAGATGGACTGCGCGGGCAAGCCGCCGCTGATCGTCGCGCTGACTGCCAACGCGGTGAGCGGCGCGCGGGAGATGTTCCTGCGCGAGGGCTTCGACGGCTTCATCGCAAAACCGATCGACGTCAGCGACTTTGAGCGCGTGATGAAGCGGGTGCTGAGCGAGGAGTCGGTTCGTTACGAGAGGGGGCGTGAGCAATGAGGATCAAGGAAAAAATTGCCGCCCTGAAGGAATACATATTTGACTCGACAACCAATATAAAAG
>SVKM01000245.1 GCA_015068465.1 Oscillospiraceae bacterium | reverse complement strand
AGCAGCCCTCGCCCTCCATGCGCACGCCGGTATCCTTCCAGTAGCCGAAGCGCGTGATGATGTTCGCGTATTCGTCGCCGATGTTCACGCCGCCCGTATAGGCAATATTGCCATCGACGCAGGCGATCTTGCGGTGGTCGCGGTAGTTGAAGTAGAGGCGGTTGACGTAGCGGTGGACGGGGTTGAAGATAAAGACCTCGACGCCCGCGGCGCGCAGGCTCTCGATCGTTTCGCCGCGGAAGCGCTTGATGTTGCCGAAATCGTCGAAGATGATCCTGACCTCAACGCCCGCGCGCGCCTTTTCGCACAGGATCTCGGAAAGGCGGTCCCAGATCTTTCCCTCGGCGAGAATAAAATACTCCAGAAAGATGAACCGTTCCGCCTTCTCACA
This sequence comes from Oscillospiraceae bacterium, assembly GCA_015068465.1. Taxonomy (GTDB): domain Bacteria; phylum Bacillota; class Clostridia; order Oscillospirales; family Oscillospiraceae; genus Hominicoprocola. The sequence continues at coordinate 2,223 of SVKM01000245.1, read as the reverse complement.
GTGCGCGAGCAGATCCTCCAGCATGAGCTTTCCCTCCGGGAAATACGTGAACTGCGTGTCGCGATAAACGGGAAAGCCGCGCTTTTTCAGGCTGTTCATCACGCGCGCCCATTCCGGCTGCGCGCGCGCGAGCTTGTCGGCGTTGAGGTCGTCGCGGACGCAGATGCTCTCCGGCTCCTCGACGCGGCGAAGCGCCTTCTGGGACAGGCGCTTTCGCTGCATTGTGCCGCTCCACAGCCCGTAGAGCGCCAGCCCGACGACCGGCGCCGCCAGCAGCAGCATGATCCAGGTAAACTTATACATCGTGTCGCCGCGCCGGCTATAGATGCAGATCGCCGCAACGAGCCCCGCGATCTGGAACCCCGCGTAAACAATGGCGGCGCGCTGCTCCAGGATATAGGACAGCAGCACCACCAGCGCGATCTGCGCCAGAACGAGCACGACGACCAGCGTAATGCGCAGCGCCGCCGCGATGCGGCGCTCTCCCCGCTGCTGCAGGCCGCTGTTTTTCTTGATCTCCTGTTTTTCCCTGTTCATTCGTTACTGTTGCTGTTGTCGTGCAGCAGCCCCTGCTTGATGTCGTAGAGCTTCTGCGACAGGTCGACGCGATAGGTCTCCGGGTTTTCAAAGCGCTTGTACTCGTCCCAGAGCGTGTCGACCTGCGAAGCGCAGTACTTCTTGATCTCCTCGAGCGCGGGACGCTCGTAGACGAGTTTTCCGCCCTGATAGATGGGCACGAGCAGCTCGCGCGCCGTATAATTGTAGACGGTCTTGCGCTTCCACGTCGCCTCGGGGTCGAAGATCTCGATGTTCTGGGAGTCGTCCACCGTTTCGTCGTGGACGCAGAGGTAGTCGGCGATCGCCTTGCCCGTGTCGTTGCCGATGAAGCGGTAGAGCTTTTTAAAGTGCGGCGTCGTGATCTTGCCGACGTTCTCGCTGATCTTGATCTTGGGGATCACGTTCCCCCGGTCGTCCTCGACCGCGACGAGCTTATACACGCCGCCGAACACCGGCTCGCTTCTGGCGGTGATCATGCGCTCGCCGACGCCGAAGGCGTCCACCTTCGCATCCTGGAGCCACAAATCGCGGATCAGGTACTCGTCGAGCGAGTTGGAGACCGTGATCGTGCAGGTCTCCCAGCCCGCCTCGTCGAGCATCTTGCGCGCCTCGCGGGTGAGATAGGCGATATCGCCGGAGTCGAGGCGGATGCCGCACTTGGTGATGCCCTTGGGCTTAAGCACCTCGTCGAACACGCGGATGGCGTTCGGGATGCCGGACTTGAGGGTGTTGTAGGTATCGACGAGCAGCACCGCGTTCGTGGGATACAGCTCGCAGTAGGTTTTGAACGCGTCGTACTCGCTGTCGAACATCTGCACCCAGGCGTGCGCCATCGTACCGAGCGCGGGCGTACCGTAAAGCTGGTCGGAGATCGTGCAGGCGGTGCCGATGCAGCCCGCGATATACGCGGCGCGGGCGCCGTCGATCGCGGCGGCGCTGCCCTGTGCGCGGCGGGAGCCGAACTCCATCACGCCGCGGCCGTTCGCCGCGCGCACGATGCGGTTCGCCTTGGTCGCGATCAGGCTCTGGTGGTTGAGCGTGAGTAGCGTGAACGTTTCGAGAAGCTGCGCCTCGATCGCCTTCGCGCGCACGGTGACCATCGGCTCGCGCGGGAAGATGGGCGTGCCCTCGGGGACCGCCCAGATGTCGCCGGTAAACTTGAAGTCTTTGAGATATGTGAGGAACTTTTCGCTGAAAAGCTTTCTGCCGCGCAGATACTCGATGTCCTCGTCGGTGAAATGCAGGTCCTCGATATAGTCGATCAGCTGCTCAAGGCCGGCTGCGATGGCAAAGCCGCCCTTGTCGGGCACCGAGCGGAAAAATGCGTCGAAATACGTGATGCGGTCGGCGTAGCCGCTCTCAAAGTAGCCGTTGGCCATGGTCAGCTCGTAAAAATCGCAGAGCATGGTCATGTTGAGCTTTCGATCCGTCCTCATAATTGGTATACCCTTTCTGAAAAACTGTTGTATGCGCTCTCGCGCACTGGTTATTATAACGATAATGCATCTATAAAGCAAGCGTTTTTGACCTTTTTCCCGCTTGACTTCCGCGCCGTTCTACCATATGATAGGGTTCGAAAAAACAATCGTCCGAAAAGGAGGCTTTTCCATGTCCTTTGCCATTGTGACCGATACCTCCGCCAACCTGCCGAGCGCGCTTCTCAAG
>SVKM01000244.1 GCA_015068465.1 Oscillospiraceae bacterium | reverse complement strand
AGTACGGCTTTATCACCGACCTCGACAAGTATGTCTGGGAAGAGGTCTGCAAGTGGCAGAAAAAGTGGATCGACAAGGGCCACACGCCGCTGCCGATCTCTGTCAACGTTTCGCAGATGGATATTTTCACGCTCGACGTGCCGGCGTACTTTGAAATGCTGATGGAGAAGTACAAGCTTCCGACGGACGTGGTGAAGATCGAGATCACGGAATCCGCCTATGTCGACAACAATTCCGTTGCCGAGACGGTCAAGCGCCTGCGCGAGAGGGGCTTCCTCGTCCTGATGGACGACTTCGGAAGCGGCTATTCCTCGCTCAATATGCTCCGCAACCTCAATGTCGACATCATCAAGCTCGACGCTCAGTTCCTGCGTATGAGCGGCGACGACCGCAAGGGCATCCATATCATGGAATCCGTGGTCAACATGGCGAAGACCATGGGCGTCCCGATCATCGTCGAGGGCGTGGAGACCAGGGAAGAGTCCAACTTCCTCGCGGGCCTCGGCTGCCGCTACGTCCAGGGCTATTTCTTCTATCGTCCGATGGGCGTCGAGGATTTCGAGAAGCTGATCGCGAACCCGAAGCATATCGACACCAGGGGCTTCCGGTTCAAGGCGAGAGAGCAATTCCACACGCGCGAGTTTCTCGACCAGAATGTGTTCAGCGACACGGTGCTCAACAACATCCTTGGCCCCGTCGCATTCTACTTCTGGCACGGGCGTGACGTGGACGTGGTGCGCTTCAACCAGCAGTTCTGCGACGAGGCGAAAATACCGCATACGCAGAAGAACATGAACGCGATCCAGCGCCTGGTACCCCAGGAGGATCTGCCGGGGCTCTACGAGCTGTTGGAAAAGGCGATCAAGGACCCGCTCAACGGCGCGACCGGCGAGGTTCGCATCAACCGGCCGGACGGGACCGTGTCGCAGTTCCGCGTGCATTTCTTCTTCCTCGAGGAGGACGAGAACGGCAAGCGATTCTACGGCTCGATCCATGACCTGACCCGCTTCATCACGCTCAACGACCACATGCGCCTTTTGTCGCAGATTTCGCCGGACACCGTCGTGTTCATGCGCAAGCGGCAGGGCAAGTGGTCGTACCATGTGGTGGTCCATGGGTTGGCGGATTACATGGGCGTCAGCAAGGAACAGCTGCAAAACGATTTGAGCGACGAGGGCTTCTACGCCCGCGTGGAAGAGCGCGCGAAGGAGCAGCTTCTCTCGCTGGCGAAGAGCTCCGAGCAGAAGATGGACAACTTCTCCGAGCCGTTCCTGTTTACCGGCGCGGACGGCAGAAAGCTCTGGCTGCGCGCGTGGTTTTACGGCGTACACGACGAGCACAGCGGCGTGGAATACATCCTGATCCTCCGCCGCGCAGGAGATTGACAGGCAGAACACAAGGGATCCCGCTCAGCGAGCGGGATCTTTTGCATACTCTGGCGCTTTAGCGATAGAACGAAGCAGCGCAATACAGCTTGACAGCGAATGGAAAAATTGCTATAATAAATTAATCAGTCAATTCTGAAAAACCCGCTGAAATCAAATGCAAGGAGTGGATCGTATGTCGCGTTTGGGTAGAAAAATATTGATCGCAGTCGCGATTGCCATGGTGATTTGCGTGACGATCGTTGCGGTGCTCAGCGTCAGTATGGCGTCGAAATTCAGCAATACGCTGCTGCTGCGCGAAGCTACGGCGCTTGCCAACGTCTGCGAAACCAAGGTCATGGACGAGGCGGGGAACTGCTGGGAGGATTACGAGCTGATCGCTGCCTCCGGCGCGCTGGAGGACAAGGACGACAGCTATTTTGAAGAGATGTTCGACGCCATTTACGACGACGAGCTGGACTTCATGGGCGTGTTTTCTCTCAGCGGCGCGAAGATCTGGACGAGCGAAACCTATCGCCTGACGACCAACATTGCGAATTATGCCGGCGGCGTGCATCAGGGCCTGCTTGACGACCCCACCGTTGGACTGTGCTGCGTCTACATCGCGACGGACAACGACGCGGGCACGGTCACGATCATCGGGCGCTCGCTCGCGGACAACGCGCTGGTCGCGGAGGTCAAGGAATCCACCGGCGCGGAGTGCGCGATCTTCTACAATGCCAAGACCATCGCCACGACGCTGCGCGACGCCTCCGGCACGCTGCAGCTCGGCGGCGCGATGAACGCCAAGGCGCAGGACGCCATCTACAACAAGCAGACCGCGCTCAGCGGCCGCACCAAGGCGGCGGGCGTGAGCATGTTCTATCAGTACAACCCCGGCTTTGACATCGACGGCAAGCTGGTCTGCGCGTTCTTCTCCGGATTGCACGCGGAGGAATCGGACGCCGAGTTCCGCACCATTCAGATCATGGTCGTTGCGGCGAGCGTCGTCATCATCATTGCGACGATGTTTGTCGGCTTGTGGGGCGTCCGCAGACTGATCGACGTTCCCATTCTGGAGGCAAACCGCCTCGCCAACGAGATGAAGGAAGGCGACCTCTCGTCTCCGGACAGAAACGTGCGGCTGAGCAACGACGAGGTCGGCGACTTTGTGCGCAACCTGCAGCAGACGAAGAAGGACATCAGCTCGTACATCGAGGATATTTCCCGCATCCTCTCCGCCATGGGCGGCGGCGATTTCACCAAGAAGCCCGCGGTGCAGTACAACGGCGACTTTAC
>SVKM01000243.1 GCA_015068465.1 Oscillospiraceae bacterium | reverse complement strand
TCACGCAGTTCTCCTCGTTTAACATGATCGAGTGGCAGTACCTCTTCGCGGCGTCCCTGCTCGCGACGATCCCGGTGGTCATTTTGTTCATGTTCATCGAGAAGTACCTCGTTTCCGGCCTCACCTCCGGCGGCGTCAAGGGCTGAACCGAGCAAAAAAGAAAGACCTGCTTTTCAGCAGGTCTTTTCTTTTGCCTTTCGGACGATCTGACACATATCGTCCCATTTCCGCTCCATGTCCGAAACCAGCTTGAACTGCGTGCGCGTGCGGTCGAGGTTGTGCCCGGGGCGGTGAACCGCGAAGTAATGGTCGCCCTCGAGGTAATCGGTCAGAAAGCGCACGCCGCACTCGAGCGTCATCAGCTTCGCGCCCAGCGGGAGCGAGTCGAGCTCCGCGTCGGTCAGGCCGCCGCAGGCGGAAACAAAGCCCTCGGCGAACGTGCGGTAGAGCTCCAGATCGAGCGATACCTTGTCGAGGTCCGTTTCGTCCTCCGCGCCGGTGGACGCGCCGAAGCGGATGGAGTCGCCGAAATCGTACGCGGCAAGCCCCGGCATCACGGTGTCGAGGTCGATGACGCAAAGCGCCTTGTGCGTCTTTTCGTCGAGCATGACGTTGTTGAGCTTGGTGTCGTTGTGCGTCACGCGCAGCGGCAGCGCGCCGGATTCGCGCATGGTCTGGAGCGCCGCGGCGTCCTTTTCCCGCGCGAGGGCGAAGTCGATCTCCCGCCGCACGTCCTTCGCGCGCCCCAGCGCGTCGGCGTCAAGCGCCGCGTGGAGCTTGCGGTAGCGGTCCGGCGTGTTGTGGAAATCGGGGATGGTCTCGTGCAGCGTTTCGGCGGGGAACTCCCGCAGCATGCGCTGGAACGAGCCGAACGCGACCGCGCTCTGGTAAAAGTCCTCGGGACTCTCCGGGCTTTGCAGGCACACGCTCCGCTCGATGAAGTCGTACATGCGCCAGCACTCGCCATCGCGGTCGACGTAGAAATCGCGCCCGTCGGTCGTTGGAATGAGGTGCATGCTCGCGCGCGGGTCGGTCGTGCGCGCGGCGAGGAATTTCGTCACGGCGGCGATGTTCTCCATCAGCCCCGGGATATCGTGGAACGCGGTGCGGCTGACGCGCTGGAGGATGCAGCGCCTGCCGTCCGCGAGGCAGACGAGATAGGTGCGGTTGACGTGCCCCTCTCCGTGTTTCTCGCAGGACACGGGATGCGTCGGCAGCGCGAAATACGTTACGATCTCAAGCATGGCGCTTCACCTGCCCTGCCCCAGCGATTCCACGATGCCGCGGATATAACCGCCGTCGAGGATCGAAAAGCGGTCCTCCGGCGGATAGAGGCAGCCGCCGTAGTAGATGGCGCGGTTGTTTTCGGTGGAGCGGTCGGCGCGCGTCGTGTGACCCGCAACGTGGATCTGGTCCGCGCCCGTTTCCTCGATCACGCGCGCAAGGTTGCGCGCCGTGATGCCCGCGCCGGGCATGATCTGAAGCCTGCCCGCGGCATATTCGCGCATCTGCCGCACCGTTTCGGCGCCGTAGAAGACGTCCGGCTCCTGTCCGCTCGTGAGCACGCGCGTGACGCCGGCGTCCGCGAGCGTGTCGAGCGCGGCGCGCCAGTCGGGCGTGACGTCGATCGCGCGGTGGAACACCGCGTCCTTTCCCGCGTCGCGCGCAAGCGCAGTCAGGCGCTTCGTGCGCTCGGCGTCCACCGTCCCGTCCGGGTGCAGGAAGCCGAACACCAGGCCGTCCGCGCCGTTTTCCAGCATCAGCTTCGCGTCCGCGAGACAGACCTCGAATTCAATATCGGTATAGCAGAAGCCGCCCTCGCGCGGGCGGATCATCGCCATCACGCCGACGTCCGCTTTGCGCCTGACCGTCAGCAGCGAGCCGAGCGACGGCGTCAGCCCGCCGTGGAACAGATCGCCGCACAGCTCGACGCGCGGCGCGCCGGCGCGCGCGGCAAGGATCGCGTCCTCCGCGCTGCCGCAGCATACTTCAACCAAAATATCCGACATAGACCTGCCTCCTTGTCATTCATCAAAAGCAGAGAGATTATAGCACCTGCGCGCAAAATAGGCAAGGCGGTTTTTCGCCTTGGGCCGTCCTTGTTTTTTTCGCTGTCTTGTGTTATGATATTGCCTGTGAGTTGTGTCGCGGATCGCGCGCATTGCGCCGGGCCGCAGCCGTATCGTATCGCCCCCGGCGGGGCGTGACGATAAAAAATACCTAAAAGGGACAGGAGGAAATCTATGATCACCAACGGCTTTACCTATGTGGCGGTGCTGCTGTTTATGGCAGGCGTTCTCGTCACGCTGGAGAAAACCTCCAAAGACGGACTCCAGAAGTTCTTCAAGGTCATCCCCGCAGTCGTGCTCTGCTACCTCATCGCGATGCTGCTGTGCACGCTCAAGGTCTGGGACCTCGCCGAGACCAAGCCCGCCTACAGCGCATTGAAAAACAACCTGACCTACGCGATGATCTTCGCAATGCTGCTGCGCTGCGACATCCGCAAGGTCCTGCGTCTGGGGCCGAAGATGCTGCTCGGCTTCTTCTCCGCGACGCTGACGATCATCATCGGCTTCGTCGTCGCCTTCGTTCTGATGAAGGGCACCATCGGCAGCGACGCCTGGATGGGCCTCGGCGCCCTCTGCGGCTCCTGGATCGGCGGCAGCGGCAACATGGTCGCCGTGCAGGCCGCGCTCGACATCAGCGAGGCGGACATGGGCTACGCGC
>SVKM01000242.1 GCA_015068465.1 Oscillospiraceae bacterium | reverse complement strand
TCAGTTTGTTATACTCTCCGTCAAGTCCGCAAATTTTCTTCATTTGGGGCTTGACTTTTTATTAGCAGACTCCGTTATTTTTGTAAAAGGATAAGGCTATTGTAGCCAATGCATCGGCGCGGGACAAGGCATGCCGTTCCGCATTGCGGAATTGTTGTTCGGCAATACGGAATATTTCCTTGCATCGCGGCAAAAACCGTGCTACGCTTGCGATGAGGTGAAGACAATGGAGCAAACCGAACGAAATGCGCACGTGCGCTCGGTGTCGAAGGCGATGGAGCTGCTGGAAACGCTGCTTGCGCGCCGCGCGCCGATGACCCTGCGCGAGCTTGCCGACGCCGTGGGCTATCCCAAGAGCACGGTCTACGCCCTGCTCTCGACCCTGCGCGAGCACGCGATGGTCGAGCAGCGCGCCGACGGGCGCTACGCGCTCGGCATCCGGCTTTTCGAGTGCGGCTGCGCGGTCAGCGCGCTCTGGGACGTTTCGCGCGCGGCAAGGCCGTATCTGGAGCGCCTGGCGGAAACGGCGGGCGGCAGCGCGTTCCTCTCGATCCTCGAGGGCGGGCACGTCATCTCCATCGACCAGTGTACCGGCGGCGCGGGCGTGCAGGTCGTGCCGGAGGTCGGCTCGCGCCTGCCGCTGCACGCCACGGCGCAGGGCAAGCTGCTGCTCTCCTGCCTCGGCGCGGGCGAGGCGAGGCGACGCCTGCTCGACGCGGGCATGCCGCCCTATACCCCGCACACGGTCACGGACGCGGAGGCGCTGCTCGCCGAGCTGCCGGCGCTGCGCGCGCGCGGCTGGGCGGTCGAGGACGGCGAATACAAGATCGGCCTGCGCGCGGTCGCGGCGGCGGTGCGCGACGGTACCGGCGAGGTGCGCTGCGCGCTCGGCGTGGTGGGCCTGTTCCGCCGCGTGCAGTCCGACGAATTCCAGACGGCGATCGCGGAAACAACCGCCGCCGCGGCTGCGCTCTCCGCGGCGCTCGGCGCCAAGGGATAGAAAAAACACGCCCGTTTTTGAAAAACGGGCGTGTTTTATGCGCTTTTTGTTATTCTTCGCTCTTCTGCGGGGCATCTCCGCCCTCTTCGTCCTTTTTCTCCTCCGGGACGGGCATGGGCCTGTCGTAGATACACCGTTGCGGCACAGGTCGCCTCGCTCGCTTTCGCTCGCGATTCTCCCGCCGCTGCCTCGATTACGACTCCCCTTCCTCTGCCACAGGCAGCGGGGCGTCGTAATCCATCCCCCTCGCGTGGAACACGTCCTCGACCGTGATGGTCATGAGGTCGTCCTTCGTGAACTCGTCCATCGCGGCGAGGCGGTTCGCCTGCTCGGTGAGGATGTGCTCGAAGATGTTGCGCACGCCGCGCGCGTTGCCGAAGGTGATGCCGTCGTCGTTCGACTCGTCGATGAACTCGCGCACCTCCGCCTCCACGCCGTCGGCGAGCTGGTAGCAGCCCTTCTTGCACTGGAGCTTGAAGATGCCCACCATCTCGTCGGTGGTATAGTCCTCGAAGTGCAGATAGCGGTTGAAGCGGGACTCGAGGCCCGGGTTGGAGTGGATGAACTGCTCCATCAGCTCGTCGTAGCCCGCGACGATGACCACGAGGTCGTCGCGGTGGTCCTCCATCGCCTTGAGGATGGTGTCGATCGCCTCCTGGCCGAAGTCGTTCTCGCTCTTGCCGTTGAGGGCGTACGCCTCGTCGATGAACAGCACGCCGCCGAGCGCCTTCTGGATCTGCTGCTGGGTCTTGATGGCAGTCTGGCCGACGTAGCCGGCGACAAGGCCGCTGCGGTCGACCTCGACGAGCTGGCCCTTGGACAGAATGCCGAGCGAGCGGTAAATGCGCGCCATGAGCCGCGCGATCATCGTCTTGCCGGTGCCGGGGTTGCCGGTGAAGACCATGTGGAGCGAAAAATCGGTCGTCGGCAGCTCCGCCTCCTGGCGGCGCTTGAACACGGTCGCCATGTTGATGAGGTTGTTGACCTCCTTTTTGATCTCGGCGAGGCCGATGTAGCTGTCCAGCTCCGCCTTGAGATCCTCGATCTTCTCGGGCGGGGGCAGCTCCTCTTCCTTTTTCTCGCCGCCCTCGCCGCCGCTGGTCGCGGTCGGGGGCGCTTTCTTGTCGTCCTTCGCCGCGGCGGCGCCGTCCGCGGGCGCGGCGGGCTTGGGCGCGCCCCAGAAGTCCTCGTTCATGCGGTTTAAGCTGTTTTCCGACATGCTGCGGATCACGTCGAGCTGGCGCAGGATGATCTCGTCTTTTTTGTCCATGGTTTTTCTCCCTTTCTTCATCCTCGGGGAACGGCTCCCGACACCGCCTTTTCTCTTTTTCTTGAAAAGAGAAAACGCGGTTTCGGACTTCCCCAAAAGAGAAAATCGCTTTTCGCAGCAAGCGGCTCGGGCTTTGCCCCATCCGGCGCAGCCGAAACGATACGCTGTGCGTCTGTTTCCGCTTGCCGCTGCGGTGCCCCGCGCGGACAGCGCGCGCGTCTCAGCGACCGCGCCTGCGCGTTTTCGGCAAAGATTACTATAACAGAAAGAAAGACGGCTGTAAAGCCGTCTTTCTTTTTGCGCGGGAATTCTTTACTTGTACATCTCGACAAGCTTGAGCAGGTGCTCGTAGCGCTCCTTCGCCGCGTCCTCGTTGCGCGTGAACAGCGTCTCCGCGCGCTCGGGGAACTCGCGGGTCAGACGGCTGTAGCGCGCCTCGTTCATCAGGAACTCGCGATAG
>SVKM01000241.1 GCA_015068465.1 Oscillospiraceae bacterium | reverse complement strand
GCATGCACCTCGTCGATTCCCAGGCGCTCCGCCACGGCCGCAGCTCCCGCCTCAGAGTCACCCGTCAGCATGACGATGTGCCCTATGCCCGCCTCGCGCAACTGCTTCAGCACGCTGTGCGCTTCGGGCCGCAGCTCGTCATCAAGACAGATAGCGCCTTCCAACACACCATCGATTGCCAAATACACTACCGACGAGCCCGGAGCCGCCTTGCTAATCCGCTGCCTCATGCGCGGCGGACGCTTCACTCCCTCGTCTTCGAAAATAAAATGCGCGCTGCCAATGCATGCATCGTGCCCGTTCACCTTGGTTTTGATTCCGTGGGCGACCACATAATCCACTTCGGCATGGAGCTCGTTTTCGTGGTGCAGTCCGCGCGCCCGCGCTTCCTCAACGATGGCCCGTGCCACACTGTGCGGGAAATGCTCCTCGATGCAGGCGGCATAGCACAACAGCTTTTCCTCATCCGCATCCCCGAATGGCAAGACGCAGGTCACCGTGGGCCGAGCGCAGGTGAGTGTACCCGTTTTGTCGAACACGACAGTATCGGCCCGCGCCAACGCCTCCAAGTACCTGCCGCCTTTGATGACCGTATTTCTTCGCGATGCCTCGCCCATTGCCGATATAACGCAGATGGGCGTCGACAAACGCACCGCGCAGGAATAATCCACCATCAGCACCGAGAGCGCCTTGGCCAGATTGCGCGTGACCAGACCCACGGCAAGCGATGTAAGGAAGCTGAACGGGACGATGGTGTCCGCGAGTTTTTCGGCGCGGCTCTGCGCGCCGGCCTTCATCAGCTCGGACGCATCGATCATATTGACAATGCCCGCGATCCGGCTCTCCGAGGCCGTCTTGGTCACTTCGACGATGATATTCCCCTCCTGAACTGCCGTGCCGGCAAAGACCGTCTTTCCAACGTCCTTGTGGACCGGCGCCGCTTCTCCCGTCAGGGATGCCTCGTTGATCATGCCGTCTCCCTCTGCGATCACGCCGTCTGCCGGCATGAGGGCGCCCGCCTGTACGCGGACCCGGTCTCCGGGCTGTATCTGCGCAAGCGGTACGCGCACATCGCCCGCCTCTGTCACCTGCCAGACGGTATCGATGTTCATCGCGAGGCTCTCCGCGAGCGCGTCGCGCGTCTGCTTTCTCGTGAAGCGCTCAAGCCGGTCACTGATGCCGAGGAGGAACATGACCGAGGCCGCCGTCGCAGGCGTCTTTTGGATATAGGCCGCCGTGATCGACGCCGCATCCAGCACCTCCACACTCAGCTTTCCTTTCGAGAGCGCGCGGATTCCCCGTACAAAAAACGGGATCGAGCGTATCACGGTGAACACGGTTCGCACCGGCACCGGCAAAAAGAGACGGACCGCGTAGTGCTGCGCCGTCATTCTCACGATGTCATTGATAAACTCCGCCCTGGTTTCGCGCTTCTGCTGCTCGTCCGTACACGTTTCAACGGGAAGATTGCTTCGGTCCAGCCTGCCGACGAGCGAGAGGATCTCCGCCCTGCTCCCCTCCTCGTAGCGGATCAGAAGACCGCCGTTCGCGCTGGTGGACTCCACCTGTGAGACTCCGCTCAGTTTCCCAAGCATCGCCTCGATCCCATAGCCCTCCTCTTTTGTAAATGCGTAAAGCCCGAGCCGGATGCGCAGACGCCCCGGCTTGTCATAAACAATTTCGTATTTCACTGCTCGTACCTTGCCGCAGGCTGTTCTCCAGGGCGGCGCGCCTGCAACGCCGCCCGCGCTGTCTCATTTTCCGCAGTCATGCCGGCTGTTGTGATTCACTCCGCTGCGGCTTCCGCTGCTGCCTCCGCTGCTGCGTCCTTTGCGGCATCGCATTCCGCTTTCTTGCGCTTCGCATCTTCGTAGATATCATTTGCGTCTTCTTTGATGTTGGTGATTCCCTCGTCGATGCGGTCTTTTGCCATCATGCCGCAGGCGATCGAGTTGACCGCGATCTTGCGGGCCGCCTTTGTCGTCACGAACAGCCCTGTCGCTGCTCCCGCCAGATACATCCAGAATTTTCCGTTTTTGTAAAACACCTTGCTACCTCCTTATTCGGCTGCCAATGTTTCTGCAGACCGGTTTCGATCGATCATACGGGATCTCTGCTGTCTGCTCTGTTGTCGTTAGTATCATATCATAAATTATCTGAATATGACAATGCTAACTTTAAATTTATACTCAATAGTTATAGGAGTCTAATTTGACCGAATAATTAGTTTAATTGAACTAATTATTCGCGCAGGGGCAGGTCCGACAAAGGTCCTTATCCGCAGACGCAAAAAAGGGCCGCCGCACCCTTTATGTGCGGCAACCCCTGTAAACAATGGATCCCCTGGGACTCGAACCCAGGACCGACCGGTTATGAGCCGGCTGCTCTAACCAACTGAGCTAGAGATCCTTGCGTAACAAGCCCCATTTTACTTGTAATAAAAGAGAAAGTCAAGCGCGCAGCTCCGCTTTGCTTTACGCGCCCTGATACTTCGGCTCCCGCTTCTCAAGAAACGCGGAGACGCCCTCCTTGAAATCCTCGTGGCGCGCCATGTAGCGTGTATAGGTGACCTCGAGTTCATTCTTACGGTGCATCTGGAAATCCTCCTGCTCGTTCATGCAGGCCTTGAGATAGCGCAGCACGAGCGGTCCGCGCCGGCAGAGCTCCCGCGCCTTGTCCATCGCGGCCGGCATCAGCTCGTCGAGTGTGTCGACCACCTGCGTGACGCCGCCATACTGCAGAAGCTCTT
>SVKM01000240.1 GCA_015068465.1 Oscillospiraceae bacterium | reverse complement strand
GAGATCGCCGCCGCCACGGCGGAGTCCATGAAGGAAGTCAAGGACATGTCCGCGCAGACGGCGAAGATCATCGCCGAGATCGCGGGCGCCAGCCAGGAGCAGAGCGAATCCATCAAGCAGATCTCTCAGGTCATCCAGACCAACGCCACGACCTCCGAGGAGACCTCCGCGCTGTGCTCTTCGCTCAACGGCCAGTCCAAGCAGTTGCAGGATCAGGTCTCGCACTTCAAGGTCAACAACTGAGTATTCCAATTCATTCTGCGACGGGAAAAGCCGCGCGAAAGCGCGGCTTTTCCCTTTTTCTTTATTCACAGCATGGCGCTGTCCAAAACCGGATCGCTGATGATGTCCCGCGTCAGCGGCGGGTCTGTCACCGTCGCCCTTGCCAGCACCATCTTCCCCGCCGGAACCGAATGCGTCAGCCAGACGCTGCCGCCGATGATGCAGTCGCTGCCGATGTGCGTCTCGCCGCCCAGGATCGTCGCCCCCGCGTAGATCACGACACGGTCGCCGATATCGGGGTGGCGCTTGATCCCCTTGACAAGGCTCCCGTCCTCGCCGACGGCAAAGCTCTTCGCGCCCAGCGTCACGTGCTGGTAGAGCTTCACGCCGCAGCCGATCGTCGTCGTTTCGCCGATCACCACGCCGGTGCCGTGGTCGATGAAGAAGGAATCGCCGATCGTCGCGCCGGGATGGATGTCGATGCCGGTGCGCCGGTGCGCGTACTCCGTCATCATGCGCGGCAAAAGCGGCACTCCCTCCCGGTAAAGCACATGCGCCAGGCGAAACGTGGCGATCGCCGGGAACGCCGGGTAGCACAGGATGACCTCATCGACGCTCCGCGCCGCGGGATCGCCCTGATACGCCGCGGTCAGATCCGTCTGGAGCTGCCGTCTGACCTCGGGCAGCTCCCGCAGCAGCGCGGAAACGGCCTTCTCCGCGTCCGGCGCGCCGGGGATCCGCACAAGGCAGCGTCCCAGCAGCTCTGCCGCCTGCTCCAGCCGCCCCTCCTGCCACGCCTTCTCCGAAGCGAACTGCGGAAAAAGCGCGTCGATCATCCAGTCGGTAAGCTGCTCCGCCTGTAACCGAAGCCCGTAATACTCCGGCGGCGTTTCGTAAGCGCGTTCCTGCTCCGCAAGCTCCTGCGCGGCGCGGCGGATCAACGCCGGCAGCGGTTCCGCAGCGCTCATTCCGCGAACAGCGGCGTGGAGAGATAGCGGTCGCCGGTGTCCGGCAGGAGCGCCACGATCGTCTTGCCCGCGTTTTCCGGCCGCTTGGCAAGCTGCACCGCCGCCCAGACCGCCGCTCCGGAGCTGATGCCGACCAGCACGCCCTCGGCGCGCCCGATCTCCTTTCCTGTTTCAAAGGCGTCCTCGTTCTCCACCGTGATGATCTCGTCGTAGATCTTGGTGTTGAGAACGTCGGGCACGAAGCCCGCGCCGATGCCCTGGATCTTGTGCGCGCCGGGCGTACCCTGCGAGAGCACGGGCGAGCCGGCGGGCTCCACGGCGACGACCTTCACGGCGCTGTTCTGTCCCTTGAGATACTCGCCGACGCCTGTGAGCGTGCCGCCGGTGCCGACGCCCGCGACAAAGATATCCACCTTGCCGTCGGTATCCGCCCAGATCTCAGGCCCGGTCGTTGCTCTGTGAACGGCGGGATTCGCGGGGTTGACGAATTGCCCGGGAATGAACGCGTTGGGGAGCTCCTTCGCCAGCTCGTCGGCCTTCGCGATCGCGCCCTTCATGCCCTTCGCGCCGTCGGTGAGCACCAGCTCCGCGCCGTACGCCTTCATCAGCTGCCGCCGCTCGACCGACATGGTCTCGGGCATAACGATGATGATGCGCAGACCTCGCGCCGCCGCGACGGCGGCAAGCCCGATCCCGGTATTGCCGCTCGTCGGCTCAATGATGACCGAGCCCTCCTTCAAAAGCCCCTTCGCCTCCGCATCGTCGATCATCGCCTTGGCGATGCGGTCCTTGACGCTGCCGGCGGGGTTGAAGTATTCGAGCTTCGCGAGGACCGTCGCGCGCAGGCCGTGTCTTTTCTCAATGTGCGTCAGCTCCAGAAGCGGCGTTTTGCCGATGAGCTGATCTGCGGAAGTGTAGATGTTGGACATTTTGTTTCCCTCCTGATATTTTCTGAATCATCTTATGCGTTTGCCGCCGCGGCGGCAAACCCTTTTTCGAGGTCGGCGAGGATATCGTCGATGTGCTCGGTGCCGATGGACAGGCGGATCGTGCTCGGGCGGATGCCCGCCGCGTCCAGCTCCTCCGCCGTGAGCTGGGAGTGCGTCGTGGTCGCGGGATGGATGACGAGGCTCTTGACGTCCGCGACGTTCGCAAGCAGCGAGAACAGCTGCAAGCCGTCGATGAACGCGAACGCCTCCTTCTGCCCGCCCTTGATGTCGAAGGTGAAGATCGACGCGCCGCCGTTCGGGAAATAGCGTTCGTACAGCGCGTGGTCGGGATGCTCGGGCAGCGAGGGGTGGTTGACGTGCTCGACCTGCGGATGGTTTTTGAGGTACGCCACGACCTTCTTCGTGTTCTCCGTGTGGCGCTCAAGGCGCAGCGAGAGCGTCTCGGTGCCTTGCAGGAGCAAGAACGCCGCGAACGGCGAGATACACGCGCCCGTGTCGCGCAGCAATATCGCGCGAACGTAGGTCGCGAACGCCGCCTTGCCTGCCGCTTCGGTAAACTTCACGCCGTGGTAGCTCGGGTTCGGCTCGCTGATCCACGGATATTTGCCGCTCGATGCCCAGTCGAACGTGCCGCCGTCGACGATCACGCCGCC
>SVKM01000239.1 GCA_015068465.1 Oscillospiraceae bacterium | reverse complement strand
AGATCCCCGAGCGCGTGAAGCTGCTCACCCCGTTCAAGGTCACCAAGGACGTCATGGAGGCGACCGGCAACGACGACTGCATCTTCCTGCACTGCCTGCCCTCCTTCCACGACTTCGACACCACGATGGCTGCGGAGCAGAAGAAGCTCGGCTACGATATCCGCGAGGTCACGGACGACGTGTTCCTGTCCCCGAACAGCAAGGTCTTCGACGAGGCGGAGAACCGCATGCACACCATCAAGGCGGTCATGGTCGCCACCATCGGCAACCTTTAAGACAGCGGGAGCGCTGCGCCGATGAAAGCAAACTACACGGCCATCGACGGCGGCGTGACTGCGCCGCTCGGGTTTCGTGCGGGTGCGGTCTATGTCGGCGTGAAGAGCCGGAAAAAACACAAGCCGGATCTTGCGATGCTTGTTTCCGACCGCCCCTGCGCGAGCGCGGCGCTGTTCACGACCAACCGGTTCTGCGCCGCGCCCGTCACGCTCGACCGCGAGATATTGAAAAAGGGCAGGGCGCGCGCGATCGTCGTCAACAGCGGCAACGCCAACGCCGGCACAGGCGAGCGCGGCCTTCGGGACGCGAAGGCGATCGAAACCGAAGCCGAGCGCCTGCTCGGACTCGGCGAGGACGAGGTCTTCGTCTGCTCGACGGGCGTCATCGGCGCGTATCTGCCGACCCAAAAGATACTCGACGGCATGCGCCGGATCGTGCCCGATCTGTCCCCCGACAAGGGCTCCGACGCCGCGTGGGCGATCTGCACGACCGACCGCGTGCGCAAGGAGGCGTCCTATGAGCTGGCGCTCTCGGGCGGCACGGTGCGCGTGGGCGCGATGGCGAAGGGCAGCGGCATGATCCACCCGAACATGGCGACGATGCTGCTCTACCTCACGAGCGACGTGCGCGCGGAGGCGTCCGATCTGCAGCAGATGCTCTCCGCCGCGGCGGACAAGAGCTTCCACATGTGTACCGTCGACGGCGACACGTCGACCAACGACTCCGCGTTCCTGCTCGCCAACGGCGCCTCCGGCGTTTCGCTTGCGACCGGCGCGGACCGCGCGGCGTTCGCCTCGCTCATCACCGACGTGTGCGTCGACATGGCGAAGCGCATCGCCTCCGACGGCGAGGGCGCGACGCACCTCATCGAGGTCCATGCCTGCGGGCTGCCCACCGAGCGCGACGCGAGGCTCGTGGCAAAGTCCGTCGCGGGCTCGACGCTTTTCAAGGCGGCGGTCAGCGGGCGCGACGCCAACTGGGGCCGCATCATGGCGGCGGCGGGCTACTCCGGCGCGGACGTCGACCCGGCGCATGCCGACTGCGTCCTCCGCTCCGCCGCCGGCGAGGTGCAGGTCATGTCCGACGGCTTCGGCGTCGATTTTGACGAGGAGCTGGCGGCGAAGGTGCTCTCCGAGCACGACATCACCGTCATCGTCCGCTTCCGCCAGGGAGACGGCGAGGCGACGGCGTGGGGCTGCGACCTCACGCGCGAATATGTGCGCATCAACGGCGACTGGCGCACGTGAACAACCAAACAAACAAGGAGAGATTTTCAAATGTCCAAACGTATCGTAATCGCCCTCGGCGGCAACGCCCTCGGCAATACCCCCTATGAGCAGCTGGAGCTGGTCCGCAAGACCGCCAAGCCCATCGTCGACCTGATCGAGGCGGGCAACGAGGTCATCATTGCCCACGGCAACGGCCCGCAGGTCGGCATGATCAACCTCGGTATGTCCACCGCCGCCGAAGCAAAGGCGATCAAGTCCGACATGCCGTTCCCCGAGTGCGGCGCCATGTCCCAGGGCTACATCGGCTACCATCTGCAAAACGCCATCGGCAACGAGATGGCGGAGCGCGGCATGACCAAGGAGGTCGCCACCGTCGTGACGCAGGTGCTCGTCGACGAGGCGGATCCCGCCTTCCAGCATCCCACCAAGCCGGTCGGCGCGTTCTACGACAAGGCGACCGCCGACAAGATCGCGGCGGAAAAGGGCTACACCATGGTCGAGGACGCCGGCCGCGGCTATCGTCAGGTCGTCCCCTCCCCCAAGCCGATCGACGTCATTGAAAAGGGCACCGTCAAGGCGCTGCTCAAGGACGGCGTGGTCGTCATCACCGTCGGCGGCGGCGGCATCCCCGTCATCCGCAAGGACGGCAAGCTCTACGGCATCCCCGCCGTCATCGACAAGGACTGTGCCTCCGCGAAGCTCGCCGAGCTGGTGGACGCCGATATGCTCATCATCCTCACCGCGGTCGAGAAGGTCGCCATCAACTTCGGCAAGCCCGACCAGAAGGGTCTCGACGTTCTGACGCCGGACGACGCGCGCAAGTACATCGAGGAAAAGCAGTTCGCGCCCGGCTCGATGCTGCCCAAGGTCCAGGCGGCGATGAGCTTCGCCGAGTCCAAGCCCGGCCGTGTGGCGCTCATCACGCTGCTCGAAAAGGCGAAGGAAGGCATCGAGGGCAAGACCGGCACCCGCGTGCAGCTGTAACAGCATAAGTTTCAAGCAGCAGCGAGCCTTGTCAAGGCTCGCTGTTGTCAAACAAAGGAGGTTCCCCATGTTTCGAGAGATGCTCCGCTTCAAGCAGGCGCTGCCGCGCGAGGAGTGCATCGACATCCTCAAGCGCGAAAAGCGCGGCGTTTTGTCCGTCCTCGGCGACGACGGCTACCCCTACGGTATGCCGATCAACCACTTCTACTGCGAGGACGACGGCAAGCTCTACTTCCACGGCGGCAGAAAGGGCCACAAGATCGACGCGCTGCGCCGCTGCGACAAAGCCTCCTTCTGCGTGTACGACGAGGGCTT
>SVKM01000238.1 GCA_015068465.1 Oscillospiraceae bacterium | reverse complement strand
TGCCGACCGTGATGGGCTTGTTCGCCGCCGTCTGGATCAGCACCGTCGCGATCGTGTACTCGTTCCACGAGTTGATGAACACGAAAATAAGCGCGGTCACGATGCCCGGCGCCGCCATCGGGATCAGCACGCGGATGAGCGACTGCACGGTGTTGCAGCCGTCGATGAGCGCCGCCTGCTCCATCTCCGACGAGATGGAAACAAACGTCCCGCGCAGCAGCCAGATCGCGAACGCCTGGTTGAACGCGGCGTTGATGAGCATGAGCCCCACGACGGAGTCGCCCAGGTGCAGCGTGCTCATCATCTGCGCGATGCCGATGAGCAGCACCACGGGCGAGAACATCTGGCTCATGATGACGAAGCCGAGGAACGCGCTTTTGCCCTTGAAATCCATGCGCGCGAGCGCGTAGGCGGCGGGAATGCCGCAGAGCATCGCGATGCCCGTCGCGCCGCCGGCGACCAGCAGCGAGTTGAGCAGATACCGCGGCACGCCGCGGCGGATGATGTCGCCGAGGTTGCTCCACACCCACTTGGTCGGGAACAGGTGCAAAAAGTACATATCGGTCGTTTCCGCGTTGGAGCGGAACGCCGTGATGAGCATGACGTAGTACGGATAGAGCACCGCGAGGCAGAGCGCGACAGCCGAGAAGTAGAGGATGCCGCGCAGGATCGGGCCGCGGATCGCGCCGAAGCGCAGCTGTACCGCCGCGAGGAGCATCAAAAGCGCCGCCGGCAGGAGCAGCCACAGCATGCCCGAGGCGTCGTACTGCAGGCCCTTGAGCGCCGCGTCGAGGTTTTCGCCCGCCGCGCCGCCGAAGAGGAAGCGGTCCATCGCCGCGTAGAAGGCGTCCTTGCCCTCGGTTGCAAGCTCGTTGGCGTAGAGGCCGACGCGCCGGGAGAACGTCACGTTGTTCGCCATGACGAGCACCGGCGTGAGCAGCATGGCGCACAGCGCAAACCAGCACGACGCGCCGCGCAGCGACACGGAGCGCGCGTCCAGCGTCCGGTGCGGCGCATCCATCGACGGCAGCGTGCCCGCGAGCGCGCAGAGCGCCGAGAGGATGAAGCACGCGATCAGCGCGAGCGCGAGATACGACGGCACGAGCGGAGAACCCGGGAACTGCCACAGACTCTTGCCGAAGGTTTCGTGAAGCGTGAACGCCATCAGCGAGGTCGTTTCGCCCTTGGAGTTGGTGCGGAGCGTTTCGCTCTCCTCGATCTCCACGTCGAAGCCCTTTGCGCGGTATTCCTCCGCGACGGCGTTGACCTCCGCGAGGACGGCCTGATATTTTTCGTCGCCGCGGAACGTGTTGGGGGACTTTTTCGTGTAGACGTTCGCGCTGAACGAGCACAGCGGGAGCGAGAGGAGGACGAGCGAGAGGACGAAGCCGCACACAAGCAGGAGCAGCGCGGCGCGGTTTTGCTGTTTCACAGGCTCTCCTCCTTCCGCATGACCGTGTGCATATAGAGGCCCGCGCACACGCACAGGATCAAAAACCCGATCACGGACAGCGCCGTCGCCGGGCCCTTCTGCCGCTCATAGAAGCTGAGCATGTAGAGATAGGTGATCATCGTGTCCGTCTTGTTGGCGGGCGCGCCCTTGGTCATCGTGTAGATAATGGGGAAGGAGTTGAAAACGTAGATGATATTCAAAACGGTGCTCACGGTCAGCGACGGGCGCACCAGCGGCAGCGTGATCTTGAACAGCGAGGACCAGAAGCCCGCGCCGTCCACGGTCGCCGCCTCGTAGAGCGAGCCGTCGATGGACTGAAGGCCCGAGAGCACGCAGAAGGTGACGAAGGGGATCGTGACGAAGATGCCGACGCCGCACTCCCAGATGAATTCCACCTGGTAGCTCGAGCGCCAGTTGATCGCCTGCTTGATGATGCCGAGATTGAGAAGCACGTTGTTGAGGCTGCCGTATTCGTACTTGATGATGTAGTTCCAGACGGACGCCTGAATGACCAGCGAGGTCGCCCACGGGAACACGAGGATCGCGCGCACGAGCTTGCGGCCGTGGAATTTGCGGTCGAGCATGAGCGCGAAGACGACGCCGAGCAGCGTCGAGACGCCGACGACCGAGATCACCCACCAGAAGGTGTTGACCATGACCGTCTTGAACGCGGGGAGCCTTACCGCGTCGACGTAGTTTTTGAAGCCGATGAAGCCGCCCGCGACGCCGGATTTGGAGATCTCGCTGAACGAGAGCCGGAACACGATCAGGATCGGGTAGACCACAAAGACCGTGATGAGAAGAATGCTGGGCAGGAGCCACAGATAGGGGCCCCAGCGGCGCTTATTGAGACTGGAAGTCAAGCCTTGCTTCCCCCTTTCGGGACTAGGGTTGGAGTCCTGCGAAAACGGCGCGGGCGGGTCCGGCTGTGCCGGGCCCGCCCGGGCTCAATTCAGATCAGATGCCGCGTCCTTGCGGATCTCAGCCGCCGAGCTGCGCCTGGAGCGCGTCGAGCTCGGTCTTCACGTCGGCGCCGGTGAGAGCGTTCTGCTCCGCGGCAATGACGCCCTGCTTGACCTGATCCCACTCCGCCTTGGCGGCAGGATAGAACTGGCAGGAGCCGAGAACGTCGAGCCACGCCGCGAAGCTGGGATCGGAGGCGACGAGCGCCGCGACCGCGCTGTTGACGGCGGGGAGGAAGCCCTCCATGCTGACCCAGCCGACGTAGTTCTCGGGATCATAGAAGAACTTGAGGAACTTGCCGATGGCCTCGTTGCGCGCGGCCTGGTCGGGCGCGGAGTCGTCCTTGAACGCCATCACGCGGTCCATGACGCCGACGGAGGAAGAGGTCTTGCCGGCGTTCGCGGGCAGGCCCGCGGTCGCCATGTTGATGTTGCCGCCCTTGTCGGAAACGTAGGTCGGGAGCTGGTTGGGGGCGATGACCA
>SVKM01000237.1 GCA_015068465.1 Oscillospiraceae bacterium | reverse complement strand
GCAAAATTGCAATAGCTGTTTGAATGACGGCATATTCCGAACCGCGTGAGACCGACGAGACGCAGGAGACACCTTGCGAGTATCTCATAACCCGGAGGTCGTAGGTTCAAGTCCTACCTCCGCAACCATATCGAGTGGTCATAACTGATTTGAGGTTATGACCGCTCGATTTTTCTATGTACGGAGCAGGTGCGAACCTGCCCCATTGTTTTACGCGGGCTTGGGGATGTACTCCACCGCGACGCCCTGGCGGGTGTCGGCGCGATAGCGCCCCTCGCTGCGGAATGCCGCATCAGGCAACTCGATGTAGCCCACGAAGCGGTAGTAGATCACGACGCGCTGGGTGCGGTTCTTGCCCGTGCCCTCCGTTTCATACACGTCAATGTGGTCGATCAGCTCGTGGAGCAGCGGCGCGGTCAGCGTGCCCATCTCCATGAACCGGCGGATCGCGGCGAGAAAGGCGTCCTTCCGGTGCCGCTCGCCCTCCAGGGCGTCCAGCTTCTCCTTGCAGGCGGCGATGCGCTCCTTCAGCTCCATGCGCTCCTCCTCATACTTGTGGGAGAGGTGCATGAACCACTCGTCCGTGATCTTCCCGTCGGCGTTGTCCTCATACGCTTTCTCATAAAGCCCTGTGACCTTCGCGTTCCTCGCAGCAGCTTCTTCCATCGCGGTTTCCGCCGCCTTTTTCTCGGCAAGCAGCTCCTGATCAGTTTTCTCCGCCAGCAGCGTCGCCAACGCTTCCTCGTCGTGCTTGAGATAGGACGCCATGCGGTTCAGCTCCAGCTTGACCACCTCCTCCACGGCGTCGGCGCGGATATAATGCCGCGTGGGGCAGCTCCCGCGATAATCCTTCGCGTAGTTGGAGCAGCTGAAAAAGTGGATGTCCTTGTTGTTCGTGTTCGTGTGATACCAGAGCTTATTCCCGCAGTCGGCGCAGCGGAGCAGGTCGCAGAACATATTCTTCTCGCCGTTTTCCGGCTTCGGCGCGCGGTGCTTCGTGCTGTGCAGCATCACCTGAACGCGCTCGAAGGTCGCGCGGTCGATGATCGGCTCATGCACGTCCTTGAAAATCACCCAGTTTTCGGACGGGTTTTCGAGGCGCGCCTTCTGCTTGAAGGATTTGGAGTAGGTCTTGAAATTGACCACATCGCCGCAATACTCCTGGCGGGTCAGAATCTTCTGGATGGTCGAGTTTTTCCAGTGGTACGGGTCGGTCATCGGCTTTTTGCCGCCGCGTTTGACTCCCTTGGCGCGCCAGTAGGCGGTGCAGTTCAGCGTCCGACTTTCCTCCAGGGTGCGGGCGATGGTTTCAGTGCCCTTGCCCTCCAGATACATCCGAAAGATGTCCTTGACCACCAGCGACGCCACGGGGTCCACGATCCACTTCTTCGGGTTCTCCGGCGATTTCAGATACCCGTAGGGCGGTTGGGAGAGCGGCTCGCCGCTGTTGCCCCGGATGCGGTGCGACGAGCGAATCTTGCGGCTGATGTCGCGTGCGTACATTTCGTTCATCACATTGCGGAACGGAGCCATTTCGTCCTCGCCCTCAGCGCTGTCCACCATGTCGTTGACGGCGATGAAGCGGATGCCGTGCTCGGGGAAATAGGTGTCGGTGTAATAGCCGACTTGCAAATAATCGCGCCCCAGGCGGCTCATGTCCTTCACGATGATGGTTTTGACGTAGCCGAGCTCCACGTCCTCGATCATCTGCTGGAATCCGGGTCTTCGGAAGTTTGTGCCCGTGTACCCGTCATCGACGTAAAAACGCGGGTTTGCCAGCTTGTTCTCTTTTGCGAACTTGGTCAGCAGCTTTTTTTGATTCGCCACGGAGTTACTGTCGCCATCCTGCTTGTCGTCGCGGCTGAGACGGCAGTACAGCGCGGTGATCCCGGTCTGCGGGATATTTTTCTTCTTCGACTGCATTTAATCCTCCTTCCCGGCAGCCGAAAAAGCATATTCGTCTTCGAGCATACCTTCGCCGCCAGATTCCGTCAAGTCTGAAAGGTCACTGCTCACATAGTTTTTCAGACGGTCGGAAAGCGTATGCTCTCCCTCGCCGTCAAGTGCTGTGGGCGCATATCGTGTGGAAACGATGTACCTCACGCCGTTGACGACATATTCATGCTCATCGGTGCCAATGCCCACAATGAAGCAATCGCCGTTGTTTTGTTTCATCTTCAACGCCTCCTTCATCGCGCGTCGCCCCTGTCACGCGGCTTTTTGTGCGGCAGGGAGCGGTAGTTGTCTTCGACCATCCGCAGGATGGCGTCCTGCATCTTTTTCGGCGTGTAGCCCTCCGGAAAGAAGCGGCGAAGCTGCTCCACGGGGATAGACACGCGCTCGCGCTGGTTGGGCTTGTCTTCCGACATGATCTCTTCGATGCAGTCATCGGGGATGCCGCCGAAGAACAAGCCGGTTTCCTTGTGCATCCGCACCGCCTGCGAATACGACGGCGTTACCTCGTCCCGCTCCGCAAGCTCGGCAATGTACCGCTGCGCCCGTTCGGGCAGATAGGACAGCTCCACGCCGACGGTGAAGGCGATGCGGTTTTCGTCCATAAGCGTCAGCAGTTCCGGGACAAGGTTTGTCAGCCGGATATAGCGATAGACCTGATCGCGGCTCTCGTCGAAATCCTCGCCGATCCTCGCGGCGGCGTCGAACTTCGTCGCAACTTGCGACGAAGTGAGATCGGTCCGCAGTCCCTGCCGCTTCATGGCGTCCAGCTTCATCTTGTAGGCAAACGCCTTTTCGCTCGGCAGGATGTGCTCGCGGTGGAGGTTGCTGTCCACCAGCTCGATGGCGGCAGCGTCACGGCCAATGCGGTGGACGGTCGCCGGTACGGTTTCCACCCCAGCGCGCTGCGCGGCGTGAAGGCGCCTGTGCCCGGAGATGATCTCATATTCGCCGGCAGCGTCCTCCAGCGGG